>VGTK01000012.1 GCA_016874715.1 Deltaproteobacteria bacterium | reverse complement strand
GTGCCGTCGACGAACGCGCCGCTCGGCGACTGGCAGTAGGTCTGCCCGTTGAAGCCCTTCACGAGGGCGGCGATCACGGGGCCGCTGGCGCCCGGGGTGCCACCGCAGGTCGGGAGGCCCGGCGCCTTCGCCGCGATGCCGCCGATCTTGGCCTGGTACTTGGGCACAACGCCCTTACCCGGGTCGCTCAGGCAGGTCGTCACGTTGGTCGCCTTGCCCTTCGAGTAGTTGGCCGCGCCCTTCGCGTAGCACTTCTCCACCGAAGCGGCGAGCTTGGTGCCTTCCGCGGCCGCCTTCTGCGCGTTCTTCAGGATGGCCGGGTTCGGCGGAATGTAGCCACCGCCGAACTCCGACGGCAGCAATCCGGTCACATAGGTACCCGCGAGGGCAGCCGAGGCCGACAGCGCGAGGGCGACCGCGACGGTCGTTCCCACAATCTTCTTCATCATTCGAGTATCCTCCTTGAGGAGTAGGGTGTGACCGTGGACCCCCTACGCCGGGGCTGCTGCTCGACCCATGCATACCCGGCTTCCAGCAATCCACGGCCGCAGCTGCACCGCGTCTGTATGCGAAAATCGTTGACGTCTGCGCAACCTCCAACCTTCAACCAAGATCCGGTCGGACCGCATATTGAGAGACCCGGGCGCCAATTCTGCTCCGGTCGTCCCGGGCCGCTCGCGGCGCTCCCCGCCGCCGACGCGCCCGACCCGACCCGACCCGAAGCGCCCCGCATGGCGTTCTCCCTCCCGCGACCGGTACGGCGGGACCTGCTAAGCCAGGGCCGGGAGGGAACGCCCATGGAGCTCGGAGCCGGCAGCCTCGCCAACCTCGCCAGCATCCGCGATTACGAGAGTCGCCGGCTCTCCTCGTGGGACCGGACCGGCGGCAACCGCGACTGCCTGGTGATCCCCCCGGGCGAGCGCGCGAAGCTCGGCGAGATCTCCGGGGCGGGCATCGTCCGGCATCTCTGGATGACGATGATGTCGTGGCCGGACGAGCCGCACGACCTGCGCCAGACGGTGCTGCGCATCTGGTGGGACGGTGCCGAACGCCCCAGCGTCGAGGCGCCCCTCGGCGACTTCTTCGGCATCGGATTCGGCCTGCGGCGCAACTTCACGTCGCTGCCGCTGCAGATGAGCCCGCAGGAGGGACGCGGCTTCAACTGCTGGTTTCCGATGCCGTTCGAAGCCGGCGCCCGATTCGAGATCGAGAACCAGGGAACGCAGACGCGCTTCTTCTACTTCCACGTCGACTGGGAGGAGCACCGTGCGATCGCCCCGAACCTCGGGCGCTTCCACGCCTGGTGGAACCGCGTGCCGCGCACGGCCGGCACCGCGCTCGAGGACGGATACTCCCGCGAAGACTACGGCTACAGCGACGCGCGCCCGACCGGGCCCGGATTCGCGATGCGCGGCCCGTGGCGAAAGCCGAACCTCGACGGCGCGCGCAACTACGTCATCCTCGACGTGCGCGGCGACGGGCACTACGTCGGCTGCAACCTGAACGTCGACGTCTTCGAGCGCCAGGTGAACGACTGGTACGGTGAGGGCGACGACATGATCTTCGTCGACGACGAGCCGTGGCCGCCGCGCCTGCACGGCACGGGCACCGAGGACTACTTCGGAACGGCCTTCTGCCCGAAGGAGGAGTTCAGCGCGCCCTACCATGGCTTGACGGTCTACAGCGGCAGCGAAGACTGGCCGTGGGGCGGGAAGAGCTCGATGTACCGCTTCCACGTCGAGGACCCGATCCGCTTCCGCCGCGCTCTTCGCGTGACGATCGAGACCGGGCACGCCAACGCACTCGCCAACGACTACTCGAGCACGGCGTACTGGTATCAGCGCGAAGCGAACCTGGAGCTGCCGGCGCTGCCGCCCGTGGAGGCGCGGCTGCCGCGCTGAGCGCCGCCGCGGCCACCGGCGGACCCGGTCGCTCCGGAGCCGGCCTCGCTCACGGGCTCAGGGACGAGCCATCGCCGTTCGCGTGCCGGTGCCGCGCCTCGGTGTCCGTATCGCCGGCATCGGCCGGATCGTCTGCGCAGCTGCCACCGATGGAGCGGTGCATGCGGACGATCGCGGCGCGCGTCCGGTCGCGCAGCTCGTCGACTCGCGCTCCCTCGTCGCCGTGGCGCGTCGCATGGAGCGGCGCGCCGACCTTCACCGCGACATGGCGCAGCACGCCGTGGCCGAGGTCGAAGGCGCCCTTCCTCATGAGCTGGTGCGTCCCCTCGATCGCGACGGGCAGGATGGGGACGTCGCTCCCGACCGCCGCCGAGAACGCTCCCGCCTTGAACGGCCGCACGATACCGTCCTCGCTGCGCGTGCCCTCGGGGAAGATCAGCAGGGGCTTGCCCCGCGACAGCACCTCCCGGAGGCGCTCGACCACGGCCGCCGCGGCCTTCGGCCCGGCGCCGCGATCGACCGGCACGTGCCCCGACAGGCGCAGGTGCCAGCCGATGAACGGGATCCTCATCAGGGAACGCTTGGCCGCCCACTTGTAGTCGCCGGGCAGCACGCTGCCGAGCACGAGGATGTCGACCAGGCTCTGGTGGTTCGAGCAATAGATGAAGGGCGCGTCGTGCGGGACGTTGTCGAGGCCGCTCGCGTCGACCTGGATGTCGAGCCCGCGCACGCTGGCCCTGCACCAGGCGCGCATCGCCCACAGACTCGCGCGGTGCTCGCGCGTGAGCGGGCCGATGCAGAGCGAAACCAGCCCGTACCCCACCGTGCGCGCGACGAACGGAACCCAGTGCGTCGTGGCGCGAACCGCCTCGCGAAGCTTCATGGCCGCCCGAACGCTAACAGGCCCGTCACCGTCTCGAAACGCAGATTCTGCCGCGGTGCCGCCGGACCGGAATCATGGCACCGCTCCCGGCGCGGAGCGCAGCTAACGCGGCAGCTCGAGCCGGCCGTTGCCGCGGTCGTCGCGCGCCAGCCACCAGGCCCACAGGATCAGCACGAGCTGCAGCGGGAGGCGGCCCCACGCGGCCGCCTGCGACGGCTGGCCCATGGCCGGCGGCGGGTCGAACTGCACGTTCGCCATCGCCATGTGGACGTTCGCCGGGAAGACGGCGACGAACAGCGCGAGCGCACCCCAGGCGGCCAGTCGCTGCGTCGCCGGCACGAGGAGGGCCACGCCGAGCGCGATCTCGATCACGCCCGAGAGGTACACCAGCTCCCAGTGCCACGGCAGGTAGGGCGGCATGATCTGCACGAAGAACCACGGGTCGACGAAGTGCATCACGCCGGCGCCGAGAAGCACCGCAGCGAGCGGGAACCGCATCACCGTCTTCAGCATCGCCCCTCCTATGCGAGCCGCGGCAGGATCTCGCTGCCGAACAGCTCGATTTGCGGGATCAGCTCGCCGGCCGGCGCCACCGGGAACAGGATGAACTTGGTGCAACCCGCGTCGACGAAGGCCCGCAGCCGCGCCACCACCTCGGCAACGGTGCCGATCGCGGTGCGCTCGTCGAGCGCCTCCTGCGGCACCGGCGCGCGCTTGAGGAATCTGTGCGCCGCCTCGCGCGCGGCCTCGGCGTCGCGGCTGACGTGCGTCAAGAGCAGGACCCCCGCCTCGCCGGGCTCGATCCGCCGACCGAGCTCCTCGCCGTACGCGGCCAGCTTCTTCATGCCGGTGGCGAACTCGGCGGCGGTGATGAACGACGGCATCCAGCCGTCGCCGTAGCGGGCCACGCGCTTGAGCGCGAGGTCGCTCTGGCCACCGATCCAGACGTCGAGCGGGCCGCCGACCGGCCGCGGCTCGATGGTCACGTTCGCGAAACGGTAGAAACGCCCCTCGTGCGTGACGTTCGGCGCCGACCAGAGCTTGCGCAGGACCTCGACGCCCTCGCGCATGCGCGCGCCGCGCTCGTTCTCCGGAATCCCCGACACGGTGCTCTCGCGCGCGTCGCCGCCGAGCCCGACCGCCATGATGACGCGCCGGCGGCCACCGCTCAGGTGATCGAGCGACGCGTAGGTCTTCGCGACGTGGACCGGGTCCCGGGCCGGCAGCGACAGCACGCTCGGCCCCATCTTGATGCGCCTGGTGCGCGCCGCGAACAGCGCCATCAGGCACGCGACATCGAGGCTCGGCTGCCGGGTGACGACGTGGTCCGACGGCCAGATCGAGTCGAGCCCCAGCTCCTCCACGCGCTCGGCGAAGGCGCAGATCTCGTCGGGCCCGGGAATCCCCGCCCGGCTCACGCTGAAGCCGACTCCGATCTTGACCTTACCCAAGCGATCCCTCCGCGGCCCGCAGTGTGGCACAGCGGAGCTTCCGCGCGAAGCTCGCGCGACCGCTCGATCGCGCGGCACCGCCCCGGCGCCGACCGACGGGATCCCCCCTTGCGGATCTGCGCTCATCCGGCAAACTCGCAGGGCTCGGCCGCGGGGCCGGGCCAATCACAGGGGGGGAGAACATGGGAGTTCGTCGCATCGCGCTCGTGGCGCTGCTCGGGACCCTGTCGCTCGGCCGCGCGGCGGCCGCCGACGAGATCGTGGTCCAGGGGGACAGGCTGCGCGGCACCGTGGTGACCGTCACCGCGAAGACCGTCGTCTTCGAGACGACGTACGGCAAGGGCAGCATCGAGATCCCGCTCGAGGAGGTCGAGAGCCTGACCACCGAGAAGGAGTACGTGCTCTCGCACGGGGACGAAGGCATGACGCAGGGCCGCATCCTCGACGTCGAGGAAGGCGTGGTTCTGGTCGGCCCCGAGGGCAGCAGCGAGCCGGTGCGCGTCCAGACGAGCGAGCTTCAGCTCGTGCAGTCGCGCGAGGCGTACGAGGAGTCGCCGCTCGCCGCCGCGAAGAGCCAGCTGCGCTACTGGAGCGGCAACCTCGACCTCGGCTTCAGCCTCACGCGCAGCACGGTCGACTCGACGAACTTCGGTGCCGGACTCGGGGTGAATCGCGTCAAGGGGCCGACCCGCTTCTCCTTCGACACCGGGTACACCTACGGAACGCAGCAGAAGCGCGGCGAGTCCTCCACCAAGCTCGCCGACCAGCTGTTCGGCAAGGTGCGCGAGGAGTACGACCTCACGCCGCGCTTCTTCGGCTACGGCAACGGGTGGCTCGAGTACAACGGCATCCAGCGCGTCAGCGTGCGCGGCATCCCGGAGGCCGGCGTCGGCTACAAGTTCTGGACGTCCGAGGAGAAGGACAGCACCGACTTCTTCGCCGGCACGGTCGGCGGATCGTGGGTGTACGAGAAGTTCTTCGGCGGCCTCACCCGCGACTACTTCGCGGTTTCGTTCGGCCTGCAGGCACAGGTACCGCTGCCCTACGGGGCGAAGTTCACCGGCAGCGTGAGCTACCTGCCGAGCGTCTCCGACTTCACCAACGACTTCCTCCTCAAGTCGGAGGCCGCTCTGCTGTTCCCGGTGTACAGGCAGCTGTCGTTCAAGCTCTCGGTCGTGGACGACTACGACAACACGCCGGCGCCCGGCACGGCCTTCAACTTCCTGACGACGATGATCGGCCTCTCCGCGTCGCTCTGACGGCGCCGTCTGCCCGGTCCGCGCACGCGGGCCGGCCTCGGCAAGGGCCGGCGGGCTGTCCCGCCGGCCCTTGCCGCATGCGGGCTTCGCAGCCGGGCGTCGCATCGGGCTTCGTATCCGGGTTGACAACCGCCACCCGTCCGTCGTCGTCTGCTCGCTCGCGCGCCGCCGTTCGGCCGCGGGATGGAGGGAGCGGACATGGCACGGTACGGAAGACCGTCCAGCGCGGTAGCCCTGCTGGCGGCCACGCTGGCGGCGGGGACCGGCTGCTCGGACGGCGGCTCGTCGTCACCGAGGACGCCGGCGGAGCTGGGCATCGACCTCCGCGACGCCGAACGCTGCGACGTGCTGGCCCCCCAGCGCTGCCTGCTGCCGCTGCCGAACGACTTCTACACGGTCGCGGATGGAGCCCAGCCCACCGGGCGCCGCGTCGCCTTCGCAGCCGATTCGCTGCCCGCGAACGCCGCCGGCAAGCACGTCGACCCCACCGAGTGGAACCGCAACGACGGCTTCAGCCCGGGCTCGGCGGTGCTCGCCTTCCTGCCCGGCGTCGACCTCGCTGCCTCGGGAGCGGCGCGCATCGACGCCATCGGCCGCTCGCTCGACGACGACTCGCCGACGGTGATCGTCGACCTCGCGACCGGCGAGCGACGCCCGCACTGGGCCGAGCTCGACCTGAACGCGCCGGACGGCGAGCGGACGCTCATCCTGCGCGCCGCCGTCAATCACCTCGACGGACACCGCTACGCGGTCGCGTTCCGGCGGCTGGTCGACGGGTCGGGCACCGCGATCGCGCCGTCGCCCGCCTTCCGCGCCTACCGCGACGGCCAGCGCACCACCGACGCCCTGTTCGAGGGGCGGCGCGCGCACCTCGACGAGGTCTTCGCGGCCCTCGAGAAGGCGGGCGTCGCGCGCGACGATCTCCAGCTCGCATTCGACTTCACCGTCGCGTCGACCGAGAGCATCACGGGACGCATGCGGCGCATGCGCGACGATGCGTTCGTGCGCCTCGGCGACGCCGTGCCGCCGTTCACCGTCGACCTGGTCGAGGAGAACGTGGGCCCGGAGATCGCGCGGCGCATCACCGGCACGTTTCGCGTGCCGAGCTACCTGACCGGCGACGGCGGCCCCGGCTCGGCGCTGGCGCTCGGCGCCGACGGACTGCCTGCATACCAGGGGACGGAGCTCGTGGCACCGTTCCAGTGCACGATCCCACCGTCGGCGTTCGCGAGCGACGCGCCGGCGCGCGGCATCCTCTACGGGCACGGGCTGCTCGGTGACTACGGCGAGGTGAACTCGACGATCGTGCGCGAGATGGCGGAGCGCCACGCGCTCGTCAACTGCGCCACCAACGAGATCGGCATGGCCGAGGAGGACGTCGGGAATGCCGTGCGGATCCTCGGCGACCTGTCGTTCTTCCACACGCTGGCGGACCGCCTGCAGCAGGGACTGCTCAACGAGCTCTTCCTCGGCCGCCTCATGGTGCACCCCGACGGCCTCGCCGCGCACCCCGCGTTCCGGCGCGACGACCAGAGCCCGCTCCTCGACCGGGCGCAGCTCTACTACGACGGCAACAGCCAGGGCGCGATCCTGGGTGGCGCGCTGATGGCCGTCGGGCAGGACTTCACGCGCGGCGTGCTCGGCGAGGCGGGCATGAACTACTCGTTCCTGCTGCAGCGCAGCGTCGACTTCGACGACTACAAGCTCATCTACGCGCCCGCGTACCCCGACCCGTACGACCAGCTGATCGGCATCCAGATCATCCAGATGCTCTGGGACCGCGGCGAGACCAACGGCTACGCGAACCACGTCACGCGCGACCCGCTGCCCGGGACGCCCGTCAAGAAGGTCCTGCTGCTGGGCGCGGTGGGCGACCACCAGGTGTCGGAGTACTCCCTGCAGATCCAGGCGCGCACGATGGCCGTCAACGGCCATGTCCCGCTCGCCGCGCCCGACCGGACCATCAACGAGGACAAGGGCTGGGGCATCGAGCCCGTCCCGTCCTACCCGTGGGACGGCTCCGCCTACTTCCTCTTCGACACCGGTGCCGTGCTGTCGCCGCTCGGCAACGTGCCGCCGCGCGAGGGCCACGACCCGCACGACGACACGCCGCGCATTCCGGCGGCGCAGGACCTGAAGTCGGCCTTTCTGCGCCCCGACGGCGTCGTGCTCGACGTCTGCAACGGCACGCTGTGCGTCGGGGAGCAGTACAGATGAACGCCGCAGCGGCGCCTGCGCTCGCGAAGCTGACCCGCGCCTTCACCGACGGCTTCAACCGCGACGACCTCGACGGCGTGATGGCGTTCTTCGCCGAGGACGCGGTGTACGACGAGTTCGACGGTCGGCGCCACGTCGGGCGCGACGCGATCCGTGCCGCCTTCGTTCCGCAGTTCCGCGGCGACTTCGGCCGCATCCGCTTCCACGAGGAGGATCTGTTCGTCGATCCCGGCGCGGGACGCGCGCTGATCTCGTGGACGTGCACGCTCGAGCGCGACGGCAAGACGCGTGCGTGGCGCGGGCTCGACGTGCTGCACGTGCGCGACGGCAGGATCGTCGTGAAGGAGACCTACGCCAAGGCCGAGCGACCCAGGATCGCGACGCGCTGAGCCACGAGAAGGTTCGCAAGAAAGGTTCGCAAGAGAGGGTTCGAATGAGCTTGCCGATCGTGCGGATTCCGCGGAGGGTGGCGCCAGGGAGGTACCTCCGATGCTGCAGCCCGTCGTCCGGATCGTCGCCGTCTCGCTGCTCGTCATCTTGCCGTTCCCCGCTGCGGCCATCACGCTCACGGTCTCGAACACCGGCGTCGACTCGCCGACCTGCGGACCGACCGCGAGCCCGTGCCGCTCGATCACCCGCGCGGTCCTGAACTCGATGCCCGGCGACCGGGTGCTCGTGGGCCCCGGCGTCTACAGCGACGACCTCGACGTCGACGGGCTGTTCGGCGAGGCCGGCGAGGAGCCCGGCGCGGTGAACATCGGTGTCGCCGGGCTCACCGTCGAGTCGACCGGTGGGGCGGCCGGCACGCTGATTCGCAGGCGAGGGGGCGCGCCGAGCGACGGGATCGTGATCACGGCGAGCGACGTCGAGTTCGGGAAGGCGAGCAAGGGCTTCACCGTGGTCACGCTGGGGAACGTGAACTCGGCCGCGATCTCCGCGGTCGCGTCCGGCGTCGAGGTGGTCGGCAACGTGATCGCGGGGCCGGTCAACTTCGGCATCGGCTCGACGGCGAACGACGGGTTGTTCAAGGACAATCGCATCGTCTGCAGCTCCGGGGCCGGCAGCGCGTTCTTCCTGGTGCTGGGCACGGGGAGCCGGATCGATCGCAACACGGTGCAGGGTTGCCAGTCGGGATTCCTCGTCTCAGGGGCGGGCAACGTGATCACCCGCAACCTCGCGATCGGAAACGGCGTGGGGTTCGGCCTTACCGACTTCGCCGAGTTCTCGCGCAACGCGGCGCTCGCCAACACCACTACTGGCGCGAGCCTCGGCTCGAGTGGGACCCCAGGCCTGATCTTCGGGAACACCTTCGCCGGCAATGGCACGGCGTTCGGGAGCAACTGCGGCTTGACCAACAACACGGGCGGAGCCGTGACCGCGGCGGGCAACTTCTGGGGTGCTGCCACCGGCCCCGGCGCCGACCCGGCGGATCAGGTGTGCAACAGCTTCAGCAGCACGACGATCACGAGCCCGGTCGCGACCACCGACTCGACGCCGAAGATGGCCGCGATCCGCTGACCCGCCGCCCGACCCGACGGCACCTCGCCGCAGCCGACGAGCCCCTGAGCGGCCTCGACAACTCGATCCGGCAGATCCATGCCCCTCGCCAGTATGCCCCCGTCGGCGTTCGGCTCGTGCAGGGCAGCGTCCCGGAGTTGCCGTTCGCGCAGGCGACGACCGACTTGACTCCCCCATCCAGAATCGTGTGCAGTCGGGCGCCAACGCAGGCCTCGCGCGACGCCTCACGTCAAGGAAGATGGCTGCGGCTCTCCACACGTAGGACGACAGATGCGTTTTTCGCTGCCCCCACCTCCCCCGCCTCCCAGCCTCGGTCCGCCCCTGTTGCGGACGTTGGCTTACATCCATGACTCGATCGCCCCTTCGGTCGCCCGCCGCTTCCCGGCTGCCCTGCGGTGGCGCACCTAGCCGGCCACGCCTACCTTTCGATCTCCACTCACGCGACTGCCAGAGTTGGTACTATGCGTTTTGATTCCTACGACGCAGTGGTCATTGGCGGGGGATTCTACGGCTGCGTCGTCGCGCGTGAACTGCGCCAGTACTTTGAGCGTGTTCTCCTCCTCGAGAAGGAACACCAGCTGCTCGAGCGCGCCTCCTATCGCAATCAAGCTCGCGTACATCACGGCTATCACTATCCCCGGAGCATACTGACCTCGCTTCGCTCTCGCTTGAACTTTCCGCGGTTCATCGCTGAATACACGGACGCCGTAGTTTCGCCATCCGCTCAGTACTATGCGATCGCACGAAGGTTTTCCAAGGTCTCCGCCAGCCAGTTCACTCTGTTTTGCAACCGCATCCACGCACCGCTCTGGCCGGCCGCACACGACATCAAGGCGCTGTTCAATCCCTCCCACGTCGAGGACGTGTTCTCGGTCATCGAGTACGCGTTTGATGCCGCGAAGTTGAGGCGCATGCTTCAGACACAGCTGACCGATGTCGGCGTTGAATATGAGACTTGCGCCTCGGTCGACACGCTCACTCCGTCCCGAAGCACATGTCGCGTGACATTTGACATGGATGCGACGCCTCATCAGGTCGAGACCCAGTACGTCTTCAACTGCGCCTACTCGCTCATCAACGGCATCTTGTCACGCTCGGGCCTGCCGCTCGTACCGATGAAGCACGAGTTCGCCGAAATGGCCCTCATCGAAGTGCCGGAGTCGATCCGCGACATGGGGGTCACCATCATGGACGGTCCTTTCTTCGCGACCATGCCGTTCCCAGACCGCGGACTCCACACCCTGCATCACGTTCGTTACACGCCTCATCATTCCTGGATGGATGCTCCCGGCGCCGAGTACTTCGACGCGCGCCGGCATTTCGAGACGTTTCGCCCACGGTCGCATTACGGACACATGATTCGTGATGCCGTCCGCTATATTCCCGCCCTCGCGGGTGCGCGCTTCGTCGAGAGCCTTTGGGAAGTGAAGACCGTACTCCCGCGCAGCGAGGTCGACGACAGCCGACCGATCCTGTTCAAGCCCCTGGACACTTTCCGGAACATCGTTTGCGTCTTAGGAGGCAAGATCGACAATGTCTTCGACATCCAGGAGTACATACGCGACTTCATCGGAGCCCTGAGGTAAGAGATATGCCGTTGGACTGCTTTGTCTCCGTCGTGGCACCCATCCGCGACGATTCGGACATCCTCGAAGCGTTTGTCGAGCAGGTGATACCAATCCTGCGGGACCGCTTCGACAACTACGAACTCGTGCTCGTCGACGACGGCTCGGAAGACGACTCCGTCGAAACGGCCCAGGAACTCCTGAAGCGCCACCCGGGGATTCGGCTGTTGCGGCTTTCGCGGCGCTTCGGCGAAGAGGTGACGATCGCAGCCGGCCTGGAGTTGGTCATCGGCGACTTCGTCGTCGTCATGTCGCCCCGAACGGATCCACCCGAATCGATCCCATCGATCGTCGAGCAGTCCCGGGCGGGCAATGACGTCGTATTCGGCGTGATCGCGGGCCCCCGCCCCGAGGGTTGGCTGTATCGCGTCGGCGCACGCGTCTTCCGCGCGTATTGCGCGCGCTTCCTAGGTCTCAAACTGCCGAAGAACTCGACCCACTTCCGATGTCTAAGCCGACGCGCCTTGAACGCGATCACCCAGAGCAAAGACCTCCATCGATACCTACGTCTGTCCAGTTGTTTTCTGGGCTATCCGCATCAAGAGTTTCCGTACATCCCGGTTGTCCGCGACCACCGCCGACCGCCGCGCAGTGTGATCACCGGAATCAATACTGCCGTGGACTTCGTCGTGGAGAACTCCCGACACCCACTGCGATTCGTCACCTGGATGGGCATCGCGGCTGCCCTGATCGACGTGCTCTACGTATTCGTTGTGGCCATGATCTACGCGTACAAGCGGTTCGACACGAATGGCTGGACGTCGCTATCCCTGCAAAGCGCCGGACAGTTTCTATTCCTGACGGCCATGCTGACGATCATGAGCGAATACGTGGGCCGGATCCTCGAGCGGCTGCGGGATCGTCCTCCCTATTACGTCGGGGACGAGTCGACGAGCCCCCTCTCGCACATCGAACGAGATCGCGTCAATGTCGTCACGGAATCCACCATGCCGTTCTCCAGCTCGACCCCCGGCAGGCTACCGCTCGAAGGCGCCACCACGACGCAATCGGGTGGCAGCTGACCTCCCGGCCCGCAGCACGACATCCAGCGAGTCGAATGTGCGCAGATGACGCGAACCGATCCATCAACGCCGCCTCACCAGGAGCGCACTCGGTCCGCGGGACGAGACTTCTTGCGGAGATCGAGGGCGTTCCTGAGGACGCGCGTCCCGCCCGTTGCCTGGGCTTACCAGAAATTCCTGTTCGCGATCTGCACGGAGGCCCCCAACGATTGTGCGTCGATCCCGAAAGTGAAGGACGCTGGCGCGCTCGTACATGTCCATGATGGCGGGGTGGATTATCAAGTAATGCACAACGGCATCAAGGTACGCCTCAACAGCTACTACGCCGACCTGAACACGGAGATCATTTCGCACCTCAGAGGCCACCACGAGCCACAGGAGGAGCGTGTCTTCTACGAGGTTCTCAACTCGCTCCCCCAAGACATTTGCATGATCGAAGCAGGAAGCTACTGGGGCTACTATTCGATGTGGGCCCAGACAACGAAAACTCGCGCTCGCAATATACTCATCGAGCCCGTTGATGATCACGCGCGGGTGGGATTCGACAACTTTGCGCTCAATGGACTGCACGCCGAATTCATCAGAGCCTATGTCGGCGCAACCTCCGAATCACCGCATACGAAGAAGTTCGAGAACGAGGTCATCGTGGATCTCGAGAGAATCTCGATCGATGACCTGATGAAGAGGGTCAACATCGAGTTTGCGCATATCGTGCATGCCGATATTCAGGGCGCGGAAGATGAACTGCTCGCGGGAGCGGTCGAGTCGGTTCGCGCGTCGCGGATCGGCTATTTTTTCATATCGACGCACGGACACGACGTTCATGCGCGTTGTCGCGCGTTTTTCCAAGAGCATGAGTTTCGGATTGTCGCCGAACACAGTCGGAGCGAGAGCTTCACGACCGACGGATTGATCGTTGCCCGGGCCAGAGAGTATCCTGGACTCGACAGCGTGAGTATTCAGAAGAACTCCAATTGGAAGTCCGGGGTTGCCCTGTTGCGACATTTCCTCCGTAGCGTCAGGTCGGCCGTGGGCCGTGCGAATCGCGCGAAGACCGGGGCTGACTACGACTTCTGACTCCCACCGCCGATCAACGAAGAGGGACGACCGTCCGCGCGTTCAGGATCGGCTTGGTGCATTGGAGGCATCCCCTTGACAAGCGAGAGCGCCCTGGTGGGGTATTCGGGATTCGTGGGCGGCAATCTGCATCGCCAGCACAGGTTCGACGCCGTGTACAATTCGACGAACATTGGCGAGATCGCGGGACGATCGTTCGAACTACTGGTCCTCTCCGCAGTGCAGGCAAAACGGTGGTGGGCGAATCTGAACCCGAACGAGGACTGGGCGGGTATTGAGCGATTGTTGGCCTCGCTCGCGCACGTAAAGGCACAACGCGTCGTATTGGTCTCCACGATCGACGTCCTGGGAGTGTTCGATGGCGTCGACGAGGACTTCGATCCCAGCGGATACGAAAACCACGCCTACGGGGCCCATCGCTTGCGCCTGGAACGCATCGTGCAGGCGATGTTTCCCAAGACGAGCGTCGTCCGACTACCGTCGCTTTTCGGACCCGGCCTGAAGAAGAACGTGATCTACGATCTCTTGAACGAGAATCAACTAGAGAAGATTGAGCCGAACTCGAGTTTTCAGTATTACGACCTCGCGAACCTCTGGGAACATATTGGCCTGACATTGCGCGAAGACATCTCGTTGATTCACTTGTTCCCTGAACCGGTTACAACGGCGCGGATCATCCAGCAGTTCTTCCCGGAACTCCGCGTCGGTAGCGATCCCGGTTTCGAAAGCCAGTACGCGTGCCGAACGAAATACGCAGACCTGTTCGGTGGCAGTGACGGCTTCATCTGGAGTCGGGAGGAGGTTTGCCGGAAGCTCGGCCTTTACATTGAGAGTTATCGCCGGGGAGACATTCGGTGAAGCTGGCCGTTTCGAACATCGCCTGGGACATCGAAGAGCAAGCAGCGGTACTCGAGATGCTCCGCCGTCGAGACGTCCGGGGCATCGAGCTGGCGCCTACGAAGCTCTGGCCGGGCTGGGCCGGTGCCGACGTTCAGTCCGCGGCGAACTGGCGTCGGGCGTTCGCTTCGGAGCAATTCGAACTCCCCTCCATGCAAGCCATTTTCTTCGGCCGACCGGAACTGCTCATCTTGGCTCCCGATCCCATTCGTCAGGAGGCGCTGGAGCATATCGGTCGGGTCGCGAACTTGGCGTCGGCGTTTGGATCTCGGGCGCTGGTCTTCGGTGCGCCGCGCAATCGCGACCTAGGTCATCTGACGGCTACCGAGGCCGCTGCCAGGGCGATCGACTTCTTCCGCGAAGCCGCCCGAATCTGTGCCGCGCATGGCGCATGTCTTTGCCTTGAACCGCTCCCTGAGGCCTATGGCAGCAAGTTCATGACGCGATGGCGCGAGACACGCGAGCTGGTGCGTGCGGTCGACGAACCAGGATTCGGCCTAATGCTCGACACGGGCTGCATTCATCTGGCGGGGGACGATCCTGCGGAAGCAGTCATCGTATGCAATGACATGATCCGCCATTTTCATGTGAGCGAGCCGCATCTGTCGGGTTTCGATCGTACCGTCATCGATCATGCCCGTATCGGCGAGGCCCTGCGTCAGATTGATTATTCGGGTTGGGTCTCGATCGAAATGCGTCGGCCAGCGGCCCCCCTCGCACAGATCAGCGAAGCCGTACGCCGGGTTTCTGCCTGGTACGGACCCTTTTGAGTCGCGGGCTCCCGAACACCACAGTAGCCATGCTTTCCGTCGTCATTCCGGCCTACAACGAAGAACATACCATTGGCGAGTCGATTGAGTCGCTTGCGACGGCTCTCGATCTTGCACAATTCGACTACGAATTGCTGGTCGTCAACGACGGAAGTTCGGATGGCACCGAGAGAGTGCTGATCGAACTGGAGGGGACTTATCCTGCACTACGACATGTCAACAACCAGGGCAGGCATGGCTTTGGACATGCAGTGCGTTGTGGTTTGACTCACTATCGGGGCAGCGCCGTAGCCGTCGTGATGGCCGACGGCTCGGACAGCCCGGCGGATCTGATTGCCTATTACAGGAGTATCGGCGAGGGCTATGAGTGTGCGTTCGGGTCGCGGTACATTGCCGGCGCTCGCGTCGAGGAGTATCCGCGTCTGAAATGGATGGTGAACCGCATGGGGAACTGGCTGGCAGCGAGTCTGTTCCGCGAGCGGTACAATGACTTCACCAACCCGTTCAAGTGCTATCGCCGAGAGATCGTCGATGGCATGCAGCCGCTGGTATCCGGGCAGTTCAACCTCGCGATCGAGATGTCCCTCAAGGCAGTGGCTCAAGGCGCCCGCTACTCGGTTTCACCGAACTCCTGGAGGAGCCGCACAGGGGGAAGGTCCACGTTCAAGGTGTTCGCGCAGATGAGCTTGTACATCCAGACTCTGATCTACTGTTTCGTTGTCACCAAGCTTGCTCCGCGGCTGGGTCGATCGGCGCGGTAGGCTGCCTTCTCCTGGCTTCTTCTCGCATCGGAGTGGTTCGTGTCCCTTCGGTAGCCGTTCACCACTGCTGCGCTGAGGACTCCGTTCCCGGGTCGCTGTTCGGTCCCTCGAGCGCCCTCGAACGCAGGCTGGGACAGACGCATTTCGTGCGCTACTCCGCGCACTCTATCGCGACGTTCCGGCGGTCCGCGGATCAAACCGGATCCCGCCACTCGCCTGCGGCAGACGTGGATGCCGGCACACATCAGCCGCGCTCTCGCCGCCCGCCGTCGGGTGCCGTGGAAGTGGATTCCTGGTGCGTCCGGATTCCGTCAACCGCGAAAGTCGATTGCGGACGGAATCACGCGCTGGTAGACGGCGACGCTTGCATCAAGACGGCGATGCGACTGAGCTCCCGACGGACCCTCCGGCCGCGGGCGCGCCACGCGGTCGCGGGCTCGAGCACCTCGCTCTCGCCGCCTGCGTCCTGATCTACGGCTTGCTGTCGATCCCGGTCGTGCTGCTTGCACCTGGTGGCGGGCTCGACATCTCCTGGATCCAGGTGCTGAACCGCGCGTCCGTGCTGCGCTGGCAGTTCGGCAGCGACATCGTGTTCACCCACGGGCCGCTCAACGTGCTCGCCGTACCGCTGATCGTTCCGGAGACGTTCTGGCTGATGATCGTCTTCCGGCTGCTGTACGGCGGCTTGATGGGCTGGGCCACGTTCCGCATTGCCCGGCGGGCGCGCGCACCGCTCTGGGCGGCGCCGCTGGCGCTTCTGATCGTGGTCCCCATCCTCGACGCGCCCGACACCATCGACCCGATGTTCCTGGTCGCACCCTTCGCGTGGCTCTGCCTGGGCCTCTTCTTTCGCGACCCGGACGACTCCGTCATGACGTACGTCTTCTCCACGCTGGTCGCCGCGGTGGCGCTGGTCAAGTACACGTTCTTCGTCGTTGCGGTCGCGGTCGCGTGCCTGCTGGCGTTCGACCGGGTCGCCCGGCAGCAACGGACGCCCTGGTGGTCCCTCACCTTCGCCGCGGCACTGCTCGTCTTCTGGGTGCTCGCCGGGCAGCCGCTGGCGGGCCTGCTGGCGTGGATCGGCACCGGCATGGAGGTGTCGGCGGGCTACAGCGGTGCAATGAGCACGCCGCTCCAGCCGGGAGATGCGACGGAGGTCCTCGGCTTCTGCGTCGGGGCGCTGCTTCTGCTCACGGTCGCGGGCTGGATCTTCGTGCGACACCAGCAGCGCGGCATCTGGAGCGCCGTACCGCTGATCGGCTTCGCCCTCATCCTGTTCACGCACTTCAAGGCTGGCTTCGTGCGGCACGACATCCACGCCGTGAACGCGCTGCTCGCGATGCCGGCCTTCGGGCTGGCGGTCTGGGCGCTTTGCGCCGACGCGCTGCCGCGCCTGCGCGGCCTGATGGTCGGCGGGCTGCTGGTGATCCTGTGCTCGTGGTGCAGCGCCTACGGGATCCTGCACCGCATGGGATGGTCCTCGCTGGTCGACTACTTCGCGAGCTTCTACAACGGCGCGGCGGTCTCGCTGGCGAGCGTGAGCGCACCGGGCCAGCTGAAGGACGCCCTGGTTGCCGTGCAGGCGAATGCCCGGGCCGCGGTGCGTGCGCAGGATCCGCTCCCGGCGATGAGCGGCACGGTGGACCTCTACTCTTACGATCAAGCCGTGGTCCTGTCGCACGACCTTAACTACGCACCACGCCCCATCTTCCAGAGCTACACGGCCTTCTCCGACGCGCTGGCGCGGCGCAACGCGGCGTCTCTAGAGAGCGCGCAGCCCGCGAACGTCTTGCTGGACGCGGCGGTGATCGACGGCAGATATCCGTCGACGGACGACGGACGAAGCTGGCCCGTGCTGCTCGCCGGCTACGACCTTGCCGGTATGCGCGGCCGCTTCGCGCACTTCGTGCCGGCGACACAGCCGCGCCGCGCCGAGATGCAGCTCCTGGCGGAGGCGACCATCGCGTTCGGCCAGGACATCACGCTGCCACCGCACGATGTTCCGCTCTGGGCGGAAATCGACATCGAGTACTCGGCCGCCGGGTCGCTGCTCGACGGCATCTTCAAGGCGCCGCCGCTGTACGCGCAGGTCGCGCTCGCGGATGGCGGTCGCGCCGAGTTCCGCATCGTGCCGTCGGTTGCGCGGGGAGGCCTGCTGCTGACGCCTCTGGTAACGACCGGCGAGGGCCTGGCGATGCTCGCGCTGGGACGGCCGTTTCCACCGACGAACGAGGTGCTGTCGATCCAGCTGCGCAGCGACGGCGCCTGGGCCTATCGCCCGACCGTGCGGATTCGGCTCTACACGCTGGCGATCACGGCGAAGTCGCTCGCCGGCTGAGACTCCCGCGTACCGCACGGACGGGTCAGATCGCCGCACACGCGGACTGGAGCGATCGCTCCGCTCGGCCGATGGTACGCGGAACCCGGGCCGCCCGCCTGCCGCGGGCCGCCCCGCGCCATCCGCCCGGAGATCCGCATCGCCATGAGCATCTGCGAAGGCTTCCCTGCACCCGCGACCGCGAACGGAACGTCCCGCCCCGGCTCCGCCGACGCGGCATCGCCGATCGCCACACCGAAGGTGATCCTCGCCATGCTGGAATCCGGCAAGGGCGTCAGCGACCTGCTCTTCACGCCCGGGCGTCCGCCGCAGGTCGAGAAGCACGGCAGCCTCGAGGGCGTGACGATCCCCGAGCTGCCCGTGCTGACCCCGGAGCACACGGCCCGCATCGCGAGCGATCTCATCGGCGGCAACGAGACGGCGCTGCGGCTGCTCGCCGAGCACGGCTCGGCCGATCTCTCCTACGCGCTGCCGGGCAGCGCACGCTTCCGCGTCAACATCTTCCGCCAGCGCGGCACGCATGCGGTCGTGATGCGCGTCATCGCGAGCAGGATCCCGAGCCTCGAGGAACTATGCCTGCCGCCGTCGCTCGCGGAGATCGCGACCTACAAGACGGGCATCGTCCTGGTCACGGGGCCCACCGGCTCCGGCAAGTCGTCGACGCTCGCAGCGATCATCGACCTCATCAACGAGACGCGAGCCGAGCACATCCTCACCATCGAGGACCCGATCGAGTTCCTGCACGCGCACAAGAAGGCCACCGTCAACCAGCGCGAGCTGCACAGCGACACGCCGACGTTCGCGCTCGCGCTGCGGGCGGCTCTCCGTCAGGCGCCGAAGGTCATCCTGGTCGGCGAGATGCGCGACCGGGAGACGATCGAGATCGCGCTGACGGCAGCCGAGACCGGACATCTGGTGCTCTCCACGCTCCACACCATCGACGCGTCGAAGACCGTCGACCGCATCGTCGGCACGTTCGAGGCGGGCGACCAGCAGGCCGTGCGCGCGCGCCTCGCGGCCTCGTTCCGCTGCTTCGTCTCGCAGCGGCTGCTCCCGCTGAAGAGCGGCGGGCGGATCGCCGTCGTCGAGGTCCTGAAGTCGACCATGCGCACGCGCGAGTACCTGGCACGCGGGGAGGAAGGGGCTCAGGGAAAGTCGCTGCTCGACGCCATGCGCGACGGAGCGCTCGACGGCATGCAGCACTTCGACGGCGAGATCGAAGGCCTGGTGCGCCAGGGGCTGGTCTCGCTCTCCACCGCTCTCTTGAACGCGACGAATGCCGGCAACCTCAAGCTGCGGCTCGCCGACATGCGCGACCTCGAGGAGGATGACACACCTGCCGCGAAAGCGGCGCCGACCGCGGAGGAGCCACCGGCGGAAGAGGCCGCCCCGACGACCGAGTCGCTCATCATCCGAGGGCCCGCGCAGTACCAGTGACCTCCGACGGGTCGCGCCGGCGCGCCGCCGCGCGTGCCCCCACGGTCCGTGGCGCACGCGCGCTGGCCCGCGATTGCGTGCCGCGCACGTGGCACGTATCTGTCGCCGCACGAGCTGCTCGTCCGGCGAGCGCGAAGGGTCACGCCATGCAGCCAACACGACGACTCGACCTCGGCCTCGGGCGCACGCGCGCGGCGCGAGGAGCCGTCCGCGCACCGGCATCGACGTGACCGACGAGGACGGCCGCGCCTCGGGCCCGACACCTCGACGGAAGCGCTACGCACCGCGCCTGTCGCGCGACGCGCGGCGCACGCAGCTCCTCGAGCATGCGCAGGGCTTGCTGCGCGCCGGCGGCGTCGAGGCGCTCACGATGGAACGGCTCGCGAGCGAGGCCGGAATCGCGAAGCCCGTCGTCTACCGGCACTTCCCCGATCGCGACGCGATCGTGCTGTCGCTGCTGCGCTCGGAGTGGCAGCGCATCGACGACGCGATCTCCGCGATCGACCCCGGCTTGCCCTGGGACGAGACGCTGCGCCGCGCGGTCGCGGCGTTCCTCGACGCGCTCGGGCGCCGATCCTCGTGGCTACGCACGCTGTGGGGGACGCCGGTGGTCGAGGACGCACGCGCGAAGCGCCGCGCCGAGCTCGCGCGCGTCCTGTCGGCGGCCTTCGTCACCCACTTCCGTGTCGGCTCCGCCGAGGCGACGACCGTGGCCGTCATGCTGCTCGCCGCCTTCGACGCCGCCGGACGCCGCTGGATCGACGAGCGCCCGTCGCGCGCGCTCGTCGAGGCGCTGTGCGACGACCTCGCACGCGGCGTCGTCGAACGGCGCGCCTGGCGCCCGCGGCGCGCGCCTCAGAAGCCCATGCGGAACTCCTCGCCGCAGGCGTTGACGACGATGTTGCGCGGGTCCCATGCTGGAGCGACGAGGTCTGCGCTCCAGGCAGCGAAGTCCTCGCGCAGGCGACGCACGCGGTCGGGCTGACTCGCGGCCAGGTCGATCTGCTCGCCCGGGTCCGACGACAGGTCGAACAGGTACGAGAACGCGCCGTCGCGAGACTCCCAGAGCTTCCACGGTCCCTGGCGCACCGCGAGCAGCGGCTCGCTCCGCCAGTAGAGCGTCTCGTGCGGCACGCCCTGCGTCGTACCGCGCACGAAAGGCACCAGGTCGACGCCGTCGCGGCGCGGCCCCTCGGGAGCCGATGCACCGACGGCGCGCAGCACGGTCGGCAGCACGTCGAGTGCGGTGACCGGGTGGCCGTAGACCCGGCCCGCCGGCAGCCCGCGCGGCCAGCGCATGAGGAACGGGATGCGCGTGCCGCCCTCGAGGAGCGTGAGCTTGCCGCCGCGCAGAGAGCAGTCGCAGAGATTCGTATAGGCGGCGCAGCCGTTGTCGGAGAGAAAGACGATCAGCGTGTCGTCCGCGAGGCCGAGCGCGTCGAGGCGGTCGAGGACCGCACCGACGCCGTCGTCGAGGGCGCTCACCATCGCGGCATAGATGCGCTGCCGCTCGTCGGCGATGTCCGGGAAGCGGTCGTAGTACTTCTGCGTCGTCTGCAGCGGCGTGTGCGGCGCGGCGTGCGCGAGGTAGAGAAAAAAGGGCCGGTCCGCGTTCCGGTCGAGGAACTCGAGCGTCTCGCGCGTGAGCTCCTCGGTGAGATACTCGTCGGCGTTGTTCACGACCTGGCGCCCGGGCTCGCGCAGGATCTGCTTCCAGAAGCTCGCGTTCGCGCGTGGCTCGATCGACTCGCCGTTGATGACCCCCGGCAGGTCCGGCTCGATGAAGTTGGTCGAGCCCGCGTAGAAGCCGAAGAACTCCTCGAAGCCACGCGCGATCGGCGCGAACTCCGGACGCGAGCCCTGGTGCCACTTGCCGATGATGCCGGTGTACAGCCCGGCTGCGCGCAGCAGGTCGGCCATCGTGCGCTCGCCGACGTCGAGCCCCAGGCCTTCGGCCTCGACGCGCTCGTCGGAGCCCGCGTTGTACTCGAAGCCGAAGCGGTTCTGGTAGCGGCCGGTGAGGAGCCCGGCGCGCGACGGGCTGCACATCGCCGCGGTCGCATAGCCCGCGTCGAAGCGCACACCGCCCTGCGCGATGCGGTCGATGTTGGGCGTCGGGATGCGGTCCCCGACGTACGCGGAGACGTCCGCGACGCCCAGGTCGTCGGCGAGAATCACGATCACGTTGCGCGCCTGCGGTGCCGCGGTCTTCGCAGCGTCGCCGCAGCCGGTCGCGAGGGACAGCGCGCCTGCGATGAGCAGTACCGTGACGGCGGGTCCGGTTGCCGTTCGCCCACGTCGAGTCGTCTGCGTCATGACCAACCTCCGGGTTCGCGGTGTCGCGAAAATGTTACGTAGCGCAACATTGCCCCCCGTGTCGACAGCGAATCGGTGGCCGGTGGCCGATGGCCGACGGCGAGAGGCCGCGACGCCCGCCATCTGCTTCCGGGGCATCGACGTCGTGTCCCACGATCAGAGCATCCACGTGGTCGGCGAAGGGTCTTGACCCGCCCCGCCGAGGAGGGTTCCCGCGGCGCGATGGGAATGATCTCGAGACGTCTCCCCTGCCTGGTATTGTCGGTCGCCTGGCTCCTCGCGAGCTGTTCGGATCGGAGCGCGGAGCCGGTGCTCCGCGTGGGAGCGGCCGCCGTCGCGATCACCCCCTGCGGCCCGCACCCGGACTGGGACGGCACGATCACCGCCAGCGGCCTCTGGGGGGAAACCTACGAGGATCGCAACGGCAACGGACGCTACGACCTCGGCGAGCCGTTCGTCGACGACGCCGGGAACGGCGAGATCGATCCGCAGTCGAACGGGAAGTATGCCGGCGTCTTCCTGGCCGGCTTCGGCCGCGACCGCATGGCCCTGGGTTGCCAGGACGACATCTGGGTTCGAGCCCTCGTGATCGACGACGGACAGAGCCGG
Organism: Deltaproteobacteria bacterium; assembly: GCA_016874715.1. Classification (GTDB taxonomy): domain Bacteria; phylum Desulfobacterota; class Binatia; order UBA12015; family UBA12015; genus VGTK01. Next base: position 34,932 of record VGTK01000012.1, on the reverse strand, counting down.
GTCGCACTCGTCTCGCTCGACGTGATCGGCATGCTCAAGCACGGCAGCTACGCCGGCTTCGCCCGAGCCGAGGCGATGCTCGTGCCGGATCTCGGCATCACCCACTTCGTGTACAGCAGCACGCACAATCACGAGGGTCCCGATACCCTCGGGCTCTGGGGCAGCGATGTGCTCTCGGACGGCAAGTTCCCGCGCTACACGCGCTTCATCGACCGCCAGACGGCGCGAGCGCTGCGCGAGGCGGTCGCCGCGCTCGAGCCCGTCGCGGTGGTGCGCCCGTCGCAGGTGGACCCGGACCGCGACCCCGACCTGCGCGGGCTCCAGGTACGAACGCGCTGCCGGCCGCCGTTCTTGTTCGACGCAGACCTGCGCGCGATCGCCTTCGAGCGCGCCGACGGCAGTGCGATCGCGACGCTGCTCAACTGGGGGACCCACCCGGAGTCGCTCGAAGACCGTAACTTCCACGTCAGCTCGGATTTCCCCCACTACATTCGCGACGAGGTGGAGTCGCATCTCGGCGGCACCGCGGTGTACTTCTCGGCGGACCTCGGGGCAGCCGAGATCGTCGGCGACTCCTGCGTGGGCGGCGCGGGGCCGCGCCGGCCGGACGGCTCGAACGAGTTCGACACACGCGACGACCTCGGCTTCGCACGAACCGAGCGCATCGGCCGCGTCGTGGGTGCGGCGGCAGTACGCGCCCTTCGCGCGGCCGCGCCCGTGGACGTGGGGCGCCTCGACGTGCGCACGACGACGTACCGGGCCGCCGGATCGAACCAGACCTTCGAGCTCGGGCGCTCGCTCGGCATCCTCGATCTCGACCCGGCCGTGTACGACCCGGTGCTCTGTCCGGGGACTGCCGGTCTCTGCGGCCCGATCGAGCAGAGCGCGATCGGATTCCTCGACCGCGCCGGCGCCCCGCAGATCCAGCTCGTGACGTTTCCCGGCGAGGTATTTCCCGAGCTCTATCTCGGAGTCGCCGGGCACCGGCGAGACGACTGCCCCGAGGCCGATACCGGGCGCCCCGCGGAGCCGTCGGTACGTGCAGCGATCGATGCCCCGTTCCAGGTCGTGATCGGGCTCTCCCCGGACGAGCTCGGCTACGTCGTTCCGGGCTACGATTTCCACGCCGCCGCGCCACTCGAGGAGGCGCCGGACCCGTGTCAAGGTCGCCCCTTCGACCCGGCCGTTCCCCGTCGCACGGTGCCGCCCCACTACCACGAGACGCTGTCGCTCGGACCCGAGGCGGCGAGCTACGTCACCTGCAAGCTGGTCGAGCTGCTGCGCGGACCCGAGTCCGTGGCCGGCGAGCCCGCCTGCGCCGCATTGCCTTGACCGGCGACCCGTCGCTGTTCGATCGCGCCGGCCGCGCCGTTCGTGTGAGCCTGCTCTTCGCACTGTGCGTCACGCCCTGTGCGGCGCACCTGCGCGTCGAGCCGGACGGTCTCCTGCGGGCGATCCGCCGGGCGAGCGCGCTCGTCGTCGCGCGGGCCGAGGACGCGACGCAGGTGCCCTCCCCCTCTTCGCGCGACGCCGCTACCCGAACCCGGTTCACGACCCTCGACGTCCTCGAGGGCGGCGCGCCCCGATCGATGACGGTCGTCGGCGACGCGAGATCGCTGCGATGCGCGCGCGACGACGTCGCCGTCCTGCTGGTGGTCGGAACCGCCGGGGACGTCGACTCGTGGGTCACGGCAGAGGGGCTCGGTGCGCCGATCCTGCTCGCGGGCCCGACCCTGAGCGACGGCGCGAGAGCGTCGCTGCGAGCGCTGTGGCGCGCGACGCATCCGTCGCCGTCGGCCGCCGCTGCGCCCGCGCTGCCCACCGAGACGACCGACGCACTCGCGCGCCTGATCGAGGTCCCCGAGTCGCGTCTCGCGACTCGGGCCGCGATCGATCTCCTCGCGCTGGCAGAGCATCCCGAGGCGTTCTCCCCGGCGGCACGACGGGCCATCGCGCAGCGCGCCGCGGACGTCGGGCTCGATGCGCGCCTGCAGTCCGTTCTCGGTCTCGTCTCCCGGCGTCTCGCGGCGCCGACCGCGAGCACCCATGCGCACCCGGGAGAGCGGCCGTGAGTGCAGCGCTCTGCTCAGCGGCGCGATCCGGTTCGACCCATGCCTCGCTCAGGCCGCCGCGACCCAGTTGCCGTGGAAACCGTAGGGCACGCGGTGCGGCAGACGCACGGTGGCGACGGGCTCGCGCGTGATGTTGCGCGCATCCAGGATCAGGAAGTCGCTCGCGTCGCGCTCGCGGTCGTAGGCGAAGTAGAGCAGGAAGCCGTCGTCCTCGGCAGCCGTCGCGCTGCGCGGAACGAAGACCGGCTCGCTCACTCCGTTCCCCATGCCGTGCCAGCGCGTCTCGATCGTCCCGCGTTCGAGATCATAGCGGCGAATGCCCGAGAAGAGTGGCGCCGTCGTCGTGGCGTCGTCCCGCCGACCCGCCGCGGCGTAGCCGAACCGGTGCCGCCGGCCGAGCTGACGCTCGTCGATGCGGGGGAACTCGGTCGCTCCATCGTCACGCTGCTCGGTCCGGACCGTGCCCGCGGCGAGATCGATGGTCCAGCGACTCAAGCGCGCACCGTCGCGCTCGCCGGAGCCGCTGCGCTGCCGATCGGGGTTGTCCATGAAGTCGAGGCGGCGGAACAGCGGGGCATCGATCTCGATCCTGCCGCTCTCCGCGTACGCGTTCATCGGGTGGAAGACGTAGCTCGGCTCCGCGTCGAACCAGCGGACGTCGGCGTTTCCTCCCGCGCGCGGCATCACGCCGAGCCTGGTCGGACGGTCGTCGTCCCAGAAGAACGGGCTGCCGCGCCTGGCGATCTCCTCGAGCGAGAAGACGAGCGGACAGAGCATGAAGACGACGTGATCGCGCGTGATCGCGAAGTCGTGGATCATCGAGGGCCAGGCGAGGTCGATCTCCTCGCTGCGCAGCAGCGTGCCCGCGCGATCGACGACGTGGTAGCGCAGATACGGCGGAAACGGCGAGTAGCCGAAGAAGAGCATCTCGCCGGTCTCGGGATCCATCTTCGGGTGCGCCGTCATCGGTGGCACGAGGCGGCCGTCGAAGTCGTACTCGCCGAGCGTCGCCAGCGTCGCGGGGTCGAGCCGCGTGGGGAGGGCTCCCTCCATGAGCGCCAGGAGCCGTCCCGCATGCGCGACGATGTTCGTGTTGGCGGTATTCTTGAAGCTCGGCATCTCGTCGGCCGACATGCCGAAGATGCCCGGAAAGAGGGCGCGGCCCTTCGCGCGCTCCTCGAGCAGCCCCGTGCTCTCCACCCAGCGGTTCTGGTAGCTCGCGCGCCCGGCGGCAAGGCGAACGGCATGGATCATCCCGTCGCCGTCGAACCAGTGGTAGCGGCCGATCGGCTCGAACTCCGAGTTGGGCCCGTTGCGATAGAACGTGCCGTTCAATTCGGGCGGGATCGTGCCCACGACCTCCAGGTCGTCGCAGCGACCTTCGCCGAGCCACGGCGCGAAGTTGCCCTGCAGAAACGGATTACGCTCGGCTTCTTTCCACGGCATGTGTGATCCCTCCACCCCGCAGAGCCTAGTACACGGCCCGAGACGGTGCGAGACGCTGCCAACGACAGACGCGCCCGACAGCCGCGATCCGGGAGGCCGATCCGCCGCTGCGCTCCCTGCGGCGCAGCACGTGGCAACGCCGCAGGTTGCGAGCTGTGCCGGCGGGGCGCGTCGACGCCCGGCCGGAGCGGATGTTTCGGTGACCAACCACCGCGGCGCCGCGCGCTAGCGCTTGCGGGTGAACGCGGCGACACCGTCGGCGCCATACGACGCGAGGTACAGGGGCTTGCCGTTCCTGGTCACGGCGACGGCGGGCGCGTTCGACACCGCGAGCCCCGGCCTGCACAGCACGTTGTCGCCCGTCCGGTTGGTGGATTTCATCTTCGTCTTCCTCCTTCGGGAGCAGCCGCGCGCGCAGGCGCGCGCTCTCTGGTCGGCGCCGCCGCCATGGGCGTGCCGGCCCGCGTCCTGCGGGGAAGGCGGGAATCGCCTGGTTACGACGTAACCGTGCCCGGCCGGGACGGGGCTTCGCGCCCCGGAAGACCGAACCGGCCCTCTCGCGAGGACGTTTCGCTCATCCGCCGCCGGCGATGGCGCAACGCGCGTCGAGCCCGCGGCTCCGGTCGAGATCGTCGTCCACGTCGACGCGCACCACGCCCGCCACGTACCGTCGATGCTGCGGACCTACCCGTGCAGTCGCCGGTACGCCTCGTCGCCGGCGTCCGCCGCCACCGACGACCCGAGCGCGTGCGCGTCGCGCACCGACGCGCACACCAGGTCCGCGCTGATCGGCAGCGGCATGTTGCCCATGAACGGGAATCCCAGCGCCGCTTCCGCGACGACGACCAGCGCCGGGCTGTCCGGATAGAACTCCGCGCCCGTGGAAACACCCTCCGGCGAGTAGAGCACCGACAGCGCGGAGCACGGCGCGTCGTTCGACGCGAGCGTGGGAACGATCGCGACCGGAACACCCAGCCGGAACGCGATCGCCTTGCCCGCGTCGATGCACTTGCCGCCGCCGGCGGCGACCAGGCAGTCGACGCGCTCCGCGGCGAGCGCCGCCACCTGCGCTTCGATCTCCTGCAGCGAGCATTCGCCGCCGAACGGCCGCGGAACGGCTTCGATGCCGGCGTCGCGCAGGCTCGCGAGCAGCGTCGCGCCGTCACCTCGGAGACCGCGCGCGGACATGAGCAGGGCCGCACGCGTCGGCCCGAGCAGCGTCAAGTAGTGTCCGACGCCACGCAGCACACCACGGCCCTCGACGTAGCGCCCGGGCGCGACGAAGACGCGCGGCACGGGCAATCCGCCGCGATCGGATGGGGCGAAGACCTCGTGCGGCAGGTAGGCGGTCGAGATCTCCATGGCGGCTTCTCCGGGGTCGCGGGTGTGGCCACCGCGATCGCCGATGTGCTCGGCGATGTCGATCGAGGGCGCTCGGCGCGGCGCGCGCGGCGTGCTCGGCCGGCGAGGGGCCTTGCCGCGCGACCAGCCACCGCGTACGCATCCGTACGCGATGGGACTCCCGACCCGCGACGCGCTCCGCGCCACGACGCCACCGACCTATCGCTGGACGCGCCACGTCGCGCTGATCGTCGCGTTCGCCGCCGCGGGTCTCGCCGTCTGCCTGTACGCGCTCGGCGGGCTCGGCGGCGCCGACACGCTCGTGATCGGCGTCGCCTTCCTGCTGACGAACCTCGGCGAGTACGTGGCGCACCGCTGGCCGCTGCACCGGCCGATGTTCCCGCGTGCCGTGTACGAGCGCCACGTGCGCGAGCACCACGCGTTCTTCACGTACGACCGCATGGCCGTCGACGCGTGGCCGGAGATCCGCTGGGTGCTGTTCCCGCCCTGGGCGCTGCCGCTGCTGGTCGCTACCGTCGTGCCGCTCGCGCTGCTGGTCGGCGCGGTCGCGGGGACGCGGGCCGCGTGGCTCTTCGTCCTCGTGGCGATCGCGTACTACGCGCTCTACGAGGTCCTGCACGCGCTCGCGCACCTGCCGGACGACGCGCCGCTCGCACGCGTCGGCGCGGTGCGCGCGCTGACGCACCACCACCGCGTGCACCACGACCCGGCGCTCATGCGGAGCTGGAACTTCAACTTCGCGATCCCTCTATTCGACGTACTGTTGCACACGCGGTACGCCGGCGTTCCGCCGGAAGCGGACCGCGTGCGCTGAGCGGCGGCCGCGCGCCGGGCTCAACTCGGCGGGCAGCGGCCGAGGAGCACATCGAGCCGCCGCCGCTCGCGCGACCCGACCACAGCTCCGCCGCTGCGCGCCAGGCGGCGCAGGTCCGCGCAGTCGGTGGTGGGATGGACGCGCGGCAGAGCGTGGTCGCGCCGCTGGAACGCCCGCGCCATCGCCGCGGCCGGCGCGCCCGGATTCAGCGCCAGCACGCGCTCGAGCACCGCGGCCGGGTCGCCGTGGTGCGGCGGGCGAAGCGCGATCAGGCCGCCGAGGACGCTGCCGGCGAGCAGCACGAGAAGCGGCGTCCGTAGCCGTCCACGTGGTGTTGCCGTCTTGGCGCCGGCGCGCGCCGGCCCGTGTCCCAGCACCAGCACGGCCGCCGGGAGCAGCAGCATGACGAGGTTGATGGAGCGGTTCGCGACGTCGAGCACCGCTCTGCCGCGCGGCGACACGAGGGCGAGTCCGAACCTTCCATGTGCGAGGTTCACCGTGGTCACCTGGAGCTGGATCGCCGCCGTGGCGAGCGTGACGGCGGTCGCCGCGAGCGCCGCCCAGAGGACGATCCCGAGCTTCTCTCGCGGCGACGGGGACGGGACCGCGAGTGCGAGCCCGAGCGCCGCGACCAGGAACACGGGCAGGCTCTCTCCGTTCCAGGTTCCGAGCGGGGCCTCGACGCCGGTGAGGTGCGTGAAGATCTCGACGTCGGAGCCATGGGTCGCAACGCCGCTGATGACGCTCGGGTGGTCGGCCAGGGACAGCAGCTGCAGGGCCGCCGCGGCGCTCACCCGCGTCACGAGCCCGTGCAGCGGCAGCAGGGCAAGGTAGACCAGCGCGCAACACGCGACCGAACGAACGACCAGACGGCCACTACGCGCGAGCGACGTCATCGCCATCAGCCGCGTCGCGGCTCCCGGCCGCGGGACGCCCGGCAGCCTCGTCGCCGCCGCCGCCCCACGCGTCGATCCAGTGCAGCCAGAGGGCGACGGCGAGCACGATGACGAGAGGCTGCCACACGAAGATGTGCACGCGTTCGAACGCGGCGGGCCAGCGCGATCCCACGATCATCAAGGTCACGACGCGGACCACGTTGATCAGCAGGATCGCCGGCAAGCCGATCGCGATCCCGATCGCCTTGGCACGCCGGGGCCCAGGGAATGCGATCACCGCCGCGACGTAGAGACTCGCAGGCAGGACGCCGTTGCACGCTTCGACGACGAGCGCGTCGAAGCCGTCGAAGGCGAGCTCCTGGCCACGGAGCGTCGCCTCGCCGAGCAACCCCAGCGCGCCGTGCGCAAGCAGGGCTACGAGCCGGGACATCGGTGCGTGTACGGCGCTGTCCGCCAGGGACGTCATGCCGAGGAGAGCCAGCACGCCCGCGATGGCAAGAAAGGCCAGCGCGAAGCGCAACGTCGCCGGGGGCGTGCGGACGCCGGCACCGGTCGACGCGTGCGACACGGGCGGGGTGCGGTGGTCGTCGAGAGACATGTGTCGAGCGGTGCCGCCGGACGCGGCTGGCAGACCGCTAGCACAGAACCGCCGGCCGGCGCGCCGCCGGCCGACGGCCGAGCGCTTCGTCCGCGCCGGCCCGCCGTGTCGGCGAGCCGCGGGCATCGGCCGCATCGGCACGAGGGCGACGGACGAGCGCAACTAGCGCTTGACCCGAATCGCCGGAACGCCCATCGTCCCGCCCACACACAGGAGGCTCACCATGTCGATGCAAGTCGTCCGGTTCCGCATCCAGCTGCTGGTCCTCGCGCTCGTCGTCGGCCCCGCCGCCAGCGCCAGCGCGGCGACGGTCAACCTCGCGGGGACTCTCGACGCGGCTCAGGAGACGAGCTGTGCGATGACCAGCACCGCGCAGGGCAGCGCAACCGCGACCCTCGACGACGTGACGGGTGCCCTCGCCTGGACGATCACGTTCGGCAACAACTCGCCGAGCTTCAACAACGGGACGCTCGACTTCGGCGCCGAGCTCTTCTCCCACTTCCACGGCCCCGCGCTGCCCGGCGCCACGGCGGGCGTCAAGCTGACGCTCGCGAACGGCAGCCCCAAGGTCGCCAGCACGACCGTTGCCTCGGCGAGCGATCGCACCGACATCAAGAACGGCCTCTGGTACGTGAACATCCACTCCGCGGGGTGTGGCGGCGGCGAGATCCGTGGCCAGATCGTGCGCGTGCCGTCGTGCGGGGACGGCATCGTGGACGCACCGGGCGAGCATTGCGACGACGGCAACGTCGCGGGAAGCGACGGCTGCGACGCGAGCTGCTTTAACGAGCCGCCGCCGCCGGTGCCCGCGATGTCGGGAACGGGCGCCGTCCTCTTCGCGCTGCTCGCGATCACCCTCGCATCACTCGTCCTGCGCCGGCGCGCGCGCGCCGCCCGATAGGCCGATTCGACATCGCCGCGCGTGCGGTAGCGAGCGGCCCACACGCCGCTCGGAGGAACGCATGACCACACCGCTCGCGTGTCTCGCGGTCGTCGCCCTGCTGCCCTACCTGCTGGCAGCGCTGGGCGGCTACTTGACGTACGCCCAGCTCGGCTCGCTCGACAACAAGAACCCACGCCAGCAGCGGATGCGGCTCGAGGGTGCCGCGGCGCGTGCGGTGGCCGCGCAGGCCAACGCGTGGGAGGCGCTGCCGCTCTTCACCGCGGGGGTCGTGATCTCCCACCTCGCCGGCGCGGATGCGGCAAGCGCGGCGTGGTGGTCGAAGCTCTTCGTCGCAACCCGTGTGCTGCACGCCATCCTCTACATCGCCGATCTCGACAAGCTGCGCTCGCTGGTGTTCGTCGTCGGCCTGATCTGCGTCGCGGCGCTGGTGGTGATCTCGGCGTAGGCGCGCAGTCGAGGGATCGGCGGCTCGAGGGAAGGAAGCGGGGCTCATTCGTCCCGCGGTGCGGCTGCTCCTCGGTGTCCACCGCCAGAAGCGCGACGTCGCGATCGAACGCCCGTGCGCACATACCATCCCTGCGGGCGGCACGTGGCCACGACGAAGCGTTCGAGGGCAGCAAGAACGCGGCGGCTACGGCACCGTGCGCTGCCGCCTGCTATTCCCCGCCCTTCGCAACGAAGAGCCCATCGCCACTGCGACGCACGATCGTGCCCGGGCTGCCGAAGTCGGTGGCCCAGCAGGTGGTCGGGTTGTGGAGCTCGACGACGACGGAACCCTCGAACGGCCGCGGCGGCGTGGACTCGGGCGTGCCGTGCAGCAACGCCGCACCCTTTCCCCTGACGGCGAGCGTGCCGCTCCCCGCGGGGCTGGAAGCGATGCGCAGGCTGGTCACGCCGTCCGGCGCTCCCGTCGAGCTCCTGTACGCGAAACCCTTGGACGTCGACCGCCAGCACGGACGGGATCCGCACGAGGTCGCGGCGGGGAGCATCGCGTCCAACCGCAGCCGACGCGCGGTGCCCTGGTCGAACACACAGAGATGGTAGTCCCCCGCGGTCGTGGGGTCACCGAGCTCGGCCGATGTGGCCGCTTCGAGCCTGGCCGCCGTCCACACGATCCGTTCCTTGCCGGCGGGGCTCACCGCCAGCGACAAGCTGGTCTTGCTCGCGAGAGAACGCTTGCACGCGCGCGGCGTACAGCCGGCGCTGGCATCGCAGCACGCCGAGCACGCAACCATGGCGCACGCTCCGGCGCCGTCGCACTCGTCGATCGTGCAGCTCTCGCCGTCCCGATCGCACGACGTGCCGCTCGGCAGCGGCACGATGGTACACGATCCGGCCTCGCACACGCGGGCGTTGCAGATCGGCGGATCCTCGAGCAACGAACAGCTGTCCAGATCACAGGACGAGGACGGACCGTACCCGGCATCGCATTCCTCGCTGCCGTCCAGCGCGCCGTTGCCGCACAACGATCCGGTAAACGGAATCTCGCCGAACGGCGTGGTGACGACGCCGCTGATCGAGTCGCCGCTCGGCGACGCACTGCCCGTCACCGAGAGCACGAACGTAGTCCCGACACCGAAAAGGAAGAAACTCTCGGGCCCCGTTTGCGATCCCGAGGCAGAGAAGGTCATGCCGCCGAGCCGGTGCCGCGCGCTGGGTCCCCGACACGGACACGCTCGGCCGTGACGTGCTCGGCGAGACGCGTCGTCTGCGCCACGAGCTCCTGCTCGAGCTCGGTGGCCAGCTGCTCGACCTCGGTGGTGCCATCGGCGGTGACGATGATGGCATTGGTTCCCGCCCCCTCGCCGACGTCGATCGGGTTCACTGGCTTGCCGGTCTCCAGGTCGACCGGGATGACCGTGCCCATGCCGGCCGAGTCCCCGTTGTCCTGCGCGTTGGTGATGTAGGCCACCAGGCCCGCGGGCGGCGCGTCACCCGAGGAGGTGCTGGAGCAGCCCGCCAGCGGCCCCATCGAACAGCCGATGCTCGCCACCACCACAAGTCCGAGTTTCATGATGCGCTGCACGTTCAGTCTCCCCCAAGCTGTTGATCGACGCCGAGAACGGCCTGTTTTTCCCGGTACGACACCATCGGACGATGAACGACGACCCTCCGGCGTGACTCCGGCTCCGTCGGCGGCGGGACGCAAGTGCCGCCTACATGACGGGTGTCGCCCGTCGCGCGTCCGGCCTTTAGCGCTCGACGCCGAGGACATGGCGCGACGGAGATCCGTCGCGCGAACTTCCTCTCTGCGTCGGATGCAGCTGTCGCGAGGCGCATAGTGCCCCTCACGAAAGGGCGCGTCGCGGGAGTCAAGCATGCATGGCGCCGGCGCCCGGCACGGACCCGACGACGTACCGCGCGCACTTGCGGGCCTCCTCGCACGCTGTCCTCGTCCTGCGCTGCGTGCGCCTCGGTGGTCGCTTCGAGGACTCTCGGGAACGCCGCGCGCTGCACAGGGCGGCGTGACCGGGGCTACTCATCTTCCTGTCGTGCGCCCGATCTGGAGCGACGCGTGCGGGTGCACCGCGGCGGCATGACGTCGCGCGCCGGCACCTCCAGGCGTCTAAAGCGGCATGGTCCAAGGGCCGTCAACGAGGGCGATGCGTACGCATCGCCGCGGATGGATCGGGGCCGTGCTCGCGGCCGTCGGGTTGCTCGCCGCCGCCGTCGCGCGCGGCGACGCTCCGCTCGCGAGCCGCCTCGAGGTCCTGCACGCCTTCGACGGTACGGACGGCGCGTGGTCGCGTGGCTCGCTCACTCGCGTCGGCGGGGTGCTCTACGGACGCACCGCGGTCGGTGGAGCCGCGAACAGCGGGACGGTCTTTCGCATCGCCGAGGACGGCAGCGGCTTCGCGAGCCTGTACTCGTTCTCCGCCGGCGGCGACAACGGCTCCGGCAACCAGCCGCACCACAACGCGATGCTCTGGCTCGGCGACCGCCTGCTCGGAGCGGCGCTCTATGGCGGCAACCAGCTCAACGACCAGCCGAGCCGCGTGACCGGCGACGTCACGAGCGGTCCACCGACCGTACAGCTCGGCAACGGAGCGCTGTTCACGATCCGCCCCGACGGCAGCGACTACCAGGTGCTGCTCGAGCTCGACGGCGGACCGAGCGCGTCGGCGCTGCCGCACAGCCCGCCCGCGCTCGCGCCGGACGGACGCACGCTCTACGGCATGACGTCGTCGGGCGGCGCGCACGGATCGGGCACGCTGTACGCGATCGGCACCGACGGCACGGGCTACCGCCTGCTGCACTCGTTCTCCGCGAAGGACGGCGACCAGCCGCACGGCGTGCTCGCCTTCGACGCGCGCGGCCGGCTGCTCGGCATGACGCGCAAGAACGGCACGCCAACCGGCGGCGGCAAGGGCGGCGGCGTCATCTTCCGCTTCGACGTCGCGACCGGCACGTACGAGGTGCTGCACACCTTCGCGCAGGGCGAGCGCACCGACGGTGACACCAACGACCACGGCTTCCTGCGGATCGTCGACGGCGTCGCGTACGCGACGACGGAGCTCGGCGGGGAGGCGCTGCAGGGAACACTGTTCTCGATCCGCGAGGACGGCTCCGACTTCCGCATCCTGCACTCCTTCGGCGCGTCCGCGGGCGACGGCGCGCAGCCGTTCGGGTCGCTGCTGCTGCTCGACGGCTGGCTCTACGGCACCACGACGAAGGGCGGCGCGAACGGTGACGGCACGCTGTTCCGCTGGCGCATCGCCGGCGGGGAGTACGAGGTGCTTGCCTCGTTCGACCGCCGCACGACCGGCGCGTTCCCCGAGGACGATCTCGTCGCGGACGCGGACGGCCGCACGCTCTACGGACTCACGCAGGCGGGTGGTGCCGACGATCCCGATGCGTCGCGGTACTACGGCACGGTGTTCCGCTTCACGCTGCCCTGACGGCGACGCGCCCCGGCATGGGCCCCGGGCCGAGCCCGCGACACGTGCACGGATGACGAGCGCAGGGCCGCGCTCGGCGCGCTACGGCTTGGCCGGCGACGACCCCGCGAGCAGGCGGCGCGCGAGCCGGCCGGCCTTGCGCAGGGCGCGCCCGGGCAGACCGCGCAGGTGCGCCCACCGGTCGGCGCGGCGGACGCGCGCGGCGAGCGTGGGCTGCGCGTAGTCGATCGCGCGCCCGTACAGGTACTCGAGCTTGCGGTCACGGCGCGACACCAGCGCGCCCAGCTCCGCGACGTCGGCCTCGGTGAGCGTGTAGCCGGCGTGGATCCGGTCGGGCAGCGGACGGTCGGTGTAGATCGTCACGTCGTGCGGGATCAGCGGCAGCGCCGGGCGCTCGCGCGTGTAGAGGTACATCGCGAACGAGCGGCGCGACAGGTGGCGCCGGTTCTCCGGCAGCGCGATGCGCCGGAAGCCGTGCCACGAGCGGTCGCTGGTCTCGAAGATCACGCAGCGATTCGCGAGCGGCGGGATCGTCGTGATGCGGTTCTCGTGCGGCGGACGCCACGGGTTCGTGTGCAGCTCGAGCGCGCCGCCCCACGCCTCGTCCCACTCGTCGTTCAGGTACAGCAGCAGGTTCAGGCGGCGGTGCAGCTGCGACTGCGGGTGCAGGTTGAAGTCGACGTGCGGGTCGAGCTCCATGTCGTGCAGGTTCTCGTGCGTCCCGCCGCCGAAGTACGCCGGGTCGAACAGCAGGTGCGGGATGCCCGAGATGCGGCTCAGCAGTCCCAGGAATTCCGGCGAACGCAGGCCTCGGTCGAGCTCCGCCCAGGCCGGACCGAGCCGCGACACGTCTTCGCGCCACGCCTTGCCGAGCTCGCCCCAGTCGTTGCGGAAGCGCTCGCCATCGTAGGCGGGGAACGTCTCGACGAGCTGCCGGCACAGCGCCGGCGCCAGAAAGCCGTCGATCACGACGTGCGGAAACGGCGCCGCCGCGCGGAAGCGGGCGGCGAGCTCGCCGGCCGCCGCCGCGACGCGCGGATCGACGGTCGTCCCCGCCGGCGACGAAACCTGTGCCATGCCGGTCATGGACGCCGCGGCAGACGATTCCGGTCGGGCGTCCTCACCCGAGGGCGTCCGCGGTGCGCTTCAGCTCGTCGGGGTCGGCCGTGGTCGGCACGAGGATCAGCTCGTCGGTGCCGAGGTCGCGGATCCGGCGTACCGAGTCGCGCAGCGCGTCCGGCGTGACGGCGCTGCACATGGCGGCCACGCCGACCGCCGCGTCCGGGCCGAAGAAGTTCAGGTAGCGCTTCACGTACACGTCCATCTGCTCGCGACCCTTCGGACCGAGCGCGTACCAGAAGCTGGTCACGAGCCGCGGCGCCGGGCGGCCGCTCTCGCGCCACGCCGCGCGCGCGACCTCGAAGGCGGCGGCGATCTCGTTCGGGTCGGGGGCGAAGCTGAAGCCGCTGATGCCGTCCGCCCAGCGCGACACGCGCCGGATCGACTTCGGCATCAGCGAGCCGGCGAGGATCTCCGGTCCGCCGGGCTGCACCGGCTTCGGACCGATGGGGTTCACGCCCTCGAGCACGACCTCGCCGGCCCACGCGCTGCGGAGCTGTGCTACCTGCTTCTCCATCCGCACCATGCGCTTCTCGAACGGCGCCTCGGCGGCCTTGTAGTCCTCCTCGCGGCCGCCGACGCCGACCGCGACCGACACCCGGCCGCCCGAGAGCACGTCGAGGGTGGCGATCTGCTTCGCCATGAGCAGCGTCCGGTGCAGCGGCAGCACGACGACCGTGAAGGCGATTCGCACCCGCTCGGTCACCGCCGCAGCACCGGCGAGCGACACCATCATCTCCGGGTTCGGGAACGCGAGCCGCTCGCCACAGGCGAGCGACGACCACGGACCGTCGTCGATGCCGCGCATCCAGGCGAGCAGATCGGCGCGCGTGAGGTCCGGGACCATCGACGGCAGGGTCATTCCGAGTTTCATGTGCCGGTTGTCCTAGCGTGCGCACCGGCATCCCGGCAATTCTCCACGCCGAAGGAAGGCCCTCGGACCAGCTGCGCCGAACCGCTACCCTCGTCGATTCCGATGTCGCCGCCCGCCGCCACCACCTCCCCGAGCCACCACGCGCCGCTGTCGCTCGCGGGCCTGCGCCTCGAGCTGCCGCGCCTGCTGCGTCTGGCCGGGCCGGTCGTGCTCGCCGAGCTCGGCGGCATGGCGATGGGACTCGTCGACGTGATGATGGTCGGCCGCGTCGGCGCCGATGCGATCGGCGCGGTATCGGTAGGTGCCAACCTGTTCCACTTCGTGGCGATGTTCGGCGTCGGCATCCTGCTCGGCCTCGACTACCTGGTGAGCCACGCCTTCGGCGGCGGACGCATGCACGAGGCGCACCGCACCCTGGTGCAGAGCCTCCACCTCTGCCTGCTCCTGACGGTCGTGCTGACCGGGCTCTTGTGGGCAGCACGGCACTGGCTGCACCTCGCCGGGATCGACGCCGCGGTATTGCCGGCGGCGCGCGCGTACCTCGCGACCGTCACGCCCGGTCTGCTGCCGTTCCTGTGGTTCGTCGCCCTGCGGCGCTACCTGCAGGCGGTGGGCCTCGTCCGCGCCGCGACCTTCGCGCTGATCAGCGCGAACCTGGTCAACGTCGTGGTGAACTGGGTCCTGATCTTCGGCAACCTCGGCGCGCCGGCGCTCGGCGCCGAGGGGGCCGCGTGGGCGACGACGCTGTCACGCGTCTACATGCTCGGGGTGCTGACCGCGTTCGTCCTCTGGCACGCCCGGCGCCACGACCGCGCGCTCTTCCTCGTGCCGCTCTGGCCGGACTTCGCGGTGCTGGGTCGCATCGTGCGGCTCGGCCTTCCGGCGTCGGTGCAGGTGGTGCTCGAGGGCGGGGTCTTCACCGCGGCGACGCTACTCGCCGCGGGACTCGACCCGCTGTCGCTCGCGGCGCACCAGATCGCGCTCGGTGCGGCCGCGTTCAGCTTCATGGTGCCGCTCGGCGTCGCGTCGGCGGGTGCCGTGCGCGTCGGACAGGCGCTCGGCGCGGGCGATCCGCGCGGCGCCGAGCGCGCCGGCTGGGCAGCACTCGCGGCCGGCGCCGCGTTCATGAGCGTTGCGGCGCTCGTGTTCACCCTCGCCCCCCGCCTGGTCATGCGCGCCTTCACCACGGACGAGGCCGTGATCGCGACCGGCATCGCGCTGCTCGGCGTGGCGGCCGTGTTCCAGCTCTTCGACGGGCTGCAGGTGGTCGCCGCCGGGATCCTGCGCGGCAGCGGCGAGACCCGCGTCGCGATGGTCGCGGCGGCGGTGGGCTACTGGGGGATCGGGCTGCCGGTCGGCTACGGCCTCTGCTTCCGCGGCGGCCTGGGCGTCCGCGGGCTGTGGATCGGCCTCTCGGTCGGGCTCATCGTCGTCGCGGTCGCGCTGGTCGCGTGGTGGGCGCGGCGCATCGCCTCGCTGCAGCACCCGGCGGACGAGCGCCGGGCGCTCGCGTCCTGAGGTCGGCTTCGGCCGCGCCCACGTCGGGCGCGTTCGCACCGCGCTGCAGCCGTGCCAGGGATCACCGCGACGCCATGGCGCGCGCCCCGGGGGACGGTCCGGCGGACCGCGCCGTGCGCCGTGGCACGGCCGTTGCGTGACGTCCGCGGCAAGATGCCTCCCTTTCCGATCCGCATGACGATGCTCGAGCTGGTGTGCTGGCTCGGCCGGTTCACGAACGACGACCGCGATGTCGTCGCCCGTGCCACCCGGCTGGTGAACGGCGGGGCCGTCGTGCTCCGCGGCAACTTCGCCGGGCGACGCTTCTCCTGACGGACCTCGGCGTACGAGGGCCTGCTCCGGGCGAAGGAGCCCCGAGCAGGCGCGTGCGCGGCCGTCGCGGAGAGGATTGTCCCGTTACGTACATGGATGTACAAAAGGGCATGGCGACCTGGTCGATCAGCGAAGCTCGGGCGAGCCTTGCCCAGATCCTCGAGCGGGTGCGAGACGGTGAGGAAGTCACGCTCACGCGGCACGGCGAGGCCGTCGCAGTCGTCGTGCGGCCCGACCTGCTCCGTGTGCGCAGGGCCGAAGGCGTGTTGCAGGCAGCCAGCGCCCTGCGTGAACAGATCGTCGCGGCGCGGCGTGCACCTCGGCCACCTCGGACGTCCGCCTCGCGGCAGCGCGCGGAAGCGCTGGTCGCAGAGGTTCGGGCGAGCCGTACGCACCGGTGATGGATGCCTTCGATGCCGACGTTCTGATCTACGCGGCCCTGGGTGTCCGTCCTCTGGGGCTGCCGGTCGCGGCTCTCTTTGCGGCCAGGACGGGTGCCGAACGGACACCTCGCGTGGGCATCGGGTCCACCCTCCTCGTGCCCGAGGTGCTGACGAAGCCGCTGCGCGAACGTGCGCAAACGGAAGTGACGGCGCTGGCCTGGTTTCTCGCGCGGCTGGATCTGCTGCCTGTCGACCTGGCGATCGCGGATCTGGCTGCGGTGCTCGGTGCCAAGTATCGGCTTCGCGCCGCCGATGCGGTCCACCTCGCCACGGCCATTCAGGGTGGCGCGGATCGATTCGTCACCAACAACCGCAAGGACTTCCCGCGGCAGATCGTCGAGCTGGAGGTCGTCTACCCGTCCGATCTCGGCTGAGTCGGGGCGTGAAGCCGAGTGAGCGCCAGGAGCACTCCGCCAGGTACTACTGCGAGGCCTGGACTAGAGTGCCGCCTTGCACGCGGCCGCCTCGTCCCGATCGATGCCGACGAGCGACGGCGGGAGAACGCAGGAGCCGTCGTCGCCAGGGTCGAGCTCGGTAATCACGGTGCAGTACGAGTCGGCGGCGGGGCGACGCACTCGGTCTGGTAGACCTCCGATGCTTCCAGCTCCGCAATGCAAGCGGACGACTGCGCTGCGCTGATCCTGGTCTGGTGCGGCGGCCCGTCGCAGGACCCGTCGTTGTCGATGTCGAGGTCCGCGATCAGAAAGCACGACGAGTCCCCGAGGACCACCGCGCCTGCCCGTGCGATGTCGATACCGGGATTGACCAGCCGCGGAAGGAAGCAGGTGTCGGACGAGAAGAATCCCCGGAAGCCGCTCGGGCTGTCGCAGGTCGCGCCGCCGCGGCCGTTCTGGTCGAAGTACCCGGGGGGGAACGTCGCGTCGATCACGGTCCGGGTCCAGCACGGACAGGCCGCCGACATGTCGCAGGTGCAGCTCGCGGTGCACGTTCCGGTGCAGGAGCCGAGGTCGTCGCCGTCGCACGGCTCGACCGGCGCTCGCACGCCGTCGCCGCAGCTCGGCTCGAGAAGGCCGCGCAGACGCGCAGTGCCCTGCCCGAGCAGCGTGAACGCCGCGACGTCCCCGGTCGCGGACAGACAGCTTCCGAGCGCGACGGCGTCCGTGAACGACGCGGTGAAGAGCTCCTGCGCGTCGGCAATCCGCTGGTTCAGTCGCGCAGCGTCGGGCTGCCGCGCGTTGCGCGCGTACGCCTGCATGAGCCGGCGAGCGGCGCGTGCCGCGGCGCGCAGCTGCCCTTCGGTGCACAGCGACGACCCGGGTCCGCCGGGAAGAAGGGCCGTCCGCAGGGAGGCGACGAGATCGTCGACCGCATCGCCGATCGCTGCCGAGTCACCCGTCGTCTGGCAACCACCCTCGGTCTCGGCGGCGGCGAACGCGAGCTGACGCCGCGTGGCAGCGTCCGCGACGCACGCGGGCACCACACCCGTTTCGAGATCGCGGGCCTCGCAGCGCAGCCTGGCGGCGACCTCCTGTCCGGCCGCCGCGAGCTTGACGAACACGCACGGCGCAGCATCGGCTCGCCCCGGACCGAAGAGCGCTGGGAGGACGAACGACCAACCGGCCATGGCCACGATCATCGCCGAGAGCTCGCGCATGGTCCTTTCCCTCCGCGGCGCCGGATTCAGCGAGAGCGCCGCCGTATGCCACCACCGGCATGAGCCGATTCGCGAGGCGAGGCAATCGCGAATTCTCGCACGAAGCGTCACACGGCTTCTCGGAGGCAGCGCGCCGCTGCCTCCGAAGGGCTCGGCTCACGCCAGCCGAGCCGCTGCGGGCTGCGCCACAGGACAGCTTGCACGTCGAGAGCGGGGGCACGCGCCGGGAATCAGCGCCGCCTCGTCTCGGCGAGGCGACGCGGTGGCTCCCGCGACCCCGCGCTGCGCCGGCAGTCGCCACCGCAGTCCGACCCGGCACTGCCGTTCGCCTGGCCCCGATCGCACTCCTCCCCGCTGTCGAGTCTGCCGTTGCCGCACGAGAGCGCCCACAGCTCGAGCCCCGATGCGAGCCGCGTGTCTACGCGAGACGGAAGCGGCTCACGCCGTCCGCGCCGGGCAAGACCCGCCCGCGCCGGCCGACGCCCTCGTCGCGCTCGAGGCTCTCGAGCTCCGCGCGATCGCCGTCGATCACCGCGAGGAAGCGCCGGTCGTCGTCGAGGCGTCCGATCACGATGCCGCGCTCGGGCTCGCCGCCGCGCTCGTGTGCGACGGTGTAGGTCTCGATCGTCGCAGCGCCCTCGGCGCGGTCGACGACCTCCGGGCTCGGCATGGCGTCGATGGCCGGCTGCAGCGACTCCTCGGGCGCGCGCCACGGCGCGGGTCCGGGCTCCGTGCCGTAGACGCCGATCGCGTGCTTGGTGACGTACCAGCCGAGCGCGGTCACCAGGCCGCGCGTGCCGGGCGCCGCGCGCAGGCGGTCCATCATGCTCGCGATGCCGTGCATGGAGTAGTTGTTGCCGGGTCCGCCGAACGCGGCGAGGCCGCCGGTGACGGTGAGCGGACGCGGATCGGCGGGCGCGATCCCGAGCGCCTCCTGCGCGAGCTGCACGGCGCTCGGGAAGCAGCTGTAGAGGTCGAACAGGTCGACGTCGGCGATGCCGATGCCTGCCATCTCGAGCGCGCGGCGCCCGGCGGCGGCGATCGCCGGCGACTGCGCGTAGCCGCAGCGCTCGCTGACGAACCACTTGTCGTGTGCCTCGCCGAAGCCCTGCAGGAACACCCAGCGCCCGCGCGGCACGCCGAGCTCCCGCGCCCGGCCGACCGACGTCATGAGCACCGCCGCCGCCTGATCGACGTCCATGATCGCGTTCATCCGCTTGGGGTAGGGCCAAGCGATGATGCGGTTGTCGGCGTCGACGGTGGCGATCTGCTCTGCCGTGCGCGGCGTGCGGAACCAGGCGAACGGGTTCGCCGCCGCGACCGACGAGAAGCGCGCGTACAGCTCGCCGAGGAAGCGCAGGTGCTCGCCCGGCGTGCGTCCGGCGCGGGCGCGGATCGCGTTCTCGAACAGCGGGTAGACCTGCACCGGCAGGAAGAGCCCGTGCCGCACCTCGAGGTCGTTGGTGCCCTGCCGTGCGTCGCCGAAGGACCGCGGCTCGGGCACCTCTCCGGTGTCTCCCCACGCGAGGCGCACGCCGGCGCGGCGCGCCCGCTTGACGCCGTTCATGACCTCGCCGCCGGCGAGCAGCGCGAGCCCGACCTCGCCGCGCGCGATGCGCCGCGCCGTGTCGTCGACCAGCGACTGCGGCGAGTTGCCACCGATCATCGTGTAGATCTCGTCGCGCGGCGCGGCGCCCAGCATCCCGGCGAGCAGACGCGGCGCGTTGGCGTAGTTCCACGACAGCAGGTTCACCACCGCCACGGTGTCGATGCGCCGCAGCGCGTCGACCGTCAGCCGTGCGTCGTCGGCGGCGGCACGGGCGGCGTCGCGCATCAGCGCGACCGGCTCGAGCACGTCCTGCGGCGCGACGTCGCGCTGGGTGATCTGGCCGGCGCCGATCAGGATGGGGGTGCGGTCGTCCATTCCGGGTTGCCTCCTCGCGGACGGGTCTCTTACAGTTCGGCGACATGATGCGGAACCTGAGCTATCCCCGTCACACGATGCGGAACCCGAGCCATCCCCGGATCCTTCTTCGCGCGAGCCTGCTCGCCGCGACGGCGGCGCTGGCCTCCGCATCCACAGCCGCGGCGGCCGACCCGCCAGCGGCCTTCGTCTGCGACGCGACCAGCCGCAGCGCCGGCAGCCCGCGTCCTGCGAACGCCTCCGGGGTGGCGGTCGCGGACCAGTTCGCCGCAGCCGAGGCGACCGTCAAGCAACCGGACCGGCTGTGCGGCCCGGCGTCCACGGCCGGCGTGCCGCCGGCCGACGCGACGACCAGCCTGCTGCGCCGCAAGGAGCGCTCCAGCGAGCCGGGATCCCGCGTGCGCGGCGTCGCGATCGACAACGCGCTCGGCGCGCACGCCTTCGACCTCGGTCGGCCGAACGGCCTGCTCCTGCCGACGGCGGTCGACAAGAACGTGTCGCCGGCAGCGCTCGACTTCCAGAGCCACGGCGTCGACCGCTACCAGTGCCGGGTCGCGCGCGCGGCCGGCAAGGCGTCGAGCTTTCCGTTCAAGGGTGCCGTCGTGTCGCTGACCGACGCGGACGGCGCGACCCGCGACTACGAGGTGCTGCGCCCGAAGCGTCTGTGCGCCGCCGCCGACGTCTCCGGTGAGACGAGGAAGAACGCCGGTTGGCACCTCGCCTGCTACGACGCGCGCGCGGCGTCGACCGCGCGCGAGAACGGGCTGCACGTGAACGACGGCCTCGACGCGCTGACGCTGAACCGCGGCGCGACGAAGGAGATCTGCCTGCCGTCGCGCGCGGTGTACGCGTGCAACGGCGCGCCGGAGCTGTGCGACCGGCGCTACGACGAGGTGTCCTACGCCACGACGCACAACGCGATGTCGAATGCCGAGGACGCCTTCGGCGGCCCGAACCAGCAGTACGCGGTGACCCGCCAGCTCGCCGACGGGGTGCGCGGCCTCATGCTCGACACCCACTACGACGCCGGCCAGACGATGCTCTGCCACGCCTTCTGCGTGCTCGGGAAGCGTCCGCTGGTCGCCACGCTGACGGACATCCGCGAGTTCCTCGACAGCCACCCCTACGAGATCGTGTCGATCATCTTCGAGAGCTACGTGAGCGCGAACGACACCCGGATCGCGTTCGAGGCGGCGGGGCTCGCGCCCAACCTGCACACGCAACCGGTGGCGGCACCGTGGCCGACGCTGCGCGAGATGATCGCGGCCGACCGCCGGCTCGTCGTCTTCACCGACAGCCAGGGCGGTACGTACGGCTGGTACCACGACGTGTGGTCCTACGCGTTCGAGACCCACTACTCGTTCGCGACGCCGGCCGACCTGTCCTGCACGCCGAACCGCGGCAACCCGGCGAACCGGCTGTTCATCCTGAACCACTTCCTGACGCAGATCTTCGGCTCGCCGATGCTCGCCGAGCAGATCAACCACAACCCGCTGTTCATCGACCGCGCGGGCGCGTGCGCGGCCGCGAACGCGGCACTGCCGAACTTCGTCACGGTCGACTTCCACGACATCGGCGACACGCTGCAGGTGGTCGACGCGCTGAACGGGCTCTGACGGAACGGGGTCGCGGGCGGGGTCCGCGCAGAGCGGTGACCGCGGTGCGGGCCCGCGGGCGGGGTCCGCGCAGAGCGGCGACCACGGCGCGGGTCCGCGGCGGGGGCACCGCAGAGCGGTGACCGGACGCCGCGCGGACACGGTGGCGGGCTCTACAGTCGGGCCGCCCGGGCACCGATGGTCCTGCGGATGGCGACCGCGCTCGAGGACTCTCCGCCGCTCGCGGCGCGCCCCTCGGGGACGGCGCTGCGCTCCGGCTGGCTCGACCGCCACCCGGCGATCGTCTCGTCGCTGCTCTTCACCACGAGCCTGGCACTCGTCCTGCCGCTGCTCGGCCGGCCGAGCACTTACGTTCGACGAGGCGGTCACGTTGAGCAACGTGCAGCTCCCGTACGACCTCGATCGCTACCTGCGCGCCGACGCGACGCCGCCGCTCTACCCGCTCCTCGCCCGCGCCTGGCTGAAGCTCTTCGGAACGACGCTGGTCGCCGCGCGCGCGCTGTCGGCGCTGGCGAGCGCCGCGTCCGTGGTCGCCCTGTTCCAGCTCGGACGCCGCTTCCTCGACGCCCGCACCGGACTCTTCGCGGCAGCGCTGCTGCTGGCGTCGCGCTGCCAGATCTACTTCGCGCACGAGGCGCGGCCGTACGCGCTCGTGCTGCTGATCGTGATCGCGTCGTTCCACGTCCTGCTGTTGCTGCTCGAGCGTGTGACGTGGCGGCGGCTCGCGCTGCTCTGCCTGCTCGACGCGGCCCTGCTGCACACGCACTACGTCGCGGCCTTCGCCCTCTGCGCCCAGACGCTCGCAGCGCTGCCGTGGCGGGGACAGAGCCCGCGCACGTTCCTCGCCATCCTCGCGGCGCAGGTGGGCGCGGTCCTGCTCGTGGTGCCGCTCGCGCTGTTCATCTGGTTGACGCTGTGGCCGCTGCCGATGGCCGGGTGGCTGCCCGCGCCCACGCTGCGCGGCATTCCCCACGAGCTCGCGAAGCTGACGGGCTCCGGGCTGGTCCTGACGCTCGAGCTGCTGCTCGTCGTCGCGGGCGCGATCGCCCTGCTCGGCGCACGCCGCGAGGCGCAGGCCGCCCCCGCGCCTCGGCGCACGCTGGCAGCGCTCGCGCTGTGGAGCGTCGTGCCGCTCGTCGTCGCGTACCTCGCCTCCTCGATCGAGCCCGTGTTTCTCGGCCGCTACCTGCTCTACGTCACGCCCGGCTGGTACCTGCTGGTCGGTGCGGCCGCGGCGCGGCTGCCAGTCGCCCGCACGCTCGGCACGACGCTGATCGTCGCGCTCTGCGCACTGTCCCTCGCCGGCGCGTGGCGGAGCCCTCTACAGCGTACCGACTGGGCCATCGCCGCCGACCGCGCGCGAGCCGCGACCGCGGACGGCGCGCTGACCGTGATCGTCCCCGCGCACGAGATCCTGCCGTTTGCCTGGCACTTCTCCCCCGAGGCGTTCCGCGATCTCGACCACCTCCCCCGGCGACTGCGCGAGCTCGGCGTGGTCGGCGTGTCGCGCATCGCCGACGCGGCGCAGTTCGCCCGTCTGCCGCGCGAGCTGCTCGTCGTCGTGCCGCGTCCGCTCGGTGCCTCGGTCGATGCGCTCGCGCCCGCGCTGGCCGCGGCCGGTCGCGCGCCGTGGCAGCGCGAGGACCTGCGCGCGTTCGTCTTGCTGCGCTCGCCCGCCCCGGCTCCGGACGCTTCGCCCGCGTCGTGACAGATGCCCGCGCGGCTGGTTAACGTCCGGTGGCCGCGCTCGACGAGCGGGCGACACGGAGGAAGACCGCGTGGAAGCTGAAGCCGTACGACTCGAGACCGAGCCGCCCTACGACGTGAGCACGCTCGACGGCGATCCGAGCGGTCTACCGCTGGTCGTCCGCCCCGCAGGCGAGCCGAGCCTGAACCGCCTGTGCGGCTGGCTCGAGGCGAACGCCGCGTGGGTGCAGGCGCACATCGCCCGGCACGGCGCGATCCTGTTCCGCGGCTTCGCCGTGGACTCCGCCGAGGACTTCGAGCGCCTGGCGCGCGCGATCGACGACGATCTGAAGAACGAGTACCTCGGCACGTCGCCGCGCGACGCGCTGACGAAGTACGTCTTCTCCGCGAGCGAGCTGCCGCCGGTCTACCCGATCCCGCAGCACTGCGAGATGAGCTTCGTGAAGGACCCGCCGCGACGCTTGTTCTTCTCGTGCCTGCTCGAGCCGCAGCCCGGCGGCGGCGAGACGCCGCTGGTCGACTACCGCAAGGTGTGGCGCGACATGGACCCCGTCGTGCGGCAGCGCTTCGTCGACGGCGGCATCCGGATCGTGCGCAACTACGCGGGCCCGGCCGGCGGCTCGAAGCTCGACCTGTGGAAGCTGAAGCGCTGGGACGAGATGTTCCTCACCACCGACAAGGACGCGGTCGAGGCGAAGTGCCGCGCGCAGGGCTTCGAGCCGATCTGGACCGAGAACGACGGGCTGCGGATCGTCAGCACGCAGCCGGTGTTCCGCGACCATCCGCTCACCGGCGAGCGCGTGTGGCACAACCACACGGCGACGTTTCACCTGTCGGCGGCACCCGGAGAGTACCAGCGCATCCACGCGCTGCGACCGACGCTCAAGAACTTCGCCCTGCTGCAGTTCGCACGCGCGATGGTCGCGCTCCAGCGCGCCACCCGCGGCTCGGACGAGCAGTCCATGCACTGCACGTACGTCGACGGCACCGAGATCCCCGACGCCGACATGGAGCACGTGCGCGACGTCACGTGGCGGCACCTGGTCGTCAACCCGTGGCGGCTCGGCGACGTCGTGGCGATCGACAACCACTCGGTCGCGCACGGTCGCCTGCCCTACGTGGGGCCCCGCAGGATCGCGGTCTGCTGGGCGTAGGACGGCGCACGGCAAGGGCCGCCCGCCAGACGCATCGCGGACGGCTCACACGGCCCGCTGCGCCGCGCGGTGGCGCGCAACGCGGACGACGACCACGGCAGCGGCGACCAGCAGCAGGAGCACGAGCCCGAGCGCGACCACGGGCAGCGCGATGGCGAGGACGACCGTGCCCACGGCACCGAACAGCTCGAAGGTCGCGAACAGCACGTTCCCGAGCCCGCCGGTGAAGGTCGTCGAGCCGACGCGCGCCAGCACCGTCGCCGTCTGCACGAGCCCGGCAGCACCACCACCCGCGAGGACGGCCACCGCCCACCTGACCATCGGCGGCAGGTCGGGGAGCACCGCGGCGCTGGCGAGCGTTCCCGCCACGATCGCGCTCGGCGTCGCGATCAGATCGAGCAGGTGGTCGAGGAACGGCACGTGGTACGCGAGCGCCTCGACCAGCGTCGCGGTACCGAACGCGATCAGCGCCGGCGGCGTCGCCAGCCACTCGAAGCCGGGCGCCAGCGCGACCCACCCCGCGCGGCCGGCGAACCCGAGCGCCAGGAGCGGCACGAACACCCGGAACCCGGCGGCCGCCGCGAGGCCGAGGCCGAGCGCGACGCTGACCAGCGGCATCAGCTCGGGCGCGACGTCCATGTCCCGCGCTTATCCCAAGTCGCCGCCGCGCGCATCCCGCCGGGACCGAGAGCCGGACCTCAGGGAGGCGGCGCCGAGGCTTCCGTCGCCGGTGCGGCGCCGTCACCGGCTTCGAGCACGGTGACCCGCCGGCGCTCGAACGCGTTTCCGGCTCCCGTGAAGCGCGCACCGCCTCGCTGCTCGACGCCGATCTCGAGCAGGAACTCGCCCGGCTCCGCCGGTACGCGCAGGTCCACGACCGGGCGAGTGGCCTCACCGGGGTCGAGGTCGCGCCGCAGCGCCAGGTAACGCTCGGCGAGCGGCGCGTCCGCCGGTGCGCCGTCGCGTATCCGCCACCAGCGTTCGCGCAGCATCACCGTACCGTCACGCCGCACCAGGTTCGGCAGCCGTCCGTCGAGGGTCAGCGGCGTCGCGGGAGTCGGGACCACCGCCCACGCGCGGTCGCCGTCGTTGCGCACCGCGACCGACACCGGCAGCGGGCCCGGGCGTGCCGTCGATCCGAGCCCTGCCTCGATGCGCACGGTGGCGCGCGCCGCCTCCTCGGGGATCGGCTCGAGCGCGCTGCCGAGCGGTGAGAACCCCGCCCGCTGCCCGCCTCGGGCTGCGGCGAACCACGCCGGGTGCTGCGGCGCACGATCGAGGCGCAGCAGGGTCCAGCCGGGCGCGACCTCGCGGCTGGTCCCTGCTGCGCTCGCCAGCAGCCCCGCCCGCATCCGCTCGCGCTCGCCCTCGCCCGCGGGCCACGACGGACCGGGGCGCAGCAGCAGCCAGCGCACGTGCGTCGCGTCGATCAGGTCGGCGAGCGCATGCGGGTCGGGCAGCGCGCCGACGGTGCGCATGAAGAACGCGCGCAGCGGCGGGTGGTAGCTGAGGTGCCCGGCCGGCGTTGGCCACCAGTGCAAGGTGCTCGCCAGCATCGCATCGGGCTCGAGCGTCTGCGGCGTCACCTCCGACCCGGGGAGCAGGCCGCGGATCGGCAGCTCGAGCAGCGCACCGCCCCCCTCGCGCGGCCACGCCGCGGCGACCGCGTCGTACGCGGCACGACTGTCGGGCGTCAGCGCGGCCACCTCGTGCATCGGCGAGTGTAGAAACGGCATGCCTCGCGAGCACAGGGCGACCACCAGAACCGCCAGCGTCGCGAGGCGTGCCAGGCGGTCGCCGATCCACTCGCGCAGGGCCTCGAGCGCGACGGCGAGCAGCAGCAACAGCCCGAAGTCGGCGAGCACCGAGAAGCGGTGCACTTAGCGGAACGACCGCAGCGGCGTCGCCGAGATCAGACGATCGAGCGGCCCGGGATAGCCCCACGCGAGCGTGGCGAAGCCAACCCAGAGCAGCACGGCCGGCACCACCAGCTCGCGCGCGAGCGGCATCTTCCGCCACCACGCCAGCACGGCGGGCACGGGCGCGGCCAGGAGCACGAGCACCTCGAGCGGCGAGCGCACCGCCAGGTGCACCGACTGCGCGTAGTTCCCCGCGATGAGCACGAACCAGAGCGCGGCCTCGCCTGCGCTGCGCAGGCTCGCCTGCAGCCGCGTTCCCCTGGGGAACGCTCCCGACCGCGCTTCCATCGTCGCGAGGTAGGGCTGCAGCACGAGCAGCAGCACGCATGCACCCGCCAGGGCGACCAGCGCGCACCACGCCAGGTGCCGGCCGCGCCCGGCGCGCGCGCGCAGGAACTCCCAGCCGCCCCAGACGGCGCAGAAGATCCCGGCAAGAACCGCGGCGTAGAGGCTCGCCAGCACCGCGACCACGAACGCGACCAGCAGCATCGCGGTACGTGGCGCGGTCGGCTCCTCGCGCAGACGCCACAGGGCGAGCGCGAGCCACGGCAGGACGAGGTTCGGGATGGCGAGCGCGTTCAGGTTGAACGGCACGCGCTGCACACCGAGCGCGAAGACGAGACCCGCGACCCAGGCGACGAGCGCGGACGCACCGGCACGGCGCAGCAGGCGCTAGAACGCGAAGGCCGCCAGCGGGTAGGACAGGAAGGCGACCAGGTTCGCCGCGAGCACGGGATTTCCGCCCGCCGCAGCGAGCGGAGCCACGCCGATCTGCCGCGCGAGCAGCGGATCGGTGCCAGTGAGCTGCAGCGGTGCAGGATACGCCACGTTGGCGTGGAAGAGCTCGCCCGGAGCGGTGGCGAGTGCGTGCGTCACCCAGGCCAGGACCCACGGCAGGACGTGCGCGTCCTCGAAGTTCGGCTTGGCCGGGACCGCGGCGGCGAAGCGCGGCAGGAGCCCCGCAGCGAGCACGACGAAGGTCGCGACGTAGGCGAGCAACGCGACGACGGCCCCGCGCCGCGGGCCGGCGCCTGCGCCGCCCAGCGACGCCCATCGTTCCCTGCCCTGCCTGGGCCGAGATCGATCCTGGTCACCGGCTCGCACTGGGTCGACCTGGGGTATCCTTCGCGGGCTCGCGCCGGCAGGGCTGCTACCCGCGGCGCGGCTTCGGCCCGGCCGGTACCGCCCCGCCCTGGGCGGTCACGAGCTTCTTCCTCACGATCGTCGGTCGGCACGGGCCCCTGGCCCGTACCGCAAGCCGAGTTGTCCCGAAGCTCTTCCTCCGTATCAATCCGGCCCCGCCGCGCCCCTCCAGGAGGGGTCAGGGATCCGCAGCGAGCACCAGGCTCACGCTGTCGAAGCGGACGACGCCGCCGACCTTGCCGTACTCGACCGCCACCTGCAGCTGCGAGTAGGGCTCGCTCGCCACCACCTGCTGGGTCTTGCGCTCGAAGCCGTGCTTGCCGGTACTGAAATCCAGGGGGACGGTCTGCTTCGAGCCGTCGGTGTGGGAGATCGTCAGCACGGCCCGGTACGCGCCCGGAGTGGTCGGGACGCTCCGGGCGCGGCTGCGCGCCTTGAACTCGAACTTGTCGCCCGCCGCCCCGGAATGGGGGATCGTGTGGGCGAGCCGCTTGAGCGGTCCGGTGCCGCGGATCTTCACGTTTCAGGCACCGCTGTCGTTGCAGACGCGACCGTCGTTCGCCCCCAGGGACGACGCCGTCCAGGTTGCCGCAGACGGCTGCGCGACGAGCAGCGGGACGAGCACGGCGAGAGCGCAGACGGTCACGAGCATCGGGGGCGGGCGAACGGTGGTCGTGCGGACGATCATGGGGGGCCTCCTGCCGGGGGATCTGTTTCCCGGTCGAGGAGCATGTACGGGGGCCGCGGTCCCCGGTCCTAACGTTCGGTAAAAGTGCGGAAAAACCCGGGCTCGAGTTGCCCGCGGCGGGTCAGGCCGGGCAGCCGCGCCCCAACGGAACCGGGTCAGGCCGGGCAGCCGCGCCCCAACGGAACCGGGTCAGGCCGGGCAGCCGCGCCCCAACGGAACCGGGTCAGGCCGGGCAGCCGCGCAGCGTCGGCAGCGCCTCCCCCTCGGGTACGAGTTGCAGCGCGATGCCGTTGTTGCAGTAGCGCTTGCCGGTCGGCGGTGGCCCGTCGTCGAAGACGTGGCCCTGGTGCCCGCCGCAGCGCGCGCAGTGGTACTCGGTGCGCGGGTAGATCAGCTTGAAGTCCGTGCTGGTAGCGACGTGACCCGCGATCGGCGCCCAGAAGCTCGGCCAGCCGGTGCCACTGTCGAACTTGCTCTTCGACTCGAACAGCGGCAGCGCGCACGCCGCGCACACGTACGTTCCCGGGAGCTTCTCCTTCTCGAGCGGGCTCGAGAACGGGCGCTCGGTGTCCTCCTCGAAGAGCACCGCGTAGGCGGCCGGGCGCAGGACCTTCTTCCAGGCGTCGTGCGCGCAGTCGAGCTTCGCAACCGCTCCGCCCTTGCCGGCGACACCGCCTCCCGCGTCGGCTGGGGTGCCGCGCGAGCAGCCGGCGATCGTGGCGGCGAACCCGAGCAGCGTCCGGAGTACCGTGCGGCGTCCGATCCCGCCGGTCGTGTCGTGTGTCATGCGAGCAGGATGCCCGATCGGCGCCGGAGTTTCACCCGGTTGCGCGCACCGGCCGGCCGGGCGAGAACCCGACCGAGGAGGCGCGCCATGGCGAAGATCATCGGCAACGTGAAGCCGGAGGACGACTACACCCACCCGCTCGGGCCCGAGCCCAACTTCAACGAGTCGGTGTACTTCAACTTCTTCGACCGCGAGCAGCAGCGCGGCGGGTTTCTCCGCATCGGCAACCGCGCCAACGAGGGCTACGCCGAGATGACGGTGATCGTCTACGAGCCCGACGGCTCGGCGCTGTTCAACTACAAGCGCCCCGCGATCACGAGCAACGACGGCTGGAACGCCGGCGGGCTGCACGTCGAGGTCGTCGAGCCCACGGAGCGCATCCGCACCACGTACGACGGCTCGGTGGTCTACCTGGCCGACCCGCGCACGATGTCCGATCCGGGCAAGGCCTTCAAGGAGAGCCCACACCGGAAGCTGAAGCTCGACCTGCTGCACCAGGCGTGCGGTCCGCTCTACGGGCACGTCGGCAAGCCCGGCGACGGCAACGACTTCGCGCGCGCCCACTTCGAGCAGCACATGCGCGTGACGGGCACCCTGTCGGTCGACGGCGGCGCCGAGGTGAAGCTCGCCGGGCACGGGCTGCGCGATCACTCCTGGGGACCGCGCTACTGGCAGTCGACGCCGTCCTACCGCTGGATCACCGGCAACTTCGGCGACGACCTCGGCATGGTGATCTCGGTCATCGGCGGCAAGCCGGGCGGCGTGATGCACAAGGGCGACGAGCTGCACCGCATCACCGACGTGAAGCTCGAGACGGACTACGAGCCCGCGACGAAGTTCCACCGCGCGCTGCGCGCCGAGCTGACGCTCGAGGGCGGCGTCAAGCACCGCATCGAGGGCACGGTGAAGGGCTTCATCCCGCTGCGCAACCGCCGCGCCGGCACGTCGACGCACATCGGCGAGGGCATGACGGAGTACGTGATCGACGGCGACAGGAAGGGCTACGGGCTCAGCGAGTACCTCGACCAGCCGGAGGAGCCGGCGGCAGGGGCCTGAACGTCGAGCAGACGCCGTCCAGCACGGGCGCCGCGAGCGCCACCGGCCCGGCGGACGCCATGCCGGACGCGTGGTCGCTCGGGTGCACGGCCCGGCGATCCGACATACACTGAAACGAGAAAGCGAGGTCGATGCATGTCCCCATTCGAGAGTCCCGAGCAGAGCTCCCGCGCCGCCGGCATCGCGCTGCCCCGCGAAGCCCAACGCGCGGAGCACGCGTTCCTGGCGACGGTCTACATGTGGATGTCCGCGGGCCTGGCCCTGACCGCGGTCGTGTCGCTGTTCACCGTCTCGACGCCCGCCCTGCCGCAGCTGGTGTTCGGCAACCAGATCGTGTTCTTCGCCCTGATGATCGCCCAGCTCGGCCTCGTGATCGGGGTGAGCGCTGCGATCAACCGGATCTCGGCCGCGACCGCGACCGGGCTCTTCCTGCTCTATGCCGCGCTCAACGGCGTCACGCTGGCCGTCGTCCTGCTCGCCTACACCGGAGCGTCGGTGGCGGGCACGTTCTTCGTCACCGCGGGCATGTTCGGCTCGGTGAGCCTCTACGGTGCGGTGACCAAGCGGGACCTCACGTCGTGGGGCAGCTTCCTCTTCATGGGGCTGATCGGCGTGGTGATCGCGTCGGTGGTGAACATCTTCCTGCAGAGCGACGCGCTCGGCTGGGTGATGGCGCTGGCCGGCGTCGTCGTGTTCACCGGGCTTGCCGCCTACGACACCAACAAGCTGCGCGCGATGGCGCGGCAGGGCTTCGGCAACGAGACCGCGGAGCGCAAGGGCGCGATCATCGGCGCGCTCGCGCTCTATCTCGACTTCATCAATCTCTTCCTGATGCTGCTGCGGCTGTTCGGGCGCCGGCGGTGATCCGCGGAGGGGCGCGTGCCCGGACAAGCGCCCCTCCGCCACCCGCGGCCAAGCCGCGCGGGGCCCCTCCCCCGCGCCGCGCGCTTCCCCCGATCGGCGCGGCCTTGCACTCGGATGCGCTGGTCCGGGCGCCCCCCCCGTCAGGCTTCGCCGATGCCGGCCATGACCGTCTGCAGGATCTCGGCGGGCTCGGCGTCGTAGTCGATGTCGAGCGCGCGGCCGTACTTGACGGACAGCTCGGTGCCCATCCTCCGGAGCTTGAGACCGGTCTTGTCGAATGCTTCGCGCAGCCCGCTCAGGCGGACGGGCACCACCAGCGGGCGGAACTCCTTGATGATGCGCGCCGTGCCCATGCGCCCCGGCGCCCCGGGCGCGGTCGTGCCCTGCGGAAACGTCAGGACCCAGCCGCCCTGCAACCCGGTGTTGACCTTGGCGATGTCCTCGGGGTCGACCGCGCGCTGCACGGCCTGATCGCCTTCCTTCCATGTACGCTTGACGGTGATCGTTCCGTTGTACGCCATGAGACGCGGCAGCCAGCCGCGGGCGCGCATCGTCTCGAGGGCCGCGACGATGTAGAAATCGGTGCGCGGCCAGATCAGGTACGGCCGCCGCAGATAGCTCACCGAGTGGAACACGACGATCGCGTCCATGTAGTAGGTGAGGTGGTTGGAGACCAACAGCACGCCGCGCGACGGCAGGCTCTTGAGGTTCTCGACGCCCTCGATGCGCAGCTTGTTCAGCACGCGCAGCTGCAGGACGGTCAGATAGCCACCGAGGTTGATCATTCCCCAGCGGACGGGACGCAGGCGACCAAACGCATCTCTCAGCATGGCGGCTCGACCATAGAACCGAAGCACGCGAGTTGAAAGTAGTCTGCCACGCGAGGACCCTGGCCAGTGACACCTCGCGTCGTTCCGCGACACCGCGGCACGCGGCGAGAGCCGGCGCGAGCGCGGTCGGGGCCGTCGCTCAGCCGAGAAGTCCCTTGCAGAACTCGATCTGCAGCTCGTTCGCCGCGCGTCCGAGCGCGGTCGGGAAGGCATTGAACCCGTGGATTCCGCCGGGGAAGACGGCGAGCTGCGACCGATTCCCGGCGCCGAGCCAGCGTGCGTGCATGAAGAGCGAGTCGTCGAGCAGCGGGTCCATCGTGCCGACGGTGAACAGCGCGGGCGGCAGGTCCCGCAGGTCGGCGTGGATCGGGGAGACGTCGGGCTCCGACCGTCGCTCGCGCGGCACGAAGGAATCCGCGAACCACTCGACGATCGGCGTGCTGAGGATCAGGTTGCGCTCGCCCCAGCGCGCGACGCTCGGCGTGAAGCCGAGGTCGTAGCAGCCGTACACGAGGTTCGCGCCGGCGAAGCCCGTCGCACCGACGCGGTCGCGCAGACGCAGCAGCGTCACCACGGAGAGGTGCGCGCCCGCCGATTCCCCGCCGATCAGCAAGCGGCTGCTGCCGAATTCCCGGCTCGCGTTGTCGAGCAGCCAGAGCGCCGCGTCCTCGCAGTCGTCGGGGCCGGCGGGATACGGGTGCTCGGGCGCGAGGCGGTAGTACACGCTCGCGACGGTGACGCCGCACGCGTCGGCGATCAGCTCGAGCAGCGGGTCCTGCTGGTGCGCCGAGCCGAGCGCCCAGCCGCCGCCGTGGATGTGCAGGTAGACGCCGCGCGGCTCCGGGTGCGGGAACAGGCGCAGCTCGAGGCGGCCCGCACGTCCCGGGATCTCGCGCACCACCGCGCGTTTCGAGATCTGCAGCGGCGGGAACGGCCCCTTTCCCTCCTCGCGCTCGCGACGGATCTCCGCGACGTCGGTCCGTGTGTGCAGCGCGGGAAACGCACCGAGCGCCTGCTCGACGAGGGCGTTCACCTGTCGCGTCTCGTCGTCGATCGACGCCGGGTCGAAGGCCGCCGCCGTCAGCTCGTGCCACATTCCCTTCGTCGTCATCGCCGTTTCTCCACGCGGCGGCTTCAGAACTCGATGCGGAACAGGCGCACCCAGATGTCCGCCTCGTCCGAGCCGTCCTTGCGCACGTTGAAGTAGCCCTCGTACTCGCCGTCGCCGGCGAGCGCGGGGGGCGCCGTGAGCGGCACCGTGCGGCAGAGCGCTCCGGCGCGGATCAGCTCTTCGCGGAACGAGTCGGTGCACCAGATCTCGCCCGGGGTGGCGCGCGGCTCGATGCGCGCCGCGACCGCGATCGCCTGCCCGCCGGTGACGATCGCGCTCTCCCCACCGGTCTCCTGCAGCCGGACCTCGCCGCGGTGCAGAGCGATGCGCAGCAGCGGGCGCCCGGGCGCGTCGTGGACGTCGTCGGGGATGCGGCGCGCGGCGCGGGCCAGAAGCCCCGCGTCGTCGTGCGTGATCAGGATGTGGTCGCCCTCGGTCACGTCGCGCGAGCGCGCGCCGCGCGCGTGCGACTCGACCGCGTCGTCGATCGCACGCCGCACCGGCGCGTCCATCCCCTGCTTCATCAGGCGGAGCATGCCGCGCACGTCCGCCTGCAGGACGTTGAGCTCCTGCGGCCGCGCTTCGTCGGGCTCGCGCCAGGCGCGCCGGTAGCCGACGACGTTCGCGCGGTCGATGCGCTCGGCGTAGCCGTGGTTCAGGCGCGCGATGATCTGCGAGAGCACGGGGTGCAGCAGGTAGTGCGTCGAGCGCGGCAGCACCCCGTCGGGCTCGAACGTGCCCTCGCCCGGCCGGAGGAACCGCTGCCGGCGCTTGCCGTCCACCATGTCGTGCTCGAGCCAGCCGAGGAGACCGGCCTTGTAGAGCGTGCAGAACACGTGCTGCTCGGCGCCCGGAACGGCCCCGATCTCGTCGTTGTGCTCGCAGAACAGCGACTCGACCTCGTCGCGGGTGAGAATGTGCCCCGGGATGCGCGCGAAGACCTTCTGCAGGTCGAGGTCGCCCAGGTACGGCGCGATCTCGCGCAGGTACTCCTGCGCGATCTCGGTGGCGGCCGAGTTGACCGCGACCTTCAGGCGATCTTCGCCGCGGTCCACGGGTCTCAGCGCCGAGAGCCGCTGCCCCATGGTCATGAAGTCGCGGGGCCGCAGCAGCGTGTGGCGGCAGACGTAGTCGAAGACGTTCTCGCGCTCGCCGGTGAAGCCGTGCACGACGTGCGTCAGCCCGAAGAACGCCGTGAACGGATCGTCCCGGACGCGGTCGGGGAAGACCAGCCGGCTCGCGGGCTCGCGCCGGATGTTGTTCGCGAAGATCTCGCTCAGGCTCTCGATCGAGTAGACGATGTCGACGGCGCTCCCGTGGTACTGCTGCGACATCACGGTGCTCTCGGCGAGCCGCAGGTACGCTTCCTTGCGGACCGCCGCGTAGACCTTCAGGTGGTGGTTGATCCGGCGCAGCTGGTAGCCGACCTCGACGAGACCGAGCTGCGAGAAGTACCAGATCTTGGGG
Organism: Deltaproteobacteria bacterium; assembly: GCA_016874715.1. Classification (GTDB taxonomy): domain Bacteria; phylum Desulfobacterota; class Binatia; order UBA12015; family UBA12015; genus VGTK01. The sequence goes on along the minus strand of VGTK01000012.1, from coordinate 794 downwards.
TCGATCTCGCCCGCGGCGCTCGACCGCCGCGCGCGCGTCTCGACGTGCTTGTTGAAGTACTCGTCGACGCTGTCGACGAAGATCGCGATCGGGGCCTTGATCGCTCGCAGCCGTGGCACCAGGTGCCCGTCGGTGTCGTTGGCGCTGCGTTGCAGGTCGCTCGGCGACAGGTCGAGGAGCCGCACGAAGTGGTCGACGACGCCGCGCAGGTTCTTGTCGGCGACGAGACCGGCGAGACGCGCGTTGACGTCGAGCCCGTCGCTGCGGTCGATCCGCTTCAGCGTCGCGAGCGCGATCGACACGAGCCACACCTTCGACCACCAGAGAGGCGCCCCCGCGTAGAGCTGGACGGCCTCCTGGCTGAACACCTTGTCGCCGATCGGCTTGTCGAGGAGCCCGTGGTCCGGCAGGCAGATGGTGCCTGCGCGCTGCGTGAGCACGCGCTTGGCCTTCAGCAGCAGCGTCTTGCCGAAGCCCTTGGTCCCGACCACGACGAACTTCTCGCCGCCGGGGCTCAGGAACTCGTCGATCTCCGGCGTCCGGTGCAGGACCGCCGCGTCGAAGTCCTCGGCGACACGGATGTCGTCAGCGTCTACGGTCCAGGCGCGCATCGCGAGCGATGAGCGTTAGGCGGAGCGGCGGGCCGCGTCAACCGGCGTGCCCGCGCGCTTCGCGCTCCGTGGGCGACGCGACCCGCCCGTTCGGTCGGACGCACGCCCTGCGGCGCGCCGGCCGCCACGGCGCCGCTCCACCGCGCCTCCTAGCGCGACGCCGTCGCGGTCCGACGCTCGCGA
>VGTK01000011.1 GCA_016874715.1 Deltaproteobacteria bacterium | reverse complement strand
GACGACCAGCGGTGCGGGTGCAGCCGGATGCAGGCGCGCGGCCGCGTCGCGCACGCGCGCCGCGAAGCCGGGGCTCGCGGGCTGGAGCTCGGTGGCCAGAGTTTCGAGCGGGTCGGTGTCGGGAGCGCGGGACATGCGTCGATCGACAGTAGATCCCGCGTCCCGCTCGCTCAACGCGCCGGGTCGCGCGTGGCCGGCGGTGCCTGCGCGCCCGGCAACGGCGCGCGCTGCGCGGGCAGCAGGCCGCCGCGGATCTCGCCCAGGTAGGCGTCGAGCGTGGCCGTGAGCGCGGCCTCCGGAACCTCGCCCGCGGCTGCGAGCGCCGCCACACGTCGCATGTCGTCGCGCATCCGCTGGTGCGCCGCGGGGGTGCGGAAGTCGAGCGTCGCTTCGTCGGCCACGATCGCGCTCATCCAGCCGAGAGCGCGGGCGCCGGCGCGGCAGGTCTTCGCGTGCCCGGGGTCGGCGTCCTGAAGCGCGTGACACGTCTCGAGCAGTGCGAGCTGGATGCGCGCGACGCGCGTGCGGCACGCGGCGCGGACCGCACGGCGCCGCTCGAGGAGCGACGGATCGAGCACCAGCTGCGCGACGTCGCCCATCGCGTTGTGCTCGCAGTGGTCGGCGATCCATCCGCCGTCGCGGGCGAGCGTCGCGGCGAGCTCCGCCCGGGCATCGCCGAGCGGTGGGGCGTCGGCGAGGGTGAGCACCGTCATCCACGCGCCGCCGCCGTGTACCCGCAGCCGGCCGCGCACGGCGAGAGCCTGCAGAGTCTCGTCGTCGGGCGGCAGCGCGAGCGCGTACACCTTGTCGCCGGCCGGGATGTCGAACGCCGGATCGGGCTGCGGCTGCACCTCGACCCAGTGGCCGCGCTCGCCCTCGATGCGGCGCCACGCCGCGAGGCCGCTCGGGACGTACACCGCGTACCCGTGCACGATGCGCCCCTCGTCGACCGCGGGCGGGAGTGCGGCGGCGACGCGCCGCAGCTCGTCCCAGTCGAGCATGCGCGGGAAGCGCGCGACGAGCCACAGCAGCTCCGCGCCGAGCGCGGGTGGTCCGAGCGGAAACAGCGTCGCGACCAGCACGAGCAGCACCGTCGCCGCGCGCGTCACGAGCGGACGCCGGGCGTTCTCCAGCCAGCCCGCGATCGCGACGCCGCCGAGTGCTGCGCCGGCGAGCGTCCCCTGCAGCAGGAAGCGGCTCGCGTCCTGCAGGAGCCACGCGAGCGGCGCGAGCCCCCACGCGACGAGGAACGTCCGCCGCGCGCGCACCGCGGCGGCGAGCCCGGCGAGCCACAACGCGAGCAGCAGCGGCTCGATCATCCACGCGCTGTCGCCCTTGCGCCCGACGTACCAGGGCAGGCCGCGCAGGAAGTGGATCCAGTACGGCGCGGTGAGCAGCGCGACGCCCGTGCCGACTAGAAGCAGCGCCGCGAACCTTGGTCCTCGACCCGGCGGCGCGTCGTTCGGCAGGAGCGCCGCGAGCGCGAGCCCGAACGGTGCGGTGAGAAAGCCGCCGAGGTGCGTGTAGCAGGCGAGCGTCGTGAGCAGTGTCGCGGCGAAGAGGCGCCCGCCGAGGAAGGCGTCGATCGCCCACGGCGTCACGACGAAGAGCCACCCCGAAGGGAGGTTGATCGAGAACGACCCCGACGCGAACGCGCTGCCGGTGAACGCCGCGACGGCGAGGAGTGCCGCGCGGTCGCCGCCCTCGCGGCGCGCGAAGTGCGCGAGCGTCAGCACGGCCGCGAGCCAGCCGACGAGCCCGACGATGGCGTTCGCACGGACGTAGTCGTCGCCCGAGCCGCCGAGCAAGCGTCCGAGGGCACCCACCGCGACGTGCACCGCGGGACCCTGCAGGTTCGGCCGGTGCGCCGGCGCGTAGTGGATGTCGTCCCACCAGAACGCGCCGCGCTCGCCGTACTGCCGCGCGAGTGCCACGTGGTAGGCCGAGTCGACGCTCACCCGGTAGTCGCCCAGCGACGCGGCGAGCAGGACGAGGTGCAGCGCGACGATCGTCGCCGTGGCGAGCCGGATCACGACGACGTCCGTCCGCTCGACGGCGGCGGCAGCAGCCCCGCGACGAGGAAGTCGATCGTGGTGGCGCGCGCCAGCGCGTCGTCCACCGGCGGCGTGTCGCGGTCGCGCAGGCGGTGGCGCGCGAACCAGGTGATGGTCTCGAGGAGCAGCCGGGCGACGATCGCCACGTCCGGCACCGCGCGCAGCTGCCTCGCGCGGATCCGCCGCTCGAGCCAGCGCGTGACGCGGGCGATCAGGTCGCGGCGCATCTCGAGGTAGAACGCCGGCGCGATCTCGGGCAGATCGAGCGCCGAGCGCTCGACCAGCGTGGTCCCGGCCTGCGTCCGCGCGACGAGATCGTAGAGCTCGCCGAGCACGTCCTCGCACTCGCGGCGGGCGTCGCGCGCGCGTGGGCGGGCGATCGCCGCGGCGAGTCGCGGCAGTGCGGCCTCGGCCGCGAGGCGCTCGCGCAGCCGGGCGACCGTCGCGCCGGGCTTCGGGGTACGCACGGGCAGCTCCGGGGCGTCGGTCGGCGCGCCGGTGAAGGCGCGGTCGATCAGCAGGTGGAACAGCGCCTCCTTGCCCTCGACGTAGCCGTAGAGCGTGCCCGCCGAGACGCCCATCTCGCGTGCGACGTCGGCCATCTGGGTGCGCCGGTAGCCCTTGTCGATGAACACGCGCGTCGCGCAGTCGAGCAGCTGATCGAGACGTCCCTCGGGTCGCTTGCGGGCCATGGTGCGTATAAATAACTGAATCACTCATTCAGTCAACACCGGAAGCGCGATGTGGGCGGCCCCAGGACGCGGGGCGGGACGGATCGTGCGCGAAGACCACCGGCACGGCCAGGTGCGGCAGCCGGCGGTCGCGACGGTCGCCCGCTCAGTGCGTGTTCAGCGCCATCAGGCCGCCGTCGACCACCAGATAGGTGCCGGTGATGAAGGACGATGCCGGCAGGACGAGGCTCAGGATGGCGTGCGCGACCTCGTCGGGCTCGCCGTAGCGCTTCATGGGCACGTTGCGGCGCGCCCACTTCTGCTTCGCCTCCTCGGGGATCGGTGCGGTCATCCCGGTGCGGATCGGGCCCGGGCAGATGGCGTTGACGGTGATGCCGTCGAGCGCGACCTCCACGGCGAGCGCGCGGGTGAGGCCGATCACGGCGTGCTTGCTCGCGGTGTAGGGGCTGATGAGCGGCGTCGCGCCGAGGCCCTCGGTCGAGGCGATGTTCACCACGCGGCCGGCACCGCACGCCTTCAGGTGCGGCAGTGCTGCGCGGATCGTCCGCATCATGCCGTTGAGGTTGACCTCGAAGGTCTTCTGCCACGCGGCCTCGTCACCGAACGGCGCGGGGATGCTGACGCCCGCGCAGCTCACCAGGATGTCCACGCCGCCCAGCGCCGCCGCGACCTCGTCGACCACGCGGCGCACGCTCGCGTCGTCGGCGACGTCCATCTGCCACGGGCGCAGGTCGCCACCCGCTCCCCGCGCCTCGGCGGCGAGCGCCTCGAGCCCGGGCAGCGTGAGGTCCGTCGCCGCGACGTGTGCGCCCTCGGCGGCGAGCAGGGCAGCCGTTGCCCGGCCGATGCCGCTCGCGGCGCCGGTCACCAGCGCGCGGCGCCCGCGGATCGATCTCTTGCCGTCGTCGGCCATGGCTTTCTCCTCACGTCGTCCGGGAGCCCAGCACCGTCGCGTCCGAGCGCACCGCCGAGCGGCGTACTCAGGCCGGCGGGAAGAGGGCGCTCACCAGCTCGCCGACGGAGCGGATCATCTCGGCGTCGTCGGTGAGCGAGTTGGTGACCGCGACGGTGCACGCGCGCCGCGGCGACAGGCCGCGCGCGACGAGCTGCCCCGCGTAGACCAGGAGCCGCGTGCTCACGCCCTCGCCGAGGCCCGCACCGCGCAGCGTACGGATCTTCTCGCCGAGGGTCGCGAGCAGGAGCGCGGTCTCGAGGTCGACGCCGCTCTCGTGCCGGACGATCTCGGCTTCGCGGTCGCGCGGCGGGTAGTCGAACTCGAGGCTCACGAAGCGCTGCCGCGTCGAGTGCTTCAGGTCCTTGAGCACGCTCTGGTAGCCGGGGTTGTAGGAGATCACCAGCAGGAAGTCGTCGTGTGCGGCCAGCGTCTCGCCGCGCTTGTCGATCGGCAGGATGCGCCGGTGGTCGGTCAGCGGGTGGATCAGGACGATGGTGTCCTTGCGCGCTTCGACGACCTCGTCGAGGTAGCAGATCGCGCCGGTGCGCACGGCCTGCGTGAGCGGGCCGTCGATCCAAACGGTATCCGCGCCCTGGATCAGGTAACGGCCGACGAGGTCCGAGCCGGTGAGGTCCTCGTGGCACGCGACGGTGATGAGCGCGGGCCGCGCGTCGCCGCCCGCGCGCTTCAGAAGCCGCGTCGCCATGTACTCGACGAAGCGCGTCTTGCCGCAGCCGGTCGGGCCCTTCAGCAGCACCGGCAACCGGCAGGCGTACGCCTGCTCGAAGACGTCGATCTCGTCACGGATCGGAAGATAGAAGGGTGCATCGGAGCCGTGGTCTGCGGCCATGAGGTCGGTTTCCGATCGTCGGTTGGCGCGCCCGTGCCGGCTCATCGCTCGTGGTCGGCGAAGCCGATGCGGACGTCAGTGGATGCCGGGCGCGGCCGCAATCGCAGTCGGCTCGACGCCGAGGCTGCGGATCGCCCGCTCCCAGAGGTCGTCGGGCGGAGTGCTGAAGACCATGTCGAGGTCGAGCGGTGCGTTGAGCCAGGCGGCCGCGGCGAGCTCGTGGTCGAGCTGGCTCGGCCCCCAACCGGAGTAACCCAGGAAGAGGCGGCTCCGGTCGGGCTCGCAGTTGCGCAGGTCGCCTTCGAGGACGCAGCGCAGCACCGACGGTGAGCTCGACATGACGAGCCCCGGGCAGACCTCCAGCGTCCCCGATTCCAACGGCGCCTCGCGGCACAGCAGCCAGCCGCGCTCCTGGCTCACGGGGCCGCCCTCCCACACGGTGAGCGGAGTCTCGGTCGCGAGCGGCGGGTCGAGGGCGAGCAGCTCCTTCGCGCTGACGTGAACCGGCCGGTTGACGATGAAGCCGAGCGCACCCTCGTCGCCGTGCCGGCAGAGGAGAACCACGGCCCGGTTGAAGTTCGGGTCGTCCAGCTGCGGCATCGCGAGCAGCAGACTCGGTGCAAGAAGTCCTTCGTCCGGCATGGGGAACTCCTCCCTGGCGACGGGCCCAACCTAGCCCGCCGTCCGGTCGGGGACAACGGTCGGGGCGTCACGCCGTCGGGGAGTCACGCCGTCGGGGCGTCACGTCGCGCGCGTGCTCGACGGACCATGAGAGGCTGTTAAGACGAACGTCGGAATGTCGGCAGAGACGCGTGTCGAGCGCGCCAACCTGTGGGCCGTGTGCGCGGCGCAATTCCTGACGCTCGCCGGCATGACGGCGGTCCTGCCGCTGATCCCGCTCTACCTGCAGCACATCGGTGTCGTCGAGCGGGACGCGGTCCGGTACTGGACGGGAATCCTGGGATCGGCGCCGTTCATCGTCGCCGTGTTCGCGACGCCGATCTGGGGCGCGTTCGCCGACCGGGTGGGGCACAAGCCGATGGTCGTGCGCTCGGTGTTCGGCATCGCGCTCGCGACGGTCGGCATGGGCGTTTCGGGCTCGCCGGTGGCGCTGCTTGGCTGGCGCGCGCTGCAGGGCGCGGTGAGCGGCGTCTTCCCGGCGGCGGTGGCGCTGCTCGCGTCGAGCACTCTGCCGGAGCGTGTCGGGCGGGCGCTCGCGATCCTGCAGAGCGCCCGCGCGGCGGGCAGCCTGTGCGGTCCGCTCATCGGCGGGCTGCTCGCGGATCTGCTCGGGATGCGGCTGCTGTTCTTCGGCGTCGGCGCGGTCGCCGCGGTCTCGGCGCTCGCCTGCGCGTTCGTTCTCAGCGAGCCGCGCGACCACGCGGTACGGACCGCCGCGGGCACGGCGCCGGTGAGCCAGCGGGACCTGCTGTCGGACAGGCCGACGCTGGTGATGCTCTCGCTGCTGGTGCTCTTCCAGGTGATGATCATGGCGTCGTGGCCGTCGCTGGCGCTGTTCGTCGAGAACCTCGGCGTGCCGCGCGAATCGGTCGCGACGACCACGGGCATGGTCATCTTCGTCGCCGGCGTGCCGGCGATGTTCATCAGCACCGCGTGGGCGCGGCTCGGTACGCGCTTCGGCGTCGAGCCGATGATGCTGCTGTCGCTCGTGCTCTCGGGGGCGTCCTACGCGGCGGTCGGCTGGCTCGCGCACCGGGTCGAGACGCTGTTCGTGCTGCGGCTGCTGTCGGGCGTGTCGCTCGCGGGCTTCGTGCCGCTGTCGTTCCACTGGCTCGGGATGCGCGCGCCCGAGAGCGCGCGCGGACGGATGGCGGGGCTTGCGTCCACCGCGATGATGGTCGGCAACGTCATCGGACCGCTGCTCGGCGGCTGGCTCGCCGTGCACTTCGACCTGGCCGCCACGTTCTACGTCCCGGGCGCGACGCTCGCGGTGGTCGGACTCGCATTCGCCGCGGTGAGCGCGGTGCGGAACGTGTAGTGCGGCGGCGCGCGCCACGTCACCTGGTACGCGTCGCGCGCGGACGGCGCGATTTTCCGCGCGCGGCGGGTTGATTGGCCCGTCGCAGCCTTTCATCCTCGCACGCGGTGGAGGGTACGGAGATGCGGCATCGAGGTCAGGGTGGGACCGATCCGTGTGAGGTGCGCATGGCGGCGCGCGCGCCGCGCGTGCTCGCGGTGTGCGTCGCGCTGGCGGGCTGCCTCGCTCTGGCGAGCGGCGCGCACGCGGCCGACTACTGGGTGAAGAACGGCGGCAGCGACGCCGCGAACGGCCTCTCGCAGGCGACCGCGTGGGCGACGCTGGTCCACGCCGCCGACCGGGTCGCTGCCGGCGACACGGTGCGCGTCCTCGACGGCAGCTACCGCGGCTTCTACCTCGAGACCTCCGGCACGTCGTCGGCGCCGATCACGTTCCGCGCCGAGGGCGCGAACGCCCGCATCACGCAGGACAACCCGGTCACGCCCGACGGCATCAACCTCGAGGGCGCTTCGTGGGTGGTGATCGACGGCTTCGAGGTGAACGACCGCACGCGCGCGGGAATCCGCGCGGTGCTCGGGTCGCACGTCACGGTGCGCAACTGCCGTCTCGGGTACAACGGTCGCTGGGGCATCCTCACCGGCTTCGTCGACGACTTCACCGCCGAGGACAACGAAGCGCACCACTCCGTCATCGAGCACGGCATCTACGTCTCGAACAGCGCCGACCGGCCGATCGTGCGCAACAACGTCGTCTACTCGAACCGCGGCAACGGCCTGCACTTCAACGGCGATGCGAGCCTGGGCGGCGACGGGCTGATCGAGAACGCGCTCGTCGAGGGCAACGTGATCTTCGACAACGGCACCGGCGGCGGATCCGGCATCAACATGGACGCCGGCGTGAACGGCGTCATCCGCAACAACCTGCTGTACGGCAATCACGCGAGCGGCATCAGCCTGTACCGTATCGACGGCGGCGCCGGCGCGACCAACAATCTGGTGATCAACAACACCATCGTGCAGGCGAGCGACGGCCGCTGGGCGATCAACATAAGCGACGGCTCGACCGGCAACACGCTGCGCAACAACGTCCTGTGGAGCGCGCACCCGTTCCGCGGCGTGATCACGATCGACGCCGCGAGCCGCGCCGGCTTCACGTCGGACCGGAACAGCGTCATGAGCCGCTTCAGCATCGACGGCGGCGGGAGCGTGATCTCGTTCGCGGCGTGGCAGGCGCAGGGCTACGACGCGAATTCCTTCGTCGCCACACCCGAGCAGAACTTCGTCGCGCCCGGCAGCGACTTCCACCTGCTGCCGACGAGCCCCGCGGTCGACGCGGGTACCTCGGTAAATGCGCCTGCGACCGATCTCGATGGCGAGCCGCGCCCCGCGGGCGGCGGCGTCGATCTCGGCGCGTACGAGCTGCAGCTCGTGTCGTGCGGCAACGGCACGATCGAGCCGCCGGAGGAGTGCGAGCAGGACGCCGATTGCGGGAGCGGTGCGACGTGCGTCGCCTGTGCGTGCCGTGCCGCACTCGCGTGCACGAGCGGCATCGGCGCGACCAAGCCGGTGCTCGTGCTGCGCAGCGATCCGGCCGCGGTGACGTTCGCCGGACAGGCGGTGATCCCGAAGCCATGGACCGGCATCGATCCGCCGGCGAACGGCGTGCGCGTGGTGATCGACGACGCGAGCGGCGCGACGGCGCTCGACGTGACCATCCCCGGCGGCGCCGCGTGGACCACGAACACGGCCGGCACGCGCTGGGTCTACCGCGATCCCGCGGGCCTCGTCGCGGGCATCCGCCGCGTGATGGTGACGGACAAGTCGGTGACGACCAGCGGGCTCGTCGCGTGGCGCGTCACCGGCCGCGCGGGGCCGCTCGCGCTGCCGGACGTCGCGAGCGTGCGCAGTGCGATCCTGCTCGGTGACGCGTCGGAGTGCGCGCTGACGCAGTTCAACGGGCCCGGCGGTTCGAAGCCGAGCTGCAGCGGCGGCACCTCGCGCGTCAAGTGCAGGTGAGGCCCCACCACACGGGTCCGGCCGGACGCCGTGCCGGAGCGTTCTTCGAGAGCGGCAACGCCGGCACGGGCGCCGGCGCGGGCGTCAGTGGTCGGTGCGCGCCGCGTGCCGGCCGGCGCGGCGGCCGAAGAACGACCCGTCGCCGAGGCTGATGCCGCTGACGTAGTTGCCCGCCGCGAGGCACGCGGCGACGCGTCCCGCGGCGTAGAGCCCGGGCACGGCCTCGCCGGACGCGCCGAGGACGCGCGCCTCGGCGTCGGTAATGAGTCCGCCGAGGGTGAACGTGGCGTAGATCGCGCCGTGGTCGACCTTCAGGTCGATCGCGCCGAGCCCGGTCGCGGGCGGCGCCCCGAGCGGGCGCAGGAACGGCGCCCGCTTGTGGAACTGCGGGTCCTCGCCGCGCGCCGCGTGCTCGTTGTAGGCGCGGACCGTCGCCGCGAAGCGGTCGGGCGGCAGGCCGCAGTCGGCGGCGAGCTCCTCGGGCGTCGGCGCGCCCCAGCGCGGGCGCAGCCCGACCAGGTTCCGCTCCTGGATCACGTCGTCGACGATCATCAGCACGTCGCCGCCCTGCTCGGTGAGGGCCGCGAGGCCGATCCGTCCGGTGTACGTGTCCTCGTTGACGAAGCGCTCGCCGGCGCGGTTCACCAGGATGCCGCGCGCGAGGCGGTGCGGCGGACCGAGCGGCAGCGCGCACTCGAAGGCGTCCATGCGCGACGTCGTGCCGCCGACGCCGACGCCGAGCCGGATGCCGACGCCGTCGTTGTCCGGCACGCCGAGGCGCCAGGCCTCGTTCGGGCGGTGCGCGAGCGGACAGTGCTCCGCGATCAGCGACGGCGCGTGGATGAAGCCGCCGGTCGCGAGCGCGACGCCGCCGCGCGCACGGATCGCGCTGCGCGCGCCGTCGATGGTCGCGACCACGCCGACCACGCGACCGTCGTCCACGACCAGGCGCTCGACGCGGGCGTCGGTGGTGACCTGCGCGCCCGCGCGCGTGACGAACTCCGCGAGCTGCCGCATCAGGAAGTTGCCCGCGCTGTCGATCCACTGCGGCTTGTGGCCGCGCGGCACCGGCGGCGTGATCTCGTCGAACGGGAAGCTGTCCTCGCCGCCGGAGAAGATCAGCGCCGAGTCGTCGGCGGACTCGCGGTTGGGCTCGTCGCAGAACGCCGCGCGGAACGGCATGCCGAGCCCGACCAGCCAGTCGAAGTGCTCGACCGAGCCCGCGCAGTAGGCGGCGAGGCGGTCGGCGTCGGTGCCGGGGCCGAGCGCTGCATCGAGGAAGCGGTGCATCGCGTCGGCCGAGTCCTCGTAGCCGCAGGCGCGCTGCACCGCCGTGCCGCCACCGAGGTAGAGCACGCCGCCCGACATCGCCGACGTCCCGCCGGTTCCCCCGGCGCACTCGAGCGCGATCACCTCGGCGCCGGCCTCGCGCGCGCCGAGCGCAGCGCAGCAGCCGGCGATGCCGAGCCCGACCACGACGACGTCGGTCGTGGCGGTGAAGCGGACATCCCGTGCGCGAACCGGATCGACGGCGTTCATCGGACGGCGTTATCGCGCGCCGCGCGGCCGGCGCGCAATCGTCGGACGGCGCCCTCGAACCGGCGGCGCGCCGCCGGCGCGCGATCGCTGCGCGGCTTGCGCGGCGAACCCGAGTCGTGATGTGCAGTCGGCGAGACCGAGGAGGGAAGACCATGCCGCGATATCCCCGCGAGGAGCTTCTGGCCGCGTTCGCGCGCTACAACGAGGCGCGCGACGCCGCGTCGCGTACCGGCGACTGGAACGTCTGGGCCGCGATGTTCACCGAGGACGCGCGCTACGTCGAGCACGCGTACGGCGAGATGCAGGGCCGCGCGGCGATCCGCGACTGGATCACCAAGGTGATGGCGCCGTTCCCGCGCATGACCTTCCCGCAGGACTGGTGGGTGCTCGACGAGGAGCGCGGCGCGGTCGTGTTCCAGTGCCAGAACCAGTTTCCGGAGCCGTTCCAGCCCGACGGTACGCCATTCCAGTTCCCCAACTGGACGCGCCTCGTCTACGGCGGCAACGGGCTGTGGGCGTCCGAGGAGGACATCTACAACCCGTCGCGCGACGCGCCGCGCGTGTTCAAGGCGTGGCTGGACGCGGGCGGGAAGCTCGAGTCGCGCGAGCAGGTCGGGATGGTGCACCGCTAGCTAGCGGCCTCTTGCGCGTCCCTTGCCGCCGATTCCGGAGTGTCGCGCATTTCGCGTTTCCCGTTGTGCCGGACGTCGTACCGACATGCTTGTCGTGCGACCGCGACTTAGCTAACTTGGACAACATGGTCAGAGCCGTTCGGATCGGAGAGCTGAAGAACCATCTGTCCCGGTACCTCCAGGTCGTGCGTGGAGGAGGCAGCCTCGTGGTCATGGATCGCGACGTGCCGATCGCCGAGATCGGCCCCATCCGAACGCGAGGGGCCGTGGCGGTCGGCCGCGACGACCTCGTCCGCCGCGGCGTCCTGATCCCGGCCGCGCGTCCCGATCTGGCCCTCGAGGAGGTCGGACCACCGGTCGCGTGTCGCGGCGACGCTCTCCGGGCCCTCCGCACAGACCGCGACGGAGCGTGACACGGTTGCAGTTCTGGGACACCTCGGCCCTCCTGCCACTGGTCGTCGCGCAGCCGCCGTTCTCGGCGCATACCCGTCGGCTCTTCGGGCGAAAAGACACGCGCGCCGTCGCCTTTCTGGCGCGGGTGGAGTCACGTTCCGCGGTGGAGCGATTGGCTCGCGAGGGAGCGCTCAGCCCTGTCGCTCGGCGCCGATCCCTGTCCAGGCTCGATCGAGTGCTTTCGGCATTCGATGTGGTGTCCTTCTCGTCGGCGGTCGAGCAGCGTGCGATCGAGTCGCTCGCGCGCCATCCAATTCGCTCGCTCGATGCGCTGCAGCTGGCCTGCGCTCTCGAACTGGTGCAGATGGGGAGCGCCGAGGCGATCGCGGTCGTCTGCTGCGATCGGCGTCTCGGCGAGGCCGCTCGAGCGGAAGGATTTCGACTGTCGATCGCCCTGCCCGAGCCGTAACGGAAGCCGTCTCCGTCAAGCAACAGGGGTGAGGGCGCCGCGGACGAACGCGCCGAGCTCGGTGCGGCGGCGGTCGCGGTCGCGGTCGGATTCGGCGCCGCTCGCCGGCCAGACCGGCTCGAGGAGCACCATCGACAGCAGGTTGCGCGCGGCGTGACCGACGCTCACGGGGCGGATGACGGCGGCGGCCTGCGCGCGGGCGAGCCAGCTCCAGAGCGGCGTCGCGCCCTGGCCGGCGCGCGCGCCGCCGAGCTCCGGCTCGAGCAGCAGACGCAGCGCGCAGCGCGCCTCGGCGCGCTCGGTCGCGTAGTGGTCGGACAGGGCGAGCAGCACGTCGACCAGTCCGGCGATCGTCGGCGGCGCGTCCTGCGCGAGCGGCTCGAGGCGCTCGCGCAGGCGCTCGCTGACGCGTCCAAGGACCTCGGCCATGATCTCGCCCTTGCCGGGGAAGTGGTGGAACAGGCTCGAGTTGTGCAGGCCGACGCGCGTGCCGACGGCGCGCAGGGTGAGCGCGCCCGGTCCGCCGTCGGCGAGCAGCTCGGTCGCGCAGCGCACGATGCGCTCGCGCGGCGCGTCGCCGGCCTCCGCGCGCGCGGCCTTCGCCCTTGCGGGCGCCGTACCGGTTCCCATCCCCCGACCTCCCCGCGACACCGGCCATGCGAAGCGCTTGCTGGCGCGTGTCCCGATCGGGCTCTAGCGCGGAAACCCTCGGTGCTTCAAGGTCTTACGACGAGATCGCCGTCTATTTGTGACGAGCAAGCGCTTGGTCGATCGGCGTCGCAGGCGGAACTTTGGCTGCGTGACCTCGGCGCTCGCGTCCTCGAAGGTCACCTCGACCGGCAGCCCCACTCGCAACTCCTCGCGCGAGCAGTCGAGCATGTTCGACAGCTCGCGCGGCCCTTCCTCGAGTGCCACGATCACCACCGCCGACTGACGACGCCATGCGCTCGCCCACCTGTCGGGTCGCCGAGGCGACCTGGGGTTCCCCCGGTCGGTTGCCCTGGTGGGCGTCTCCACCGCCACCGAGGCCGTGAAGGCCGGCTGGGCCTCCATGGCGGGGCGGGCAGCCGACGGGAAGATGCCCGTCCACCTGGTGGTCCCCGACGGCGACGGGCCTTTCGGGGGCGTGATCGTGGCCATGGAGGCGTTCGGGCTCGAAGGCCACATGAAGTCGGTCGCGGAGCGCATCGCTCGCGAGGGCGACGTGGTCGCCGCGCCGGACTTCTACTACCGCGCGGTGGGCGAGCACGTGGTCGGCTACGACCAGCTGCCCAGGGCCATCGAGCTCATGATGGAGCGGGCAAGCGGCATAAAGTTGATGCTTGTCATGACGCCAGAGCTATCGGACGTCGCGAGCGCGGCTCCTCTCCGCCAGGCACCCGGAAAGCACGCAGCGGACAAAGCCGCTGTCAACAAAAATCTTTCCAGGGCGTCGCTCGCGAGACACCTGCCAGGGTCGCGACTCGCCCAAGAACCCGCGACGGCGTTGCTCGAGCAGTCTCGGGCGGCCATCGCTCTGGCGTTCCGCAGCGACGAGGGCACCATCCTCGGGCCCGAGCAGACGGCCCCCGAGGGCGCGCCGGCCGCCGATCAGCTCGCCGCCTTCCCGGGGGCGCCACGTCTGAACCTCCTGTTCTGGGCGTGAGAACCGATCACCGGTGATGGGTTTTCACGCCCGGTTGGGTGTGGGGTCCCCCGGGTGTAGAAATCGGGCCATGAGTGCGAGCCGGGTTGCCGGCGTCGGAGCTGGTGAGCACGCCGCCGCAACGCGGGACGACAGCCCGTGACCTCGTACTCGATCGAGCCCAGCGGGGGGCCGTTCGGTGCGGTGGTTCGGGGGCTGGAGCTGCCCCAAGACCTCGAGCCATCGACGGTGGCAGACCTTCGCCAGGCGTGGTTGCGCCACCAGCTTCTGGTGTTCTGCGACCAGGAGCTCGACTTCGCCGGGCTGGAAGCGGTGGCAAGCGCCTTCGGCGAGATCGGCGAGGACCCGTACTTCCGTCCGATCGCCGGTGAGCGCCACGTGGTGGCGCTGACGCGCGAAGCCGACGAGACCAGCCCGATCTTCGCCGACGTGTTCCACTCGGACTGGAGCTTCCTGGCCCGACCGCCCTCGGGCACCCTGCTGTACGCGTTCGACGTGCCCCCGGTCGGAGGCGACACGCTCTTCGCCGACCAGTATGGCGCTTGGGAAGCACTGCCCGCCGGGCTGCGTCGACGCATCGATGGTCTGGTCGGCGTGCACTCGGCGCGACGCGGCTACGCTCCCTCCGGGGCCTACGGGGATCGTGACGTGGGGCGGTCGATGGCCATCGTCTCCTCGGACGACGCCTACGCCACCGAACGCCACCCGCTGGTGCGCCCCCACCCCGAGACCGGTCGGCCCGCCCTGTTCGTGAGCCTGGCCTACACGATCGGCATCGAGGGAATGGACGAAGCCGATGCCAACGCGCTGTTCGGCGAGCTCTACCCGTACACGGTGGCCGAGCACCTGGTGCACCGCCATCGTTGGGAACCGGGGATGGTTGCGCTGTGGGACAACCGGTGCCTGCTGCACGCCGCCACCGGGGGGTACGAGGGTCATCGCCGGGAGCTGCATCGACTGACCATCGCCTGAGCGGCGGGCACCGCCGGAGCGTACGCGGACAGGTCCCTCGGACTGGGGAGCAGGTCAGGGGTGGCAGTACCGTCCCGGCCGGGGACTTCGAGGACGACCCGCAAGAGGCGGCAGTACGGGCGGAGGTGGCGGCGTGAGCTGTCCAAGAACCGGGGGAACACCACACCCCCGCGGTGCGTGCCGTTCGCCGCGACCGAACGATGTTCGGTCATTCCTCACGCCTCTCTCGAGGAATGACCACACGTGTGCCCCTCGTCCTGCTCGCCCTGTTGATCGCTTCGACCCTTCCGGCGCCCCTGGCGCGCGCGGCCGATCAGGTCGTGTCCGACTGCGGTGACAGCGGCGGCGTGAACCAGCTGCGCGCGAAGATCACCGCCGCGCAGGCGAGCGGCGGCGGGGCCATCACCTTCACGTGCGGCCCCGCGATCATCGTCGTCAAGAGCCAGCTGCCCGTGATCACCGGCGTCGTGACGATCGACGGCGGCGGCCAGATCCAGCTCAGCGGCGGCAACACCGTGCGCGTCCTGTTCGTCGACGCCGGGACGCTGACCCTGCGGGGCATCACCGTGCGGAACGGCTCCGCGGGCAATCCCGGCGGCGGCATCTACCTCTCGATCGGCAACCTCGTCGTGTCCGACTCGATCATCCAGGACAACACCTCGACCGACGAGGGCGGCGGCGTCCACGCCAGCTTCGGCGGCATCACGTTCGAGAACGTGACCGTGACGGGCAACCACAGCGGAGGCTCGGGGGGCGGAATCTTCGCCAGCGCAACCTTTCTCATCCTGAAGAACGTCACGATCTCGGAGAACTTCTCCGACACGTCCGGAGGCGCGCATGACCCTCGTCGACGTGGACAGCAACGCCGCGACCAACGGTGCCGGCGGTGGCATCCTGCTGGAGGCCGGCTTCACCAGTCTGATCTTCAGCGACGGCCGCATCGTCGGCAACGGTGCGTTCACCGGCGCCGGCGTGTCGCAGTCGGGCTCGTTCGAGGCGACCGGCACGCTCTTCCAGATGAACAGCTCCTTCATCCGCGGCGCGGCCGTCCATGCCGTGGCCGGGGCGACCACGATCACGAACTCGACCTTCGCCGACAACACCAGCGCCGACGCGTCGATGCCGTTCGGCGGCGGCGGCCTCTACCACGAGGGCGGCAGCACGACGCTGCAGAACGTGACCATGCGCGCCAACGTCTCGAAGGCGGGCGGGAACGTCTTCCGCGCCGCCGGCGGCTTGAGTCTGCGCAACACCTTGCTGTCGAAGGGCAGCGCGGCCGGATCCACCAATTGCAACACGACGGTCGGTGGCGACTTCAATCTCGCCGACGACTCGACGTGCGGCTTCGGCCTCGGACGTGACGGCATCCCCGACCTGGACCTCGGCGAGCTCGCCGACAACGGCGGCGCGACGGAGACGATCGTGCCCGGGTCGACCAACCCGGCAGTGGACACCGGCACGACGCCGGGCTGCCCACCGACCGACCAGCGCGGCATCCCGCGTCCGCAGGGTGCGGCGTGCGACGTCGGCGCGGTCGAGGTGTGCACGCTGCCGCCGCCGGCGCCGGTCGCGGTCAGGCCGCTCGACGGACGTAAGGCGGCCGGGCCGAGCGTGAAGCTCGTCTGGACCGCCTCGGCGTGCGCCGGCAAGTACGACGTGGTCGTGCGCACGGGCTCGCCCGTCGCGCGCGGCCCGGGCGGCACCACCGGCTCGGCCTGGAACGAGTTCAAGGTCAAGTAGCTGCGGCGCCGTGCGGCTCGATACCTCCGCACCGTTTCGCTGGTCTCGCAAGCTCGGGCAGGCAAGCCGACACCAGCGGGTCGTGGCGGGGTCGATCCTCCCGGGACGGTCAAAGACCGACCTCACGGTTGGGGCTTCGGCGGAGACTTGATCGGCGGAGATTTGATCGTTGACCCACGGTCCGATCGGGCGTAGGCGCCTGGCAGACCGTCAGACGGGGGGACGCCCATGCGATGTCCGGGCCGCTCTGGAACCGTTGTGCTGCTGCTGCCGCTGCTCGTCGCCCTGGAGGCAGGCGCCGCGTCGGCGGCCGATCACGTGACGTCGGGAGCGCAGCTCCGGCTGCGTCGAACGCCAGCCGGCGGTACGATGATCCTGGCGCTGCGCGACGTGAACGCGATCCCGGCACCGGGCGGGGCGGACGACCCGTCGCTCACCGGCATGGTGATCACGCTCTTCGGGCGTACCTCGCAGCAGACGTCGACGTTCTCGGCATCTCCCGGCCAGGGTCGTCCGGGCTGGCTTGTGCGCTCTGCGCCGCGCGTCAGCTACGCGTACGTGAACCCTTCGGCCAGGCCGGGCGGCGGTGCGCTGGCGACGGCGGTGCTGCGTGGCGCGAGCGGGCTCCGTGTGCGCGCCCGCACCGCGGGGCTCGCGCTGGCCGAGCCCGAGGGGGCGGTCGCGGTGCGCGTCGAGTGGGGCAACGAGCGCGTGTGCACCATCTTCGAGAACGATGCCATCCGGCGCGACGACGTCGACTTCTTCCTCGGCGTGAACGCCGCTGCTCCGCAGATCGCCGACTGCGACGACCTCACGCTCGGCGGCGGAACCTGCGGCACCTCGACGCCGACGTGCGGCGGCACCTGTCCGGGCGACGCGGTCTGCGGCGGCAACCCGACCTTCGGCTGTACCTGCGTCTCGCCGAGCCAGCCGTGCGGCGACACCGCACCGGTTTGCAACGGTGAGTGTCCGTCCGGAGAGGAGTGCTCGCGCACCGGGGGCGGTCCGTACCCTGCGTGCGGCTGTCTGCCGATCGCGAGCCAGCCGTGCGGCGAGCAGTTCGATGCCTGCGGTGCGGGCGACTGTCCCGCGGGGACGAGCTGCTACAGCTTCAGGTTCAGCGTTGTCGATTACTGCGCGTGCGCCTCCGAGCCACCGCCCAGCCCCTGCGGTCGGGAGTGCCCCGAGCGCTGGACGTGCGTCGGTCCCGTCCCGGGGTTCCCGGCGATGTGCGTCCCACCGTTCTGCGGCGGCGAAGCGCCCGCGTGCGCGGTCGACTCGTGCGGCGGCGGCGTCCCGAACGTCAGCTGCACGGCTCTCGGCAGCAGCACATGCATCTGCGTCGAGCACTGCTCCGGTGGCGAGCCGTTCCCGACCTGCGGCGGCACGTGCAACGGCGCGAACTCGATCTGCGTCGCAGTCGACGGCAAGTGTCTCTGCGGGTGAGCGGCCGGAGCCGGCTCGTCTCGCCGCGCGCGCCGGGTCGCGCAATCCGCTGACGCGTTCGCGGCGTCTGCTCCGTCGGCCGGCCCACCGGGCGGCCGAGGAGAGACGTCATGAGCCCGTCGCCGATCCGCAGCATCTTGACCAGCTCGACGTGTGCGCTGGACCTCTTCGCGTCCCTCGTGGGCGAGGCCGCGGCGGCGCGCAGTGCCGTCTCCACCGGCAACGACGTCGTTGCCGACGAAGGCCTCTGCTCTCTGCGCGAGGGGGTGATCGCCGCGAACCTGAACCGGTCATCGGGCCGCGCGCCGGGCGAGTGCATCGCAGGCGTACGATCGCGTCCCTGCGTGATCGTGCTCCGGCGTAGCGTGACCATCGCTTGACGCGGCAGCCTCGCGGCGAGGACGGCAACGCCGGCGGCGATCTCGACGTCACCGAGTCCCTGGTCGTGCGCGGCAAGGGCCTGCGCACGGTGGTCGAGAACGCGCTCGGCGATCCCGCGATCCCAGGTAACGGCGGCCGGCTGTTCCACGTCGACCAGCACGGCGAGGGCGGCGTCGACGTGGCGTTCGAGCACCTGACGCTTGCGCGCGGCGACGTCGGCTGCACGGGGGCGCGCTGCTCGACCGGCGGCAGCGCGATCGAGCAGCACGGCTCGGGAGCACTCCGCTTTCCCGCGTGCCGCGTGCCGCGCAACGGGGCGAGCTGCACTGGCGAGGAGTGCGGCGGCACCTTCGACGGTACGCCGATCCACACGCTGTTCGGCGGCGCGCTCACCGTCCGCAAGACCAGGATCAAGAGCAGCCACGTGCGGTGCGCGAGCGACTCCTGCACGCTCGGTGCCGCAGCGATCGCGATGGCGACCGACGGCGGCGTACCGCTCTCTCCCGCCGCCACGGCGAGCTCGGGCGCGCTCGAGATGACGCGCGTCACGATCGCCGAGAACGTCGCGTCGTGCGAGGGCAACGGCTGCTCCGCCGGCCGCGTGGTCGGCGTCTTCGCGGAGTCGGTCGCCGTGCAGCGCCTGGTGGTCGCGTCGAACGAGCTGCGCTGCAGCGGCGACGGCTGCGCCGTACGCGCGCTCGTCGATCGGTACGCACAGGGCAGCGCCTTGATCGACGGCGCCGAGCTGACCGACAACCTCGGCGACTGCGTGGGCGAGGCTGCTTCGTGGATGCCGCGCTGTCGCTCGGCGGCGAGTCGGCAACGCTGCGCTCCGCGGGCCTGTAGCGTAATCGCGCGTCCCGCGAGGGCGAGTCGTGCATCGTCGCGGTGCGCTACGGCATCGGCGGCGGATCCGTGGAGGCGGGAGCGGTCGCGCTCTCCGACGACGTGGTGACCTGCGAGGGAAAGGGCTGCGGCGTCTACGGGCTCCTCGGCGGCGAGGCCGGCGGTGCACTTACTCTCGGCGGTCTCGCGATCGAGGGCAAGCAGCAGACCTCGACGCCGAGGAGTGCGTAGTCGGCGTGGTCACCGGCTGGCGCGGCGCGTCTCTCCAGACTTCGAGCCTAGGCATCGCGCGAAACCTCTCGGGTTGCACCGGCACGCGCTGCCAGGCGGCGGTGCTGGCGTCGCTCGAGGGGACCGACGGCAGCGGACACTCCGCTGCGGTGCTGCGCGACAACCTGCTCGGGTGCGGCGGCGAGCAGTGCCGCGTCGGAGAGGCCCTGCTCGCGAGCCCGCTGCAAGGTGATCTGGCGCTCGTCACGCCGACCATCGCGGGCAACACGGTCGCGTGCGGCGGCAAGTCCTGCACGCTCTCGCCCCTGGTCGAGCTGCAGGCGGGCGAGGGGCGGGCAGGCGGCATAAAGTTGGTGTTTGTAGCTTTGTGGCAATGAAGACGGGCTGCCCCTCCGCGACCGCGAAAAGGTTCGCGGAGGACCACTGGGTCATCCGAGACGGAGCCCCAAGCGAGGGAGGAGCAGCCCGATGGCAACGTACGACGTGGGACTGGACGTGCGCAGCAGGAAGAGCACGTTCGTGATCGAGGACGCGGCAGGGAAAGTCGTTGCGCAGGGCGAGGTAGCGTCTACACCGGCAGGGGTCTCCGCGCTGGTGGCTACGCACGGCCTGGGGGCCTGGACCCAGGTCGATCTCGAGACCGGGGCAGTTGCCTTCTTCGTTGCTCGCCAGCTGAGCCGGCTCGGGCTCGCGCCGGTGGTCGTCGACGCCCACGAGGTGCTGCTCAAGGCGCATCGCCCCAACCGGAAGAGCGACCGCCGCGATGCGTTCGAGCTCTGCGAGGGACTGCGCCCGGGGGATCTACCGTTCGATCGTTCACGTTCCCCGGCGCAAGGTCGGCCAGCTTCGGGCCACGCTCTCGCGCAGGCGCCACTTCGTGCGCCTGCAGAGCGCCCAGGTCGGTGCCGCCAAGGCCCTGCTGCGCGGTGCGGGGCTCGGGCACCTCACGCGCGGCCTCGGCACGCCTGCGGCTGGGGTTCGCAGAGACGCGCGTCGTGCGGCCCTGATGGATGGCCGCGGCGGCCGCCGCGGTGGCGCTCGGCGCGGTGCGCTGGCAGGCCTGCCTGCGCGCGAGCGCGTGCGATCTTCCCTTCGCGTTTTTCTTGCGGGCGCATCTCCAGGAAAATGCCGTCGGCTTGTTGTCGATCGGCACGCTCGGGACCGACGCGACGCGGGTGGCGCTGGTGAGCAACGGCTTCGCCGCCGTCGCCGTCCGCGTCCTCGTCCCCGCCTGGCACGACCGGGCGCTCGCCTACATCACGCAGGTGGCACGGTCGCCACGGACGGCGCTTGCCGTGCTTGTCGCGGTGCCGATGGCGGTGGCTCACTAAGGCATCTTCGTCGGCGCCGCGCGCGCTGGCCGCCGCGGCGCCGACCGGTGGGCTCGCCGCTGCCATCGTGATCGCCGACATGCTGGCCGTACTCCCGATCACAATCGCCGGCCTGGGCGTGCGGGAGAAGGCGTTCGAGTCCCTGCTCGGTCGCTGGTACGACGTCCCGCCCGCGCCGGCCGTGCTGGGGTCGCTCGCCGGCTTCGCGGTGCTGGCGGCGGTCGCGGCCGCCGGCGCGCTCCTGCTGCCGTTGCGCGCGGAGGCGGCGGCGTAAGCGAGCGCGACGCGACATCCCGCGCCCTGGCGGCACTCTTTCCGCGCGGCGAGCCCCGGTGGTACTCGTGGTGCAAGTGCGCGACGGATCCGCTGCTCGCCGTGGGGTGCGGGATGGGACTCAGCGCCTTCTGTCTCCGCGCACGCGGCCTGCGCTTCCCTATTCTCGGCCTGGACTGCGACGCGCGGAAGATCGCCATCGCGCGCGACGCGGCACGAGCGCACGGACCAGATCTGCGCTTCACGGTCCACGATGCACGCGATCAGCTCCCGGCGCACGACGGCAGCGTCGCCTTGCTCGACCTGCTGCAGTACCTCGACCGGGGGGAACAGGCGGCGCTGCTGCGTGCCGCGGCGGAACGGGTGAACGCCGACGGGCGGCTCGTCGTTCGCTCCACGCTGCGTGCGCCGGGGTGGCGCTACCGGCTGTCGCGCGCGGTGGACTGGTTCAGCGCCGCAGTCCGCTGGACGCTCGATGCGGCGGTGGCGTATCCGACCGCCGACTGGGTGCAGGAGCAACTGGAGTCCGCCGGGTTGCAGGGAACGATTCGACCCTGCTGGGGCCGGACACCGTTCAACAACTGGCTGGGCGTGTTCGCACGCTCGGGACGGTAGGCTCGAGCCAGGTCGGCGTGCGAGTACGAGCGCGGCGCGCTCACTCGAGCGCGTTCAGCGTGACCTGGAAGTAGACGAAGTTGCTGGCCAGAGGCTTGCCGAGCTTCTTCGGGAAGCCGCCGGGGTTGAAGCGCGAGTAGCTGACATCGAACGTGACGCGCCCGAACACCTTGTAGCGGACGCGGGCGTCGAACTCGTTGCCGAGGAACGTCCCGCTCTGTCCGGTCGGGTCGCGTAGCTGGGCACGCTGCCAGGCGGCCTTCGCGCTGGCCAGCCAGAAGGCCCCGTACCCGAGGTCGACCAGCATGTCCTTCACCGGCGTGAACTCGAGCCGAGCCTTCGGCTGGATCGCGTTGTCCCACGAGAAGTAGTCGTTGCGCGACCACGGCTGGTTGAAGCCGTACAGGGAGTTGAACGAGTTGTTGACGTCGTCGTCCGGATCGCGGTCGCCGGTCCCGTAGCCCAAGAACGCGCTGAAGCGAGGCTTCCAGGACCAGTCCTCGACGGTGTAGCCGACCTCGAGCGCGGCCGCCCCCGCGCGCTGCTTCTGGCCGTCGATCCAGTCACCGAACTGGTAGACGAGGTCGACGTCCCAGTCCCACCCCGTCTGGCCGACGACGCCGTACGCGCGTGCGCCCGTCGTCTGGATGGCGAAGTTGCCGCGTGGCTTCGCGTCGGTGCTGCCCTGCGACAGGCCGAACCAGTAGGGCTGCAGCGTCGCGACTTCCGACCAGCGGCGCCACGTTCCGGCGAAGCCGTAGAGCCAGAGGTCCTCGAAGGTCTCGTCGAAGTCGTACAGCAGGCGGTCGATCGGCTGCATCGCCAGCAGGTCGAGGTCCCAGTCGCTCGTCATCTTCCCCCAGTGTGCGCGCACGCCCTGGAAGTTGTTGGTCGTGTTGCGAAACTCGTTGTTCGCGATCAGGCGGCGGTCGACGAGTTCGAACGCCATGCGCCCGCCGCGCACGTACAGCGGGCGATCGCTGCCGAAGGCGTCGTCGAAGTACAGCTCCCCGTAGAGCTGGATGGGCTCGACCTGGTTCACCTCCCGGTTGGTGTTCGGGTAGATGCTGTTCTCCCACTGTGAGTCCTGGACCTCGATGGACATCCGGAAGGGGTCCAGGATCTTCTTGACGCCCAGAAACGCGCGCGTCCGGAGCAGGAACGGGTAGTCCTGGCCGGCCTGCGGCGTCCGCAGGAAGCTGTTGTCGCGGTACTCGAAGCGCATCCGGTGCTCGAAGCCGAGATCGAGCCAGGAGAGGTCCTCGAGCAGCCCGATGCCGGTCCTCGCGGCATCGCGGACGTAGCGTGGCGGGTCGGTATCGGGCACGACGCGGTAGCCACGCGCCCGCACGTAGTAGTCCCTGGGCGCGGCGGTCGCCTCGGCCGCCGCGCCTGCCGCCGGCGTCGCGGACGGGCGCGGCGACGCTTCCGCCGCGACCAGCAATCGGCCGGAGAGCTTCTCCTCCTGGCCCCGAGCCTGCTGCGCCGCGGCGAGCGGCAGGACGAGAGCCAGGAGCACCAGGTTCGCGCCCAGCCGTACCGCGGCGCGGCGCGCCGGCCGGACGCGGTCGCGCGGCGCCGACTCGCGGGCGGTCGATACGGCGGGGCCAGGGCGACGAGATGATGGTATTGATCGAAGATCCATCAAGAGGTTCCTTGTCTGGTTTCGCGTTGCCTCCGGTGGTCCGGTCAGCGGATGGAAAGGATTTACTGGGGCAAGCGCGGCGGCCCTACACAGGGCTCGCGCGCCGCGGCAGGCGCACCTTCTCCGTGCGCTCGACCAGGACGACGACGCCGTCCTGCACGAGCGCTGTCACCGCGCCGCAGCGCAGGCCGTGCAGCGCGGCGCGGATGCGCTCGATCGCGTCCTCCGCGCGCTCGTCCCGGCCGATCGACTCCGCAAGGTCTCGCTTCGTGCTCATCGGGATCTCCTCCGTTCCGGAAGGGCTCCGGCGCGCTGCGGCGCGTTCAGATCGAGTAGTCATCGACGAAGACCCGCACCCGTCGCGGGGCCACGTACACGCAGTCGCCGACACCGAGTCTCAGCTCCGAAAAGCGCTCCCAGCCGACATCCACGTTGAGCGCGAGGCCGAAGTCTGCGGCGATGAGCCGGACCTTCACTACGCCTCGCGCCGGGCTCACCTGCACCACCTCGGCCTTCAGCGTCGAGCTCGCGCCGTTCCACGAGCGCTGGATCTCGAGTTCGTGCGAGCGCACGAACGCGGTTGCCCTGCGGCCCTCCTGCTGCGGCTGGTCGGGATAGTCGACCTCGAGGTCGCCCAGCATGACGCGGCCGCCCTCGACGCGGCCGTGGAAGACGTTCACGTCGCCGAGGAAGTCCATCACGAAGGGGTTCGCCGGGTGCTCGAAGATCTCTCCCGGCGCGCCGACCTGCTCGATCTTGCCGTGGTTCATGACGACGACCTGGTCGGCGACCTCGAAGGCCTCCTCCTGGTCGTGCGTGACGAACAGGCTCGTCACGTGGATCTCCTCGTGCAGGCGCCGCAGCCACTGGCGCAGCTCGGTGCGGACCTTCGCGTCGAGCGCGCCGAACGGCTCGTCGAGCAGCAGGACCTTGGGGGACGGCGCGAGCGCGCGGGCCAGCGCCACGCGCTGGCGCTGGCCACCGGAAAGCTGGGACGGGAGGGACCGTCCCAGGCCTTCCAGCTGCACCAGCTGGATCAGCTCGTTGACCCGTTGCTCGACCTTGTCCTTCGGCCAGCGCCGGACGCGCAGTCCGAACGCGATGTTCTCGAACACGTTCATGTGCCGGAACAGCGCGTAGTGCTGGAACACGAAGCCGACGTTGCGCTCGCGCACGTGCGAGTCGGTGACCTCCTCGTCCTGATAGAGGACCGTTCCCGAGTCCGGCAGCTCGAGGCCCGCGATGATGCGCAGCAGCGTCGACTTGCCGGAGCCCGACGGGCCGAGGACGGCGACCAGCTGTCCGCCGCCGACTTCGAGCGTGACGTCGTCGAGGGCCGTGAACGAGCCAAACTTCTTGACGATGTTCTTGGCCGTGATGCTCATGCCTCACCTCCGATCTGGTTTCGCCCCCGGTGCGGCGCACCGATGGGCCTCGTCGCTCGGCTATGCCTCGCTCCGCGCGGTTCTGAGGCGCGCGGCCTCCGCGATCTCGCGACGCGTACGCCACTCGAGCGTGCCCTTGAGGACCAGCGTGATCAGCGCGAGCAGCGTCAGGACGGACGCCACCGCGAACGCACCGGGCAGGTTGTACTCCTGGAACAGCTTCTCCACGCGGAGCGGCATGGTGTCGGTCTGCCCAGTGATGCGGCCCGACACCACCGCAACGGCGCCGAACTCGCCCATCGCACGCGCGTTACACAGGATCACGCCGTAGAGAATTCCCCACTTGATGTTCGGCAACGTCACCCGCCAGAGAAGCGACCACCAGCGGGCGCCGAGGCTCACCGCGGCGACCTCCTCGTCGGATCCGGTCGCCTCCATGAGCGGGATCAGCTCGCGCGCCACGATCGGGAAGGTCACGAACGTGGTCGCCAGCACGAGTCCGGGCCAGGTGAAGATGATTCTGATGCCCTCGTCCCGCAGCCACTGGCCGAAGAGCCCCTGCAGGCCGAAGAGGAGGACGAACAGCAGGCCGGCGACCACCGGCGACACCGCGAACGGCAGGTCGATGAGCGAGGTGAGGAGCGTCCGGCCCTGGAACCGGAAGCGCGCGATCGTCCAGGCCGCCGCGAAGCCGAAGACGACGTTCAGTAGCACCGCGGCCGGGGCGACCTTGAGCGTCATGAGGATCGCCGACAACGTGTCGGGATCGTTGTAGAGATTGTCCCAGTACGTTCCGACTCCCTTCGCGAACGCCTCGTAGAAGACGTTCGCCAGCGGGATGACGACAAGGATGATCATCGCGAGGAACGCGAGGAAGATCAGCGTCCAGCGAACGATCGCCGGATCCTCCGCTCCGCGCCGCGACTTCGTGCCTGCCCGGACGGCCTGGTCAGACATGCTTCCTTCGGGCCCAGCGCTCGAGGACGTTGATCGCGACCAGGGCACTGAACGAGAGCACCAGCAGTGCGACCGCCACCGCGGCGGCCTGCTTGTACTGGAAGGCCTCGAGGTTCGAGACCACCAGCACCGGCGCGATCTCCGTCTTGTACGGCATGTTGCCGGACACGAAGACGACCGAGCCGTACTCGCCGATCGCGCGCGCGAAGGCGAGCGCGAAGCCCGTGATGAGCGCCGGCGTGATCGTCGGCAGGATCACGCGGGTGAAGGTCTGCAGCCGGTTCGCGCCGAGGCAGGCGGCCGCCTCCTCCATGTCCGCGTCGAGGTCCTCGATCACCGGCTGCACCGTCCGCACGACGAACGGGAAGCTGACGAAGATGAGCACGAGAACGACGGCCGTCCGCGAGTAGGCGCCTTGAAAGCCGAGCGGCACGAGGAACTGCCCGAGCCAGCCCTTCTTGACGTAGAGGCTCGAGTACACGAGCCCCGCGACCGCCGTCGGCAGCGCGAACGGCAGGTCGACGAGCGCGTCGAAGATCTGCTTGCCCGGGAAGCGGTATCGCACCAGCACCCAGGCGATGAGCAGGCCGATCACCAGATTGACGAGTGCCGCGAGGAACGAGGCGCCCATCGTGAGCTGGTACGCGGCGATCGCGCGCTCGTTGAACACTGCGGCGCTGAACTCCGACCACGAGAGCTGGCTCGCCTTGATGGCCAGCACCGCGATCGGAATCAGGACCAGCAGGTTCATGTAAAGCAGGGTGTATCCCAGCGACAAGCCGAAGCCCGGCAGGATCCTGCGATTGATGTCGAGCATGGGTTGCTCCCTTCCGCTCGTGAACGAGCCGGGGTCAGGGCCTCACTGCGGCTCGTAGATCGAGTCGAAGATCTTCCCTTCGCCGGTGAAGCGGTCCTTCGCATCGTTCCAGTCGGTGGCGACCGCCGTGATCGGGAAGAGCTCGATCTTCGGCAGGCTGGCCTGGGACTTCGCGAGCGCGGCCGGCTCGATCGGACGGTAATGGTGCTTGGCGATGATCTCCTGGGCCCTCGGCGTGTAGACGAACTCGAGGTACGTCTTGGCGGCCGCCTCCGTCCCGTGACGCTTGACGTTCGCGTCGACCCAGGCGAGCGGCGGCGTCGCGAGGATGCTGATCGGCGGGTAGACGATCTCGACCGAACCTTCCGCTTCCTCGACCTCGAGGTGGGCCTCGTTCTCCCAGGTCAGGTGGACGTCACCGATGCCCTTCTGGACGAAGGTCGTGGTCGAGCCGCGCGCGGCGGCGTCGAGCACCGGAACCTGCTTGTACAGCTGCGTCACGAAGCGCGAGGCGTCCGCTTCCGATCCACCGCGCTGCGTGACCGAGCCCCACGCCGCCCACAGCGACAGCTGGCCGTTGCCCGACGTCTTGGGGTTCGGCGTGATGATCTCGATGCCCGGCTTGACCAGATCCGGCCAGTCCTTGATGCCCTTCGGGTTGCCCTTGCGGACGACGAAGACGATCGTGCTGGTGTAGGCGCTGCCGCCGTTCGGCAGACGATCGCGCCAGCCCTTGTCGAGCAGTCCGGCCTTCACGATCGCGTCCGTGTCCGAGGGGATCGCGAGCGTCACGACGTCCGCCTCGAGGCCGTCGACGACCGCGCGCGCCTGCGAGCCCGAGCCGCCGTGCGACATCTTGATGCTCAGGTCGGTCCCGGCCTGCGCCTTGTAGGCGGAGGTGAAGGCCGCGTTGATCTCCTTCCACAGCTCGCGGGTCGGGTCGTAGGACGCGTTCAGCAAGGTCTGGGTCTCGGCGCCGGCTGCGTACGCGAAGCCGAACGCTCCGACGACGGCGCCCAGCAGCTTGAACAACGTGATTCGGACTTCCTTCTTTCTGCGCATGGTTCTCTCCGGGCGGCGGGCGCAACTCGGGCGCTGGTCGCGATGACTGACGACGAAAGGGGTGAACGGACGAGCAGGGCGCGCGGCTTGCCGCGCGCGGGTCAGCGGATGCTGCGCCTCGCGGCGCGCATGTCAGCGCGCGCTACAGAGGCAGGTATGGAAGAGGCGCCACAGCCGCGGGTTGCGTCGCTCTTGGAGGTCTCTTTCGTGATTCACGTCGTCCTCGATCCTCGGGTTCTTGCTGCGCCGGGCCGGGCGCCGAAAAGAAAAAGGGCCCGGGGATGAGACCCCCGGGCCCTTTCGGATCCGTTCCGCGCCGATCGCCGGTTCAGCAGGCGCGCGCGGTCCGACCCCAGGCACGAGTGGTCTCGTTCATCGGGGTGGGACAACAGCAGGAGAGCGCGCGGATCGACATGACCTCTCGCGATAACAGCGCCGGCGCACGCGCGCAAGAGCCGATTTCCGAATCAGCCGATTCTCGGATGTTCGGCGCCAGACCTCCGGAAACGACCTTCACGCACCGGCTCGAGGAGCAGGCGCAGCGCGCCTCGGCGCGCTCGGCCGCGTAGTGGTCGGACGCGTGAGCAGGACGTCGACCAGCCCGTCGATGGCCGGGGGGCACTGCGCGCGAGCGGGGCCAGGCGCTCGCGCATCGTCTCTCTGACGCGCCCGAGCACCTCGGCCATGATTTCGGCCTTGCCCGGGAAGCGGTGGAAGAGGCTCGAGTAGTCCGACGTGCACGCCGACCGTGCGCAGCGTGAGCGCGCCCGGACCGCCCTCGACGAGCCAGCTCGGTCGCGCAGCGCACGATGCGCTCGCGCGGCGAGTCCTCGCCGGTGCGCGCGGCCTTGGCTCGCGCGGGCGCCGTCCCCGTTCCGGAGCGCCCATTCATCCCAAGCGAGCGCGCGGCGATATCAGCGTCGCGGCCGGAACTTCGGCAAGGTGACCTCTGGGCTCGCGTCCTGGAAGGTCACCTCGACGGGCAGCCCGACGCGCAGCTCCTCACGCGAGCAGTCGACCATGTTCGACAGCACGTGCGGGCCTTCGTCGAGAGCGACGATCACCACCGCGTACGGCACCTCGACGGCGAAGCCCGGGTGGTAGATCTGGTGCATCCAGTAGAAGCTGAACACCTCGCCACGGCCCGACACCGGCGTCCAGGTCGATTCGCGCGACCAGCAGTGGCTGCACAGCTCGCGCGGCGGGAAGCGCAGCTGGCCGCAGCCCGAGCAGCGCTGCACGACGAGCTTGCGCTCCCGCGCGGCGGCGAAAAGCGGCGCCAGCTCGGGCGTGACGCGCGGCAGGGGCTTCGCGATGGCTTCCATGGAGATCGACCGCCTTCCGGGGCTCAGCTCGGGTGCTTCGAGAGCAGCAGCGTCGCGTGCGTCGACAGCACGCCGCCGTTGCCGCTGACCAGCCCGAGGTCGTTGCGGGGTACTTGACGCGTGCCGCCCTGACCGCGGCACTGGATCACCGCTTCGCCGATCGGCGTCATGCCCCACATGTAGAACGACGACAGCTGCCCGCCGCCGGTGTTGACCGGCAGCGCGCCGCCGGGCCCGATGCGTCCGCCCTCGACGAAGGCCCCGCCCTCGCCCTTGGCGCAGAAGCCGTAGTCCTCGAGCGTGTTGAGGACGGTGAAGGTGTAGCAGTCGTAGAGCTCGCAGAACGTGACGTCGGCGAGCTGCGCTCCCGCCATCGCGAACGCGGTCTTCGCCGCGATGGGCGCGCCCGACATGAGCGTCTCGAGCGGATCGCCGCCCGGATGTCCCTGGCCGAGGCCGTGGATGTAGACCGGCGGCTGGCGCAGCGACCGCGCGCGCTCGGCGCTGGTCACGATCACCGCGAGCCCGCCGTTCGAGACCAGGCAGCAGTCGAGCAGGTGGAACGGCTCCACCACCCAGCGCGACGCGTGGTACTGCTCGAGCGTGAGCGTCGTGCCGGCGAACTGCGCCTGCGGGTTGCCCTGCGCCCAGGCGCGCTCGGCGACCGCGATCGCGCCCAGCTGGTCGTGCGTCGTCCCGAAGCGGTGCATGTGGCGCTGCGTGAGCAGCGCGTAGAGCGCGTTCACGCCGAACGCGCCATATGCGGCGTTGAGGCCGCCGGCGAAGGCATACGCGCCCGACGAGCCCGAGCCGCCGCCGCCTTTGCCGTCCTTCGGCTTCGGCGGCTTGAGCGGCGCGTCGGAGAACACGCATGCGACGGTGTTCGCGAGCCCCGCGTCGATCGCCAGCACCGCCTGCTGGATCATCGCGCCCGCGGTCGCGCCGCCGAGGTTCATCGCGGCGGTGAGCTTCAGGTCGCGCAGCCCCATCGCCTGCTGCACCGCGAACGACGCCATCGCGCCGGATTCGCCCCAGCTCATGCCGGGATTCACCAGCAGGCCGTCGAGGTCGGAGCCCTTCAGCCCCGCGTCCTCGAGCGCCAGGCGGATCGCCTCGACGGCGAATCCGACCGCGCTCGGCCCGTAGACTTTTCCCTGCTCGGTGATGCCCAAGCCGGCGATCGCGGTCTTTGCCCGGAGCGAAGCCATGTGCGCGTTCTTACGGGACCGATGCGATCGTTCTCAAGCCGTGCACGCCGTGTGGCACGCTGCCCGTCGCGCGTGGCGGTCGCGTGAGGTCGGAGCTTTCCCACCGCGGCCCCTCGCCGCTGCACTTCCGTGACTTCCGGCTCATGTGGGGCGGCTTCTTCGTCTCGCAGGTCGGGACGCAGATGCAGGTGGTGGCGGTCGCGTGGCAGGTCTACCAGCTGACCGGCGACCCGCTGGCACTCGGTGCGATCGGTCTCGCGCGGGTGCTGCCCGTGATCGTGCTCGGCGTGTTCGGCGGTGTGTTCGCGGACGTCGTCGACCGCCGACGCCTGCTGCTCGGCACGCAGACGGCGATGATGCTGTGCTCGCTCGGGCTCTGGTGGCTGACCGACAGCGGGCGGGTGTCGATGCCGCTGCTGTACGCGTTCTGCGTCCTCGCGGGCAGCGCGACCGCGCTCAGCAATCCCGCGCGTCAGGCCATGATCCCGACCCTCGTGCCGGAGGCGACGCTGCCGCGCGCGCTCGGGCTCAGCGTATCCTCCTGGCAGCTCGCGACCGTCCTCGGGCCGACGCTGGGCGGCTTCGTGCTGGCCACGCACGGCCCGGCGGCGGTGTACCTGCTCGACGCGGCGTCGTTCGTCGCGATGCTCGTGACGCTGCTGCTCATCCGCAAGCGCGGCAAGGCGGCGCCCACGACGAGCGTCGGTCTCGACGCGCTCGCGGAGGGCTTCCGCTTCCTGTGGCGGACGCCGATCCTGCTCGGCCTCATGCTGGCCGACTTCCTCGGCACGTTCTTCGCCGGGGCGATGCTGCTCATGCCGATCTTTGCGAGCGAGCTGCTGCACGTCGGGCCGCAGGGGCTCGGCCTCCTGTTCGCGGCACCGGCGGCGGGCTCGGCGCTGGTCGCGCTCGGCATCGCGCTGCTCGGCTCGCCGCCGCTTGCCGGATCGACGGTGCTGATCTGCATCGCCCTCTACGGTCTCGCGACCGCAGCGTTCGGCGCAACCGGCTCGTTCCCGCTCGCGCTGCTGTTCCTGGCTCTCGCCGGTGCGGCGGACGGCGCGAGCACCGTGGTGCGCCAGACGCTCCGTCAGCTGCTGACGCCCGATCACCTGCGCGGGCGCATGACCGGCGTCACGATGATCTTCTTCATGGGCGGCCCGCAGCTCGGCGAGCTCGAGGCGGGCGCGCTGGCACGATTCGCCGGCGTGCGCACGTCGGTGATCGTGGGCGGGCTGCTGTGCACCGCGTCGGCGGCCGTCCTGGCGCTCGTCCTGCCGGGGCTCCGGCGCTATCGTCTGTACGGGTCCGAGCCAGCATGAACGGCATTCCGGTGACCGAGCCATCATGACGAGCGCTTCGTCGAGCCGCGTCCGCGTAGGCATCGAGCTGCCGGTGCACGGCGTGTCCTTTCCACAGGTTCGCGAGCTGGCACGCGCCGCGGAGGACGCGGGCCTCGACGCCGTGTGGGTCCCCGATCACCTGGTGCCGCTCCGCGCCGGCGCCGCGCCGCCGCTCGAGTGCTGGACGCTGCTCGCAGCACTCGCGGGCGCGACCGCGCGCATCCGGCTCGGACCGCTGGTGCTGGTGCTGCCGCTGCGCGATCCCGGGCTGCTGGCCCTGCAGGCGCGCACGCTCGCGACGATCGCACCAGGTCGACTCGTCCTCGGCGTCGGACTCGGCGGCTTCACCTACCGGCGCGCGGCGGAGTCGCTCGGCCTCGCGACGCACGACCTGGCGGCGCGCGGCGACGCGCTCGCCGACGCGCTGCAGCGCCTGCGCGCGCTGCTGCCGGCGGACGGAGAGGCCGTGGCGCGGCCCGAGCTGTGGGTCGGCGGGCGCTCGCGCGCGGCGCTCGACGCCGCGGCCCGGGCGGCCGACGGCTGGAACTGCCCGTTTGCGGCCGAGCTCGAGCCGCGGCTGCGCGATCTCGACGCGGCCTGCGCGTCCGTCGGGCGCGATCCGCGCGCGCTCGCGCGCTCGGTCTACGCGCTCGCCGCGATCGCGCCGACCGAGGACGCGGCGCGGCGCCGCGTGGGCGGCGCCGCCGCGATGGCGAAGCTGTTCGGCGACGTCGAGCGCGAGCACGTCTTCGGCACGCCCGAGCGCGCGGCGGAGCGCCTGCGCGCGTTCGCCGCGCTCGGCGTCGGCGAGGTCGCGCTGCACCTGGCGGGCAGCCACGCCGAGCGCCTCGAGACGATCGCGCTGCTCGGCCGCGCGGTCCTGCCGTTGGTAGGTTGAGTTGCCGAGGGGAGGGCCGCGCTCAGCGCGGCAGCCACAGCCAGAGGGCGGCGATCGCGAGCGTCGTGAGCGTCACCGGCACGCCGACGCGGGCGTGCTCGACAGCGCCAGCACGGCACCGGCCTGCGGGTGCGTCGCCGCGGGCAGCAGCAGCATCACCGCGGGGACGTTCGAGACGACGTTCGACAGCACGGCCGTCAGCGCGAACAGCGCACCCGGTGCGCGCAGATCGACGCCGTGTGCGGCGGCGTCGGTGAGCAGCCGCGCCGGCAGCCCGTTGGAAGAAAACGCCTGGTTGACGACGAACAGCCCCATGAAGAGCAGCACGAGCTGCCCGTCGAGCGCGCCCAGCGTGTCGCGCGACGCGGTCTGCCGGCTGACCAGCAGCACGCCCGCCGCACCGAGCGCGACGATCTCGCGCGGCCACTCGGTCACGAGGAACAGCACGACCACGACGCCGAGGACGATCAGCCCCTTGGCCGTCTGCCAGCGATCGAAGCGGACGTCGTGCGCGGCCGGCACCGGCGTCGTGCCGGCCCAGCGGCCGCGCACGGACGCGCGGATCACCCACCACGTCGCGCCGAGCCCGAGCACCGTCGGAACCGCCGCCTCGCCGAGCCCGATGCGCCCGCTGGCGATCAGCACGATCGCGCCCAGGACCGCGATACCGGTCCGGTCCAGCGCGAGCGGTGGCAGGCTTCCCAGCATCATGCCGAGGTAGACCAGCGCGAACACCGCCACGACCACCGGATCCACGCGCTGCCGCTAGTACGGCGGTCGCCCGATCGCGCGCGGGGCTTTCCTCCGGCGGCGAGTTGGTCTTTGATCGGCGGATGTCGAACCCAGGACAGACGGGAGCAGCGATGCGGTACGCGGGAATCAGGCTCGTCGCGACGGTGGCTCTGGCGGCGCTTGCCGGCGCGGCGGACGCGGCGGTGGTGGTCGTCACCGAGAGCGAGGGCCAGCCCGCGCCGGCCGGGCAAGGCGCGAAGCCCGCCGGTCCGCAGCACCGCGGCACCATGTACGTCGACGGCGACCGCGTGCGCATCGACGGCACGACCGGCACCAAGGACGGCGAGATGGAGGGCACGGTCCTGTTCCGCGCCCAGCCCGAGTCGTTCGTCTTCCTGAACGCGGGCGAGAAGAGCTACGTCGAGATGACGCGCCAGGACGCGAAGCGCCTCGGCGGCGCGCTCGAGAACGCGCGCAAGCAGATGCAGGCGCAGCTCGCGAAGATGCCCCCGGAACAGAGGAAGGTCGTCGAGCAGGCGATGGCGGGCATGGGCGGCGACATGCTGATGAAGGCGCCGCCGCCGAAAGCGGCCGTCGAGCCCGCGAAGGCCGTCGCCAACGGCACCACCGACAAGGTCGCCGACCGCGCCTGCAAGGGCTTCGACGTCATGCGCGGCGGCAAGAAGATCGCCGAGGCGTGCGTCGCCTCGTGGAGCGACCTCGGCCTGTCGGCGCAAGACGTGAGCGGTCTGCGCAAGATGACGCTCTTCCAGCAGCAGATGATGGCCGAGGTGAACTTCGAGGGGATGCAGGCCGCTCCGGGCGCCGAGGCGTTCGAGGTCATCGACCAGATCGATGGCTTCCCGCTGCGCGTGCGCACCACCGGCAACGGCAAGGGCGCGCAGGGCATGAAGGTCACCAAGATCGAGCGCAAGGACGTCGATCCGAAGCTGTTCCAGGTGCCGCAGGGCTGGACGAAGAAGGACCTCGCCGCCGAAGAGTGACGCTGCGGTCGGACGGCCGTCGCGCGGCCGTGTCTGCCCTGCTGCGCGCATCTGCCCATGGCCCGGGCAGGGCTACCGCGCGGCGCGAGTGTGAAGACCAGGATTCACGCGGGTTCTGCACGTCGTGCCCTTGGCGCGCCGTTTGCATCGCACCCGGCTCGCGGCTGCAGTTGCATCGCTGGCGTCGCCCGGATCGACGGGCCGGCGAGGCGTCGAAGCTGGGTGGGGGGCATCCGCTTCACGCCTCGCCGGTTCGTCGGCGGATGAGAGCGAGTGCCAGGGCGGGCGCGCTCTCGTCCGGACGCACGGACCGGCCGATGTCCAGACTGTCCGGTTTTTCTCGCAACCGGGCGGGGGAGGCCACCGTGGACGAGTCGCGACGCGAAACCGCCTGCAGGCACCAGACGGGGCCGGCCGGGCATTCCGCGAGCAGAAGCACGTGGCGCCGCAGGGCACGTGCGGCGACCTTCGGGGCGCTCGCCGTCGCCGGCATCCTGCTTCCGGCGACGGACGTCCGCGCCGAGGGCGTGCTCGAGAACCCGCAGTCCGGCGCCGCGAAGAGCGGTATCGGCGTGCTGTCGGGCTGGAAGTGCACCGCCGGTGGACCGACCGCGATCACGCTGTCGATCGACGGCGGTGCCGCGATCCAGGCGGCCTACGGCACATCCCGGGCCGACACGATTCCGGTGTGCGGCGACGCGAACAACGGCTGGGGAGTGCTCTACAACTTCGGGCTCCTCGCCGACGGGGAGCACGAGATCGTGGTGCGCGACGCCGGCGTCGAGTTCGCCCGCGCCACGTTCCGCACGTCGAGCTTCGGCGTGCCGTTCCTGTCCGGGGCAAGCGGCCTCGGGTTCTTGCGCGACTTCCCCGCCGCCGACCAGGGCGCGTTCCTCGTCTGGGAGCAGGCGTCGCAGAGCTTCCAGGTCGCCGGCACGTGCGGCTCGGGTGGCCGACCGACGTGCCCGCCGGCGGTGCTGCGCACGGCGTGGGGCTTCGCCGACCAGGAGAGCGCCGCAGCCTACGCGCCGAGCGGATCGGTCAACTCGGCGAACCAGCCGAACGCGGTGGAGCGCGACGGCGTGGGGCGGTACGTGGTCGTGCTCGGCGGTCTCGAAGCCGGAGGCGCGGGTGGCATCGCGCACGTGAGCGGGCGTCAGAGCGACGCGAGCTCGTGCGTCGTGTCCTCGTGGTTCCTGAACATGGGTGCGATGAACGTGGCGGTACGCTGCTTCGACGCAGCCGGCGCCGCCGCCGACGCGCGCTTCGACGTGGTGTGGACGCAGCCCGCGCCCGGCAGCGACCTGCGCGCGTTCCTGTGGGCGGACGAGGCGTCGGAGAACGAGTACGTCCCCGACACCCTCTACCAGTACAACGTCACCGGATCCCTGAACACGGTGGAGCGCCTGGCGGTCGGCACGTACCGCGCGACCCTGCCGGGGATCGCGACCGGGACGGACGTCGGCGTCATGGTGTCGGCGTACGGCGAGGGCCTCGCCCGGTGCCGCGTGCTCGAATACGGCCTCGACGTCGACGGGCGTTTCGGTGTCGACGTCGACTGCCGGAACGCGGCCGGCTCGACGGCCGACGCGCAGTTCACGCTGTCGGTGTTCCGCAACGCCCCGCTGGCCCCGTTCTTCGTGGTGAACGGCGCCTACCTGCGCATGCGCAACCCGGCGATGCCCGAGGTCGGTCCGGCCGAGGAGTACAACTCGGCTGGGGCGGCGAACAGCGTTTCGCGCCTGGGGGTCGGCCGCTACGCCGCGCGCCTCGGGCTCATGGGCAGCTTCGGTGCGAACGGCAACGTCCACGTCACCGTGGCGGGGTCGGGCTCCGGCTCGGCCACGCACTGCAAGGCCGAGACGGTGAGCATCGTCGACGCCGACGCGCAGGTGATCGTGCAGTGCTGGGACGGTGCGAACGCGGCCGAGGGCGAGTTCCTGCTGACGTACGAGGAGTGAGCCCGCGCGCGCGAGATCGCGCGGGTGCTGCGCCGTGAAGCGGCGCCAGGACGCGTGACGCGATCTCGATCCTGCGCGACCTGCGTCCCGACCGGAACGCTCGATCGGAACGTCCGCGGTCGTGGTCGACGAAGGTCAGTCTTCGGCAACGGCGGCGTCTGCGGGCGGCAGGATCGACGCCACCGGGACGCGCACGTCGGGCAGTGCCGCGAGCGTGACGGTCTCGTCGGCTGCGCCGGCCGGGGGGCCTGCGCCATGCGCGCGACGCTACCATCGCGCCGGCGGCGGGGATAGATGCAGGGTCGTCAAGTCGTACGACGATCGGTCGGGAGGGACACGGCGATGAAGGCGATTCGCGTCGAGAAGCACGGCGGACCGGAGGTACTCGAGCTGCGTGACGTCCCCGAGCCGCAGCCCGCGGCCGGACAGGTGCGCATCCGCGTGCACGCGGCCGGTGTGAACCCGGTCGAGACGTACATCCGCGCCGGACAGCAGGGCTACGGTGCACCGCTGCCGTACACGCCAGGCGGCGACGCGGCCGGCGTGGTCGACGCGGTCGGTGCCGACGTCTCCGGCGTGAAGGCGGGCGATCGCGTGTTCACCAGCCGCGCCTTCACCGGCTCCTACGCCGAGAAGGCGCTCGCCAGCGCGGCCGACGTCTACCCGCTGCCCGAGCACGTGACCTTCCAGGCGGGCGCGGCGATCGGTATCCCGTGGGCGACCGCGTATCGCGGGTTGTTCCAGCGGGCGCGCATTCTTCCCGACGAGACGCTGCTGGTGCACGGCGCGAGCGGCGGCGTCGGCTCGGCTGCCGTGCAGCTCGCGCGCGCCGCGGGCGTCACGGTGATCGGCACCGGCGGCACCGACGAGGGCCGGCAGCGCGTGCGGGAGCTCGGCGCGCACCACGTCGTCGACCACCATGCGCCCGATTACTTGACGCGTGTTCGCGATCTCACCGGCGGTCGCGGCGTGGACGTGATCCTCGAGATGCTCGCCAACGTGAACCTCGTGAAGGACTTCGACGCGCTCGCGCGCTACGGGCGCATCGTCGTCATCGGCAGCCGCGGCGCGCTCGAGTTCGAGCCGCGCCTCACCATGCGCGTCGATGCGTCGATCCTCGGCATGTCGCTGGTGAACGCGCCGGCCCCGGACCTGCGCCGGGCCTACGTCGCGATCGGCGCCGGGCTCGACGACGGCTCGCTGCGTCCGCTGATCGGACGTGAGCTGCCGCTCGCCGAGGCGGCGCGCGCGCACCGCGAGGTGATGGAGCCGGGCTCGGCCGGGAAGATCGTGCTGCTGCCGTGAGCGGACGGCCGCCTCAGCGCGGCTTCAGCACCACGTCGAGCAGCACCGGGCCGCCGAACGTGCCGTCGGCGAGACGCGCGCCGCAGCCCTTGTCGAGGATGCTGCCGTCGAGATTCGGAACGGGCACGCCGGGCGGCGACACGCGACGCGGGCAGACGTCGTCCTGCGCATACCCGTCGACGCCGGCGAGCGCGGCGAGGTCGACGCGCGCCGTCACGCGGTAATCCTCGTGCCCCGGCCCCTTCGCCGGATCCCCGGCGCAGGCGAGGCGTGCCTCGAACAGCACCGCGCGCTTGCCCTTCGGCTTCAGCCGGATCGGGAACTGCCGCGCCTTGATCGGCTTCAGGCTCACGACCGGGGCCGGCGTGCAGGCGGGTGAGGCGATGCTCTCGAGCTCGAGCCGCACCAGCGCCGCGAGCGCTGCCGCGTCGGGGATCACCTCGGGCGTCGCCCCGCGGTTCTGCAGGACGACGGCGAAGCGCTGCGCAGCGCTCGTGCTGCCCTCCTTGAACGTGGCGCGCTTGGGGCCGCGCAGGACGGTCACCGCCATGTTGCGCGCCGACACCGGCGTGCCGACGCGGGTGGTCGCGTCGGGCGCGGGCGGCGCCGCCTCGACGTTGCCGGCGTCGTCGCGCGCGACGCTGTAGAACGCGTAGCTCCGACCCGCGACGCCGGAGAAGGTCGCCTGGGTGTCGAGCGTCCCCGGCACGACCAGCTCGTACGGGCCGCCGTCGGTCGACGCGAACACCTGGTACTCGACGATGCGCGAGCCGACGTCGCTGCCGTTCCAGGACAGCGCGATGTCGGTGCTGCTGCTCACCGGAGGCAGTGCAGCGACGGCGCTCTGCGGCGGATCGCGGTCGATGCCGTTGCACCAGGCCGGCGTGATGATCGGTGGATTCGTGTCGAAGACGATGTCCGCGTCGTTGCACACCTGCGTGCCGCTCGGCAGCAGCGGCTTCGCCTTGACGGTGAACGAGACACCGCCGTCGCCCGCGGGCGGGTTCACGTTCGGGGGCAGGAACCCGGCCAGCGCGTCCTCGGGGAAGTCGAGCGTCTCGGGGTCGAGCGAGATGAAGCGCCAGGTGACGACGCCGGTCGCGCGCTCGAGCAGGGCACGGATGCGCACGATGAGGTTCTGCTCCGGGCGCAGGTCGACGTCGGTGAAGAAGTCCTGCACGCCCGCCGGCGGGAACACCTGCCGGTTGCCGAACACGATCGGGCCCAGGCTGAACGTGTCGAGGTCGAGCTTGTCCGCGTCGAGCGCGTCGGTGATCAGAACCTCCTGCGCTGCTGCGCTCGCCAGCACGGGGTCGTTCTCGAACAGGATCGTGTAGCGCAGCGGCTCGTCGTCCGAGACGTAGCCGGTGCCCATCGCCGAGCCGAACTTGCCGTTGGGATCGAACGGCGCGACCGGGTCGGTCGGCGGCGGACACGCGCACTGCCGGCCGCCGGGCCAGCGCTTCTTCGACGGGCAGCCGTTCACGCGGTCGCCGCTGCAGCCGGCTCCACCGCCGGCGACCGGGATCGGCGGCGGCGGGTTGCCGTTCTCCACCGCGGTGCTCGTGATGACGTCGATCGTCACGCAGGGCTCGAGGCAGCGCACCGGCGAGGAGTCGTCGCCGCCGGCCTTGGTGCCGTCCGCGCTGCCTGCCCCGCCGCCGCCGCTGCCGCTGCCGTCGCCGTCGGGCTCGCCGAAGGTGGTGATCCACGCCTCGCCGCCGAGCCGCACCATGCGTCCGAGCTGCGCGCCCACGTACCCCGTCATGAACGCGAGGTCGGTCGGCGGCGTGATGGCGAGCACGTCGCGCGCGTAGCGGAGCGCGTTGTCGACGTGGTGCTGCACGTACTCGGCATCGACATCGGGCTCGATGTCCGCGTCGGGGCCGTCCGGGCGGGCGACCGGCGCACCGATGAACGGCACCAGGAGGGGCGTCGCACCCGGCACGTCGGCCGGCAGGTTGACGCGGAACTCGAGCGAGCCGGTGTAGCCCGCCGGCACGATCGGCAGCAGGAACGGGTACACCGTGTAGTCGGTGACCGGCCGCGCATCGACCGCGGTGCTGATCGTGCTCCAGTCGGTGAACACCTGATCGGGATTCGCTGGCGGGGGCCCGGCCGAGAAGCTCAGCTGCAGGCCGACGCCGGGTGCCGCCGCGATCTGGATCGGCACGCCGAGCGCGTCGGCGTTGCCGCGGTTGCCGTACACGAAGAAGAAGCGCGTCCAGCGGCCGCGGCGGAGCGACAGCGGTCCGATGATCTCCGCCCAGACGTCGGGTTGTCCGCCCGCCTCGACCGTGAACGCGCTCGAGCGGACGGTCGTCGTCGCGTCTGGATTCTCGACCTCGATCGCGTAGTCGCCGGTCGCGCGACCGGCGAGATCGAACGAGGTCGCGATCACCGTACCGTCGTCGCTGACGTTGACCGGCGATCCTGCGATGTCCGGCGCACCGGGCCGGG
This sequence comes from Deltaproteobacteria bacterium, assembly GCA_016874715.1. Taxonomy (GTDB): domain Bacteria; phylum Desulfobacterota; class Binatia; order UBA12015; family UBA12015; genus VGTK01. Next base: position 20,261 of record VGTK01000011.1, on the reverse strand, counting down.
TGAGCTTGACGGTCGTGCCGTCGGCGAAGCCGCGGCCGTGGATCAACGCGCAAACCGCACCGCCGTTGCCGCCGTTCGGCGGCACGACCTCGCCGACGCCGAAGCCGCCGCCGTTCTCGTACGAGCCGGCGTCGCAGCGCGCGGCGCCGTCTCCGTCACCGTCGGTCGGGCTCGGCTCGCCGCGCTGGTCGCCGGTCAGCACGTTGCCGCCCGTGTCGCGGCAGCCGCTCGGTGCACCGCCGTCGATCGCCGGGCTGCCGAGCACGGTGCCGTGCGTCTCGGTGAGGCCGCCGTTGTCGCGTAGCGGCTCGAGCTGCGGGTCGACGTTGAGCTGGTCGCCGTCGGCCGTGGTCAGGTCGCAGTACGTGCCGCCGTCGCCGCCGGGCCCCTGGTTGCCGATGATGTTGTAGCCGTCCGAGCCGATCCTGGTGGCCCGACCGCCGTCGTAGCAGTCGGGCGCGAAGTCGGGCGCGAAGTTCCCCGCGACGACGGTGTTGCCGAACGTCATGATGCTCGCCTCGTCGTTCGCGACGCCGCCTGCCCCACCGCGCGTGCCGCTCGCGTCCTGCGAGCGATTGTTGCTGACCGTCACGTTGCGCAGGTGGACGTCGTTCAGGACGCCGGTGCTCCACAGGCCGCCGCCGTAGTACCAGCCGGCGCGGTTGCCGCTGATCGTCGAGCTCTCGATGTTCACCGTCTGACGGTTGCCCGCGACGCAGATGCCACCGCCGCCCTGGAAGGTCGCCTCGTTGCCCGAGATCGTGCTGCGCTTGATCTCCGTCGTGCCGCCGTTGTTGCCGCCGTAGACGAAGATGCCGCCGCCCTGCTGCTCGGCCGAGGTGTTGTTCGCGATCGTGGAGTCGAGGATCGAGGCGTCGACGGGAACGTTGAACGAGGAGACCTCCACGCCGCCCCCGGGACCGGCCGACGTGTTGTTGGCGATGCGGCAGCGGCGCACGCGCAGCGTCCCCGAGCTGTACACGCCGCCACCGCCGGCGCGCGCCGAGTTGGCGGTGACGACCGAGTCGAGGAGGGTCAGGTCGCCGCCGTTGTTGACCCCGCCGCCGCCGCCGATCAGGGTGCCGCCTTGCTGTGCACCGCCGCGGATCGTCACGTGCTCGATGCGCGCGGGCGCGTCGTTGCCGACCAGGACCACCCGGTCGCTCGAGTTGCCGTCGATGATCACCGACGACGCGACACCCTGGCTGCCGCGCAGCGTGATCCGGCCGGCGATGCACAGGGCGGTCGTCGTCAGCCCGTGGGTGCCGAGCTGGTAGGTACGGAAGACGCAGGGGGTCGGGGTCGTGAGCAGGTAGGTGCCGGACGGCAGGTAGATGGTGCTCTCCTCCGTGTCCGGCCGAGCGTTCGCATCGGCCAGTGCGCCGCGCAGGCTGCAGTCGGCGACCGGCGCGTCCTCGTCGCACGTGCCGAGGGTGGGATCATCGGCCGTCGTGTCGACGTGGTAGTCGCGCGCCAGGGCCGGGGCTGCGTGGCCCGCGGCCAGCGCCGCGACGACGATCGTGAGGATGAGCGTGACGCGCAGGCAGGATCGCATGGTGTCCTCCGAGCCGCTGCAAGGACGAAGCGGCACCTCTGCACGGTAGGCAAGAGCTTCGACGGAACGTCGTTCGGTGCGCCGTGGCCCGAGCGCCGCCGGGCGCGCCGATCGCGGCCCGGGGAGCGGTACGGAACCGAACGACGTTCGGTCGCAATGAACGATGGGCGGGGCGGCTTGACCGGCCCGCGCCGGTAGGCAACCCTTTGCGGCGTCGCCGAGTCCGCCGTGCAGCGCGCTACTCCGAGCCGTCTCCTTCCGCTGGGGCGTACGATCGCCTTGCTGACGGCGCTGGCGTCGTCGCCCGTCGCGCCGGCCGGGGCCGGCGAGGTCCCGCCGCTGGTGCTCGCCGACCCACGCGGTGCGTACCCCGTCGCCGGGCACCTCGAGGTGCTCGCCGACCCGGACGGCACGCTGACGGTCGCAGACGTCACGACGGGGCCGGCGGCGGCGCGCTTCGCGCTCGCCGGCGCGAGCGTGCCGAACTTTGGCCTCACCGGCGCGACCTACTGGGCGCGGCTGCGGCTTCGCGCCGACGTGCCGGGCGACGGCGGCTGGCTCGTGGAGGTCGGCTGGCCGGTCGTCGACCGGGTGAGCGTGTACCTGCCGGACGGCAGCGGCGGCTTCACCGAGCGGCGCGCTGGTGACCTGATTCCGTTCACGTCGTGGGAGATCGCCTACCGGAACCCGACCTTCCGGCTGCCGCTGGTGCCGGGCCGCGACGAGACCGTCTATCTGCGCTTCGCCGGCGAGGACACGATGCTGCTGCCGCTCGAGGTCTGGTCGGGCGCCGCCTTCGCCGACAAGCGCCGCCGCGAGGCGTTCACCTACGGCTTCACCTACGGCATCCTCGCGATCCTGATCGTCTACAACCTGGTGCTGCTGCTGACGCTGCGCGACCGCAGCTACCTGCACTACGTCCTGCTGATCTCCGCGTGGGGCATGTATCACGCGGCGCTGAACGGCTTCAGCACCCAGTACCTGTTCCCGCGCTCACCCGCGCTGGCACGCTGGGCGATCCACATCGCGGCCGGGCTCTCCTTCATGATGTCCGCGGTGTTCGCGCGGAGCTTCCTCGTGACGCGCACCTACGCGCCGCTGCTCGATCGCTGGCTCCTCGGGTTCGCCGTCGCCGCTGCCGCAGGCCTCCTCTGGCCCCTGTTCGGCAGCGTACGCTCGTTCGTCGTGGTGAACGGCGGTATCGGCATGACCGGGGCGACGCTGCTGCTGGTCGCGGGCTACCGCTGCTGGCGCGCCGGCTACCGTCCGGCGCGCTACTATCTCCTCACCTGGACGGTCGCGATCTCGGCGCTGTTCGTCTGGGCGCTGCGCGGCTACGGCTTCCTGCCGAGCAACGTCTTCACCGACAACGCCTTCGGGCTGGTCGTGCTGTCGACCGCGATCACGCTGTCGCTCGGGCTTGCCGACCGGGTGAACGTCCTGCGCGACGACCTCGAGGTGACGGTGCGCGAGCGCGGCCGTCTGCTCGACGAGCTGCAGGAGCTGAACCGTGGCCTCGAGCTGCGCATCGCGGAGCGCACCGCGGCGCTCGCGCGCCGCGGTGACGAGCTGTCCGAGAAGTCGCGCCTGCTCGAGATCGCGGACCGTCACAAGAGCGAGTTCCTCGCCAGCGTGTCGCACGAGCTGCGCACACCGCTCAACGCGATCCTCGGCTTCTCGCAGCTCCTCGAGGCGCGCATGTTCGGCGAGCTGAACGAGCGCCAGGCCGGCTACGTGCAGGACATCCTCGAGTCGGGCCGGCACCTGCTGTCGCTGATCAACGACATCCTCGATCTGTCGAAGATCGAGGCAGGCCGGATGGAGCTCGAGCGATCGGCCTTCGACCTGCCCGCGGCGGTGGACAACGCGCTCACGCTGGTGCGCGAGCGCGCGAGCCGGAACGGGGTCGAGCTGCGCTGCACGATCGCCGACGACCTCGGCGAGGTGGTCGCCGACGAGCGCAAGGTCAAGCAGGTGCTGGTGAACCTGCTCTCGAATGCCGTCAAGTTCACGCCCGCGGGTGGGCTCGTCGAGGTGTCCGCTGCCGGTCGCGACGGCGCGCTCGAGATCGCCGTGCACGACACCGGGATCGGCATCGCGCCCGATGACCAGCAAGCGGTGTTCGAGGAGTTCCGCCAGGTCGGTGACGACGCCGCGCGCCGCGGTGAGGGCACCGGCCTCGGGCTGAGCCTCGCCAGGCGGCTCGTCGAGCTGCACGGCGGCCGCATCTGGGTGACGAGCGCGCCCGGCAGCGGATCCACCTTCACCTTCAGCCTGCCAGGTGCTTCATGACGGGCGAGCTGATCCTGGTCGTCGAGGACGACGTCAAGAGCCGCCGGCTGGTACACGACCTGCTCGCGCACCACGGCTACCGGATCGCCGAAGCCGCGGCCGGCGACGCCGGCGTGCGCATGGCGAAGGAGCTCCTTCCGGCGCTCGTCGTGATGGACATCCGGCTGCCGGTGCTGGACGGCATCTCGGCGCTGCGCGCGCTGCGCGCCGACCCGGCGACGCGGGCGATTCCGGTGCTCGCGGTGTCGGCGTCGGCGATGCCGGGCGACCGCGAGCAGGTGCGCGCGGCCGGCTTCGACGCCTATCAGGAGAAGCCGATCGAGCTGCCCGCGTTTCTCGCGCGCGGCGCGCGGGCTGCTCGCGCGCGGCGCGCCATTCGCCCCGGTGCCCGCATGAGCCAGGCGCGGATCCTGGTCGTGGACGACACGCCGCGCAACGTGAAGCTGCTCGCCGAGCTCTTGACGGGTTCGGGATACGACGTCGTCACGGCCGCCTCGGGAGCCGAAGCCCTCGCGCAGGTGCACGGTGGAACAGGTGCGCCGCCCGACCTGGTGCTGCTCGACGTGCTGATGCCGGGCATGAGCGGCTACGACGTCTGTCGCGCCATCCGCGCCAACCCGGCGACGGCCACGCTGCCGGTCGTGCTGGTGACGGCGCTCGACGCGACGCAGGAGCGCGTTGCCGGTATCGAGGCGGGCGCCGACGACTTCCTCTCGAAGCCGATCAGCCAGCCGGAGCTGCTGGCGCGCGTGCGCTCGCTGCTGCACGTGAAGGAGCTGCACGACACCGTCCGGCGCCAGGCGACGCAGCTCGCCGAGTGGAACCGCACGCTCGAGGACCGCGTCGCGCGACAGATCGACGCGCTCGAGCGCTTCGGCCGGCTGAAGCGCTTCCTGCCGCCGCAGATCGCCGAGCGTGTCCTCGCCGGGGACGCGGTGGACCCGCTGCACTCGCACCGGTGCGACATCGTCGCGCTCTTCCTCGAGCTGCGCGGCCTCACGCTGTTCGCCGAGACACGCGCGCCGGACGAGCTGATGGCCGTGCTGCGCGAATACCACGCCGAGGTGGGCCGCCTGGTCACCGCCTTCGAGGGAGCGGTCGAGCGCTTCACCGGCGAGGGCGTGATGATCTTCTTCAACGACCCGGTGCCGCAGCCCGATGCGGCCGTGCGCGCGGTACGGCTCGCGCTCGCGATCCGCGACTGCTGCCGCGTGGTCTTCGCACGCTGGGAGGAGCGCGGCTTCGAGCTGAGCCTCGGCGCCGGCGTGGCGAGCGGTGCTGCGACGCTCGGTGCGATCGGCTTCGAGGCACGCTCGGATTACGCGGCGATCGGCACGGTCTCCCGGCTCGCGGTGCGCCTCGCGGAGGCGGCGCAGGCGAACGAGATCCTGCTCTCGCAGAGCGTCGCCACGAGCGCCGGTACGGGCGTGCTCGTCGAGCCCGCCGGAGAGCACGCGCTGCGCGGCTTCCTGCGTCCGGTCGCTGCGCACCGCGCGACGGGCGAGCGTGCGCCGGCACGCGCGACGTCGCCGGCGCTGCCGGCGGCAGACCGGGCGCGCAACGCGTTTCGCCGGAACGGCGAGTACTGGACGCTGCGCTTCGCCGGGCAGGACGTCCGGCTGCGCGACTCGAAGGGCCTCTTCTACCTCGCCCAGCTGCTGCGGCACCGCGAGCAGGACGTTCCGGCGCTCACTCTCGTCTCCTTGCTTCGTGCCGACGGCGCCGCGCCGCCGCTGCTCGACACGAGCGACCTGGTCGCGGGCGGCCTGGGCGACGCCGGTGTCGCGCTCGACCCCGCGGCGAAGAGCGCCTACCGCAGCCGGCTCTCCGGCCTGCGCACCGAGCTCGCCGAAGCCGACTCGTTCAACGACGCCGAGCGGGCGAGCCGGATCCGGCGCGAGATCGAGTTCCTGTCGCGACAGCTCGCCGCGGCGGTCGGCCTCGGCGGCCGCGACCGTCCGGTCGCGGCCGCCGCCGAGCGCGCCCGGGTGAACGTCACGCGCGCGATCTCGGATGCCGTCAAGCGCATCCGCGAGCACGCGCCCGCGCTCGCGCGCCACCTCGACGCGTCGATCCGCACGGGTGCGCTGTGCAGCTATCGATCGCCCGATCCCGAGCAGCCGGACTGGGAGCTCTGAGCGAGCGTTTCCGTGGCAGCGACGTCGCGTCGACTGCCTCACGTGCGCGCAGCGCCGCGAGGCGATGCTGCTCGTGCAATCGCAGCTCGGCGGCGAGGCCGACCGCGCCACGACGCACTTCATCGACTGGGGAGCGATCGCGAACCCCGTGGTGAGCTGGCCCGACCGGCGCATCGAGGACCAGGTGATGGCGCTGCACGACGGCTGCGATCCCGTGCCTGCCGGGCGCCTCAATGCGAGATGCGCTTTACATACAGTACTACCAGATGTAAAGTGCACTTGTGATCCATCGCCAGATCTGGGTCGACCGCATCGAGCGTGCGTGGCGCCAGGCGCCGATCGTCTGGCTGTCGGGAGTGCGCCGCGTCGGCAAGACGACACTCGCGCGGACCCTCGCCGGCGAGCACTACTTCAACTGCGACCTGCCGAGCGTCGCCGCACGCACCGCCGAGCCCGAGCGCTTCTGGGCGTCGCAGAAGGGTCGCGTCGTGGTGCTCGACGAGGTGCACCAGCTGCCCGATCCGAGCCGCCTGCTCAAGATCGCGGCCGACGCCTATCCCGGCCTGCGCGTGCTCGCGACCGGGTCCTCGACGCTGGCCGCGACGCGCAAGTTCCGCGATGCGCTCACCGGCAGGAAGCGCGAGGTCGTGCTCCTGCCCGTGCTCGCCGAGGAGACGGACGCGTTCGGCGCGAACATCGAGCAGCGGCTCCATCGCGGCGGTCTGCCGCCGGCGCTCCTCGCCGAGCGCTCCGATCCCGAGCTCTACGCCGAGTGGCTCGACTCGTTCTTCGCTCGCGACGTCCAGGAGCTGTTCCGGATCGGCAAGCGCACGGCCTTCCTGCGCGTCCTCGAGACGCTGCTCCGCCAGAGCGGCGGGCTGCTCGACGTCAGCAGCCTGTCGCGCACCTGCGACGTCTCACGCCCGACCGCACTCGGCTGGCTCGAGGCATTGCAGGTGATGCACGCGATCCACGTGGTGCGGCCGTTTCACGGCGGCGGCACCCGCGAACTCGTGCGGCAGCCGAAGGTCTACGGCTTCGACACTGGCTTCGTCGCGCACGTGCGCGGCTGGGATCGCCTGCGCACCGACGACTGCGGGCCGCTCTGGGAGCACCTGGTCCGCGACACGCTGGCGAGCCTGCCGGGCGGGCGCGCGGTGCAGTTCTGGCGAGACAAGGCGAAGCGCGAGGTCGACTTCGTCGTGCCGCGCGGTCGTGCGAGCTGCGATGCGATCGAGTGCAAGTGGTCGGCGGCCGCCTTCGACCCGGGCGCGCTGAAGGCCTTTCGAGCGCTGCACCCGAGCGGCCGCAACCTCGTCGTGACCCCGGATCCGGGTGACCCCTACGAGCGCCGGCTCGGCGGGCTGACCGTGACCTTCTGCGGGGCGGTACACCTGCGCGGGCTGCTCGGCTGACGCCGGCTGCCGGCCGGCTCTCCGCGCCGACGCATCGAGGGAGCGCCCTGTCGCTCGCCTGTCGCTCGCCTTGACGGAGCTTCGCCGCCCGGTAAGCGTGTGCGCGCATGATCGTCACGGCGAGCGAGGACCCGCGGCGAGCACATTGCGTGCACTCGCGCCGCCCGGGCCGTCCGGCGAGATCGCGCACGCCGGCGTGACCGCCCAGGTCACCGTCATCGGCGCTACGTCTCGCCCTACGTGCGGAAGGTGCTCGCGGTCCTGCTCGCGAAGGGCATCCCGTTCGAGATCGACCCGATCGTGCCGTTCATGGGTGGTCGACGCCGGACGCTGGCCGCGGACGGCTGCGTGGATCGCCCGCGTCCAGGCGTCACCGCCTTTCGTCGCGCTGAAACCCTTCGAGGACTGCATGCTCGCGACGCCGATCCCCGGGATGCGCGCCGGCTCGCCGCGATCGGTGCGCCGATCCTGTGCGAGACCTACGGCACGACCGGGCTGCGCCGCGGCGTGATGCCGATTTGAGCGACGCACCCCAGCCCGCGGCCGTGCCGCCGTCGCAAGACGACCCCGGGGCGCGACCGTCTTACCTCGTCGACGCGTCGGGTGGGCCTGATGCGGTGTACGGGGACCCTCTGCCGTCACCCGCGCGCTGGCGGCTCGGCGTCCTGCTGTGGCTCGCCGGCATGCTCGGTGTCGCGTCGTTCGCCATGCTGCCCCTGCCGCCGTCGCTCGCGGCCGACGCGCCGCGCGTGCCGTGGTGGGTCGCGCAGGCGATCGGTCTCGCCCAGAGTGCCCTCCTGCTCGCGCTCGCCGTCGCGATCGGGACGCGGCTCGCGCCGACGGTCGGCCTCGCCGCCCCAGTATTCGCTGCCTTCGCGACGCGAAGCGGCGCGTGGCGAGCGCTACGACCGCAGCTCGCACCGGGCGCCCTTGGCGCTCTGCTCGGCGCGGTCGTGCTGCTCGCGTTCCGCCAGCGTGCACCGTCCGCGGTGACGACCGTGGTCGCGAGTGGCTTCGATCCGTCGCTGCTGGTGCGCGTGCTCTACGGTGGCATCACCGAGGAGCTGTTGCTGCGCTGGGGCGTGATGACGCTGCTGCTGTGGCTGCTCGCGCCGCGCGCGCGGCGCCGCGGCGAGCGTCCCGGACGGGTCGCCGTCGCGAGCGCGATCGCGGGCAGCGCGCTGCTGTTCGGGCTCGGGCACCTGCCGACCATCGTCGCCTACGGCGGTACGGTGACGCCGGACCTCGTGCTGTGGACCCTCGCCGGTAACGGGTTGTTCGGCGTGGTGATGGGCCGGCTGTTCCACCGCCACGGGCTCGAGGCGGCGATGCTCGCGCACGGCCTCGCGCACGTGGTGGCGTTCGTCGCTTGACGGCGCGCCCTCGCGCGCGCGGGCGCGCGTGCGGCGCCTGACCGCCCGTCCCGCGCGCCTCGATCGACGCCGGCTTCGCGCGCGGCGCTCAGCGCTCAGCGCTCGGGCACGAAGCGCCAGGCGGCCCCGTCTGCGACGATGCGTCCGGCGGGACGGCTGGGAAAGTGCGTGCCGATGAACAGCGCACACGATGCGGCCGCGCGCCCGAGCATCGTGCGGCGCGTCGTACGGGCGAGCTCGCGGTCCTCGTCGCCGGCCTCGTGCCACGCGGGCTCGGCGCACTGCACGGGGTGGTGCAGGAAGTCGCCCGACACCAGCGCGGTCTCGCCGTCCGACTCGATCCACAGCGACACGTGACCGGGCGTGTGACCGGGCGTCGGCTCGAGCCGCAGGCCACCGCCGAGGTCGGCGTCCTCCGCGACGACGTCGGCGAGCCCGGCGGCCAGGATCGGTGCGATCGACTGCTCGTGCACGTGATCGACGCCGGGGTTGCCGCCCGCCTCGCACCAGGCGAGCTCGCGTGCGGTGTAGAGATGCCGCGCGCGGGTGAACGTGGGCACCCAGCGGCCGTCCGCGAGGTGCGTGTCCCAGCCGACGTGGTCGGCGTGCAGGTGTGTGTGCACCACGGTGTCGATGCGGTCCGGCGCCAAGCCCGCGTCGGCGAAGCGCTCGAGGAAGGGCCACTCGCGCTCGTTCCAGAACGCCACGGCGAGCCTCTTGCCGTTGCCGACGCACGGGTCGGAGAGCACGGTGCGGCCGCCGATCTCGATCACCAGCGCCTGCACCCGGAGCGCGATGCGGCCCTCGCCGTCGGCGAAGTCCGGAACCAGCCAGGCGTGGCGCGCGACGTCGGCTGCGGTCGTGTCCGGAAAGAACATCTCCGGCGGGATGTGCTCGATCTGCTCCTCGAGGATGCTGGTGATCGTGCACCGGCCGACGGTCCAGCGTTGCGTCGTCATGCGTGCCCTCCGCGTGACGCGCAGCGCGTTCGTGCGTGCCTCCGCGTCACGCGGACATTGACCGATTCCTGCGGCCGGCGCTAAGGGTCGTCACGATGGAGCACTCGACCGCCGCCGATACCGCGCGCGTGCGCCTCGCGACCGTGGACGATCTGCCCGCCATCGTCGCACTGCTGCGCGACGACCGACTCGGCGCGACGCGCGAGGACGCTGCCGACGCGGCGGATGCGGGCGCGTCGTATCGCGATGCGTTCGACGAGATCTCGCGTGATCCGCAGCACGAGATCCTCGTTCTGGAGCTCGACGGCGCCGTCGCCGGCGTGCTGCAGCTGTCGTTCCTGCGCTGTCTCACGCACCGGGGCGGGCGTCGCGCGCAGATCGAGGGAGTGCGTATCGACGGCGTTCGCCGGGGTGGCGGGCTGGGCCGCGTCCTGGTCGGCGACGCCGTGCGGCGGGCGCGCGAGCGCGGCTGCCATCTCGTGCAGCTCACGACGGATCGCGAACGCCCCGACGCGATCGCGTTCTACCAGCGCCTCGGCTTTGCCGGTACGCATCACGGGATGAAGCTCCACCTGCGGGGCTGAACCCGCCCGCGTGCGCCGCCCGCGCGGACGTTCTTGATCGCCAGCGAGCAGGTGGATAAGCGTGGCCGCGCATGACAGCCGCGAGCAGTGCCGAGCCCCGGCCCGCGCGCGGCCGTGAGACGAGCCGCCGCATCCGAGTGGCCGCGTACGCGCGCGGGAGGACGACGCGATGAAGCAGTGTGCCGTGGTGACCCTGATCGCCCTCATCTGCTTGACGGCGTCGGCGTGCAGCGACCGCGGCAGCTCGACGAACCCGACCGGCGCGGTCCGCGACGAGCTGCTGACGGACTCCGAGACGATGATGGACTGGATCGCCGAGATCACCGCGCAGGGCATCCGCCGCCCGGGCTACGCCGCCGACGACTGGACCGAGCAGTGGGCGGCCGCGCGCTTCCGCGAGTACGGCCTCGAGGACGTGACGCTCGACCCGATCGACGTGAAGCGCTTCGAGCCGCTGTCTTGCGTGCTCGAGGTCTGGCACCCCGAGACGCCGTCGGACCGGACGACCATCCCGTGCTTCCCGGCGCCGTTCACGGCCGCGGGCGAGATCGAGGGCGACCTCGCGTTCGCGACGTTCCAGGGCGACGAGGACCTGTCGGGACGGATCGCCGTCAATCGCGACCCGCTGCTGGTCCTGCCGCAGACCATCTTCACCGCGTTCGCGACCTGGTACCACGACCCGACGAACGAGGTCCCGACGCACGTCCAGACGCTGCCGTTCGGCGCGCGGCTGAACGGCGCGCTCGAGCCCGCGCTGGAAGAGGGCGCGATCGGCTACGTCGGCATCCTGACCATGCCCTGGGAGACCGATAGGTACTACGTGCCGTACGACGCCGTGGAGCGGATGATTCCCGCCGTGTGGCTGAGCCCGGGCAACGGCGCGCGCCTCGAGGAATTCGTCGCCGGACGCCCGGCACGCGCGCGCCTCGCCGTCGCGAGCACGCTCGCAGCCGCGATCTCGCACAACGTGACCGGCGCGCTGCGCGGCGCGTCCGACGAGTGGGTGATCATCGGCTCGCACCACGACGGACCTTGGGCATCGGCGGTCGAAGATGCGAGCGGCATCGCGCTCGTCCTGGCGCAGGCGCGCTACTGGTCGCGCGTGCCGGCGCGCGAGCGGCCCTTCAACCTGCTCTTCCTGCTGAACGGTGGCCACATGTCGGGCGGCGCCGGGCTGCACCACTTCGTCGACACGCACGCGGACTTCCTCGCGGACGAGGTGGTCGTCGAGATCCACCTCGAGCACGCGGCGCGCGAGGCGCGCGGCGTCGACGGCGCGCTCGTGCCGACCGACAAGCCCGAGTGGCGCTGGTGGTTCACGAGCTTCATCCCGCCGCTCGAGGAGCTCGTCGCCGACACGATCTGCAGGGAGAGCCTCGAGCGCTCGCTCATCATGCCGCCCGAAGGCTTCCCGCCGGGCAGCGAGCACCCGCCGACGGACGCCGCGTTCTTCCATCCGCTGGCACCGATCGTGAGCTTCCTGACGGCACCGGTCTACCTGTTCGACGAGGCCGACACGATCGACAAGGTGCACGAGCCGAGCCTCGAGCCGCTCACGCGCGCGACGGTGCGCATCGTCGAGGGGCTGCGCGGGCAGACCGCCGCGGGGCTGCACGCGCAGACCTACGTGCCGCCGCGGGCGGCGGCGATCCCGCCGTGCCCGCCCCGGGGCTGAGCCAGCCCCGACCATCCCGTCTCCGGAGGTTTTCGCGATGAGGACGTTTCGCACCGCGGCGCTGCTCGGGCTCACCTTGCTCGCCGCCTGCTCGGACGGTGGCGACGACGGCGGCGCGTGCGCCGGCAAGACCGGTGCTGCCGGCACGCGCGAGGTGACGATCACGTCCGGCGGACGCGAGCGCACGTTCCAGCTCGACGTGCCGGAGTCGGCGCTCGGCGGCGACGCCGTGCCTCTGGTGCTCGTCTACCACGGCGTGTTCTCGAGCGGCCCCGAGATCCAGGCCAACACCGGCTTCCCCGCGAAGGCCGCAGCCGAAGGCTTCATCACCGCGGCCGGCGACGGCATCGGCCAGTCGTGGAACGCGGGCGTGTGCTGCCAGCCCGCGCAGGGTGAGAACGTCGACGACGTCGGCTTCACGCGCGACATGGTGGCCGCGATCGAGAGCGAGTACTGCGTCGACGGGTCGCGCGTCTACGCGACCGGCTTCTCGAACGGCGCCGCGATGGTGTTCCGGCTCGCGTGCGAGGCGGCCGACCTGTTCGCCGCGTTCGCGCCGGTCGGCGGCTCGCTCGCGCTCTTCCCCTGCGAGCCGGCACTACCGCGCCCGATCCAGATCACCAACATGATCTCCGATCCCGTCGTCGACTACCGCCTGGGCGAGTTCTCGTTCGGCGAGCTGCTGAAGCTCAACGCCTGCAGCGCGGCGCGCGATTTCGCGCAGCTCGCGCCGACCGCGAGCTGCACGATCGCACCGGACTGCGCGGACGGGTCGACCACGGAGCTCTGCTCGGTGTCCGATCTCGGTCATCGCTGGCCGGGCGGAGCGACGAATCCCGAAGGCCCGTTCCGCGCGACCGAAAGGGCGTGGGACTTCCTGGCCGGATTCTCGAGCTGAGCGCGTCGCGGCCCGAGGATCGGCGGCCCGACGATGTCCGCGCGGTCGCGGTGGCGCTCGTCCGGGCGCGGCGGCCGGGCTAGGATCGCGGGCCGTGACCTCCGAGTCCGAAGCACCGCCTCCGGTCGACGTGGTGGCGGCCGGGCTCGAGCGCGGTCGCGCCGACGACGTGGTCGTCCTGCTGGCCGCGATGGGGATTCCGGCCGAGAGCCGGCGCCGTCTCGGCGACGACGGCTGGTCGGTGGTCGTGGCCGCGGCGGACGACGCCCGGCGGGCGCGCACCGTGATCGACGAGGAGTTCCCGGAGGGTCCGTCGGGGCCGGCGCGGGACGAGGCGCTGCGCGCCCGGCGCTCGCTGCGCGTCCCCGTCCGGCAGCTCTGGCTCGGCCGGGCCGACTGGGCGGTCGCGGTGGCCCTGCTGGCCTGCGTCGGCTGGTTCGTGCACATGCAGGCGGCGGCCCCGCTGACGCGCGCCCGGCTCCTCGACCTCGGCGCGATCACCTGGGACCAGGTGTGGGTGGGCCAGTGGTGGCGGCTCGCGAGCGCCGTCTTCGTGCACTTCGACGCGGCCCACCTGCTGACCAACCTGGTGACCCTGCTGCTCGTCGGGCCGCCGCTGGCGAACCTGCTGGGACCGGGCCGCTTCCTGCTGATCTTCCTCTTGACGGGCGTCGCAGGCAACCTCGCGAGCCACGCGCTGGCGCCGTCCGCCGGCCTCAAGGCCGGCGCGTCGGGAGCGATCTCCGGCGTGCTGGGCGCGCTCGGCGGCACCGGTCTCGACCCCGGGTGGGGCGGGCGTTTCGCGCGCTGGCAGGTGGTCGGCGCAGTCTTCGCGATCTACGCGCTGCTGGTCGGCGCGGGCGACGGCAGCGACCACGTTGCCCACCTCGGTGGCCTCGTCGCCGGCATGGTCCTCGGCGCCGCGCTCACGCCGCCCCGCGCGGGAGACGGACCGGGGCGCTAAGCCGCCGACTCGACGATCAGCATCACGCAGCCTTCCGCGGAGTAGGGCGCGACGTGTCGCGTGCCGGCGGCCGCACGATGGTAGTCGCCCGGGTGGCACATCGTGCCGTCGACGTCGATGCTGCCGCTCAGGATGTAGGAGTGCTCGACGCGCCGGTGGTCGTGGGGGGGAATCGTCGCGCCCGGGGCCACGCGGACGACGTACGAGGCCGCGTCGGGTCCCCGCGACAGCACGCGGCGCTCGAGCCCCGGCCCGAAGTCGGTCCACGCGGCGTCGGCGTCGAAGGCGAACAGCAGATCGGGGAGTGGCGGGCGCGTCGACGCGGCTCCGGCCGCCTCGGCGGCGACGCGGCCCAGCACCCGATCGCGTACGTCGGCTCGCGGCAGCACGGGCTCGGCTGCGAGCAGCAGCTCGTCCGTCACGGTGCGCAGCGACTCGATCGCCTCGCGCAGCGCCGGTGACGCGTCGACGCGCTCCTGCAGCTCCGCGGCTGCGTCCGGGGGAAGCGCCCCCAGGACGAACGCCGCGGCGCGCGCTGCGTCGGGCGTCGTGAGACGCTTCATGATGCGAATCCTCCCTGGTCCCGCAGAACGTCGCGCATCCGGCCCATGCCGAGCCGGATCCGGGTCTTGATGGTGCCCAGCGGGATGCCGAGCACGTCGGCGATCTCGTTGTGGCTCTGGTCGGCAAAGAAGGCCAGCTCGATCGCCTCGCGCTGCTCCCGGCTGAGACGTCCCATCGCCGCGCGGACGAAGCGACTGCGTTGCACGAGGCTCGAGGCCTCCTCGGGCCCGGGGCCGGGAGCCGGGGCCTTCAGGCCGAGATCGAGCGGGGCGGTCTGCCTGCGCTCGGTCGCGGTGGCGCGCAGCCGGTCGATGGCGCGGCTGCGCGTGATCGTCAGCAGCCAGGCGATCGGACTGCCCCGGCTCGGGTCGTAGGACGCGGCCGAGCGCCACGCCTGCAGGAAGACGTCGCCGGTGATCTCCTCGGCGGTGTCGCGGTCGCCGAGGATGCGCAGGGCGAGCCCGTTCACGTGTGCGGCGGTCATGTCGTAGAGGTGCGCCAGCGCCGCCTGGTCGCCTCGCGCGCAGCGGACGACCAGATCGGCGGGCTCGGCTTCGGGAGTCGTGATCACGCGGGCGGCTTCGCCTGATCCCACCAGAACGGTTCCTTCGGGCAACGCTACGGGATGGCCCGCCACTTCGGATTGCAGATTTTTTTGCCGCGGGCGACGAAAAACTTGCGGGGCCCGCCAGCGAGCGCCGTGCGGCTCGCGACGATGTGCGCCGTGCCCTTGCGCGGTCGCGCGCCTCCGGCGACTGCAGTGGGTCGTGGGCACGGCCGATAGACTGTCGTGACGGCAGGGGGGCGTTTCGGACGCAAGGACGCGTGGACCGCGCTCGCCCTGGTGCTCGCGGTCGGCTGGTTTTTCGCACCGCTGCTGCTCGGGCAGGCGATCATCGCCGAGCCCGACGCCCTCGCGGCGCTGCTGCCGCTGAAGGCGTTCCTCGCGCGCTCTCTCGCGGCGGGCGAGTGGCCGCTGTGGAACCCCGACGCGGCGCTCGGCAAGCCCTTCCTGCCCGACCTGCTGGCCGGCGCGCTCTACCCGCCGAACCTGCTGCTCGCGGTGCCGCCGTTCGCACGCGGCCTGAACCTGCTGTTCGTCGGCCACTATCTGTTCACCGCGGTCGGTGCGCTGCTGTGGCTTCGCGCGGCCCGGCTCTCCCGGCTCGCGGCGCTGCTCGGCGCGCTGGTCTGGACGCTCGGCGGGACCATGGTGTCGATGGGCAACGTCCTCAACCAGCTGCTCTCGGCCGCGTGGCTGCCGTGGGTGCTGTGGGCATGGCTGCGCCCGCACGCGCTCGGCGTGAAGGTCGCGCTCGCGACGCTCGCGATGGCGATGGCGCTCCTGGCCGGCGGCCCCGAGATGGTCCTGGTCGCGGCGATCGCGCTGGTGCTGACGAGCCGGCATCCGGCGAGCCTCGTCGTGCCGCCGCTCGCCTTCGCGGTGGCGGCGGTCGAGCTGCTGCCCTTCTTCCACTACCTCGCGCAGACCTGGCGCGGTGCGCAGGGCATCGATGCCGCGACGGCGATGCGCTACTCGATCCCGCCCGCCGACCTCGTGCAGCTCGCCCGCGACGCATGGGCCCCGTCGCCCCAGCGCTTCATGCCGCAGATCTACGTCGGTCCGGGCGTGCTGGCGCTGGCTCTGGTCGGTCTCCTCAGCGTGCGGCGCGGGCTGCTCTTCTTCTGGGGGGTGGTCGCGGTCGCGGCGGTGCTCGTAGCGCTGGGCTCGCACACGCCGGTGTACCCGTTCCTCTACGCGCACGTGCCGCTGTCGAACCTGCTGCGCTACCCCGAGAAGCTCTTCCTCGGCGTGCACGCGCTGCTCGCGGCCGGGGCCGCGTCCGGTGCCGCGGCGGTCGTCGCGGCGCTGGCGCGCTTCGGTGCGACGCCGCTCGCACGGCACGCGTCGCTGGCGCTCGGCGCGCTCCTCTGTGTGATCGTCGTCGGCGATCTCTCGCGCGCGAACCGCGACGCCCTGTACGCGCCACGTCCGGAGGTCGTGCTGGATCCGCCCGCATCGGCGCGCGCGATCCTCGCCGACCACGCGGCGCGCCGCGCGGCATCCGGTCCGGCGGACGGCGAGCAGGCGCCGCGCGTGTTCTCGAACGAGCGCGGACGTCCGATCCCGCGCTCGCTGCCGGCCGCGGTGGCGCTCGACCGGGGCCTGCCGTGTGGTGCCGTCGGCGAGCTCTACGGCCTCGCCAGCGTGAACGCGCCGAGCTCGCTCAACCTCGTCAAGCATGAGTGGCTGCAGCAGGCGCTGGGCGGCGTGCCGCGCGCGACCGCGCTGGGTGCGCTCGCGGCGCTCGGCACGCGGTACGTGACCAGCTGGGTGCGGCTCGACGAGGCGCCCGACGCGAGCACGCTCGCCGTTCCCGACGAGCGCATCGGCGTCAAGCTGTACACGCTCGCGGACGTGCAGCCGCGGGTCTTCGTCACGCGTCGCGTGCGCACCGCGGAGGGTGCGCGCGAGGCGCTCGACCGCTTCGTCTCCGGCGACGGCGGCGTGCACGGGGGGCTCGCGCTGGTGCGCCGCGGCGACCTGCCGGCGGCGGCCTTCGCCGCTGCGGGGTCATCGGACGAGCCCGGGGCGAACAGGGCCGACGCCGAGCCCGCGCCGCGCCTCGCGGAGGACGGCCGGCACACGCTGCAGATCGAGGCCGAGCTGTGGACGCCGGGGCTGCTGGTCGTGAACGACACCATGCTCGACGGCTGGACCGCGACCGTGAACGGCGTCGCGGCGCCGATCGTCGAGGTGAACGGTCTCGTGCGCGGCGTCTGGCTCGAGGCCGGCACGCACCGCGTGGCGATGCGCTACGTCCCGCCGGGGCTCGTTGCCGGGGCTCTGGTCTCGTTCGCGGCGCTCGCGGCGGTGGCGGGGCTCGCCTGGCTGGCACGCAGGAGCGCGCGGCGGCCGTTCGCGGTGCTCGTGGCGCACGGGTTCGTGCGGGCGGAGCGCTGAAGCGTCCCGGTCGGGGTGGGACCGATCGACGAGCGCGCTCGCCGCTGACCGCGCGGCGCGCGTGTCCCGCAGGGGCGGCGCGTCGGATGGAACGCGCTGCCGGTCTCGGCCCCGGGTGGTCGGCTCGGCCGATGGAACGCCATCTCGGTTTCGCCCCTCGTGGTCGGCGGAGCCGGTGCGGACGTCCAACCGCGCCCATCGCGAGGCCGCTCGCACGGGGCGTGAACCCCGGTTGCCGTGCGCGGCGCGCGGAAGCTCAGTCCGGCGGCGCGGCTGCCCCGCCGGACGCGCCGGCACGCAGCGCCGCGAGCTCGGCCTGCGCCTCGGTCTGCGACGGGTCGAACGTGGTCACCTCCTCGAGGAGGCCGATCGCGACGTCGTCCCAGCCGCGCCAGTGCGAGATCCGCGCTTGCCGGTGCATGCGGCGGATCTCGTTGCGCTCGACCGCGAGCGCGTTGTCGCGCGCGCGCTGCGCTCCGGCCAGGTCACCGGTCTGCTCGCGCGCACGGGCGAGCAGCAGCCAGCCGTCCTGCCAGCCTGGCCGCACCTCGCGCAGGTACGACTCGAGCACCGGCACGGCCTCGGCGAAGCGGCCCGTCGCGAGCAGCAGCTGCGCACGATCCTGCGGCAGCGTTCGGTCGTACGTCGCGTGCGACGTTGCGAGCAGCGCGACGTAGGCGTCGAGCGCATCGGCGTCGCGACCCAGCGCGCGCAGCGTGCGCGCCTTGATCTCGAGCGCGCGCGGGTCGTCCGGCTCGAGCGCGAGCGCGCGCTGGGCGTCGGCGAGGGCCGCTTCGTGCTGCTCGGCCTCGGCGTGCAGGTCGGCGCGGATCAGCAGTGGCTCGAGGGCGCCGGGCGCCGCGACGACTGCCTGGTGGATCGTCTCCAGCTGGCTCTCGAGGGTCAGCTCGCCTGCATCGTCGAATGCGCGGCCGAGCAGCAGCGCCGCGGCGAGCGTGTGCGGCGTGCCGCCGCCCTTGGCCGCGACCTCGAGCAGTGCCGCGGCAACCGTCGGGTCGTGACGCGCGCGCAGGTACGACAGCGCGAGGGCGCCGACGCGGTCCGGGTCCAGCGGCTCGCCGACCTGCTGCAGGAGCGGCAGCACGCCCATGCGGAATCGCGCGAAGGCGAGCCAGTTCGGGGCGAGAGTGTCCTCGCCCTGCATCGCGCCCAGCAGCCAGGGCGTCGCCAGCTCGATGTGCAGGTTGTCGTCGCGGTTTTCCAGCGGCGCCTGCTGCGCGAGCGCGTCGACGTCGGCGGGCAGCAGGCGGAGCAGGCTCCACAGGTCCGTCGTCGAGAAGTTGCCGATGCGCCGCAGGTCATGCTTGACGGCGGGCGGGAGCTTCTCCCAGCGCGGCAGCTCGGTGCGCCTGAGCGGCTCCTGCGTCGCGAGCAGCAGCAGGTCGGGCTCCTCGTCGCCATGCGCGAAGGCGTAGACCCAGCCGAACTCGGAGCGCAGCGCCGCGAGGATCGAGTAGAGGTCCTCGGGCGGCATCGCATAGAGCTGCACCCACTGCAGGAGCCGCCCGCCCGGACGCAGCGCCTCGCGCGCGACGTGGAAGAACTCGCGCGTGAACAGGTTGGAGACGCCGCTCATCCACGGGTTCGACGGCTCCGAGATGATCACGTCGTAGACGCCCGGGCTCGCGGCGAGGTGCGCGCGCCCGTCGTCGAGCACCGGGTGCACGCGCGGGTCGTCCAGTGGACGCCCGTTCGTGTCGTGGAAGAAGCGCTCGGCCTCCAGGATCGCGGGCTCGATCTCGATCACGTCGATCTGCTGCACGGGGTGGCGCGCGACCGAGCCGGCGGTGACGCCCGAGGCGTAGCCGATCACCGCGACCCGCTCGGGCGGCGGACCGAACAGCAGCGGGAGCTGCCCGAGCAGGATCTGCGTCGACATGTCGCCGCCGGTCGACGCGTCGGCCTTGCCGTTCACGCGGAGCTCGCGGACGCCGTCCTCCTCGTGCACCGACACGGTGCTGTTCATGCCGTCGCGGTGATACAGCACGGTGCTGCGCGGCACGCCGTCGAGCGGCAGGTCGACGATGCCGAAGTCCAGCACCAGCTCGGGGCCGCGGTAGGAGCCGCGGGTCAGCGCGGTCGCGTCGAACGGCAATGGCAGCACGAGCAGCGCCACGGCCGCGGCGGCCGGCACCAGCGCAGCTGCCCGCACCACGGTGCCGAGCGTCCGCTGCGCGAGCAGCACGAGCGCCGCGCTCAGCAGGTTGATCGCGGTCGCGAGCGCGAGCGTGTCGCGGAGTCCGAGCGCGGGGACCAGCACGAAGCCTGCGAGGAACGCGCCGGTCGCGCAGCCGACGGTGTTCGCGAAGTAGACGCGTCCGACTGCGGCGCCCGGGCGCGCCCCGGCCGCGGCGACCAGCCGCGTCAGCAGCGGGAACAGCGCGCCGAGAACGAGCGTCGCGGGGAGCTGCACGACCACGCACAGCAGCACCTGCAGCACGACGAGCCGTGTGCCGATCGGGCCGGTGCGGCGCAGCAGACCGAGAAACGCGTCCGGCAGCAGGGGCAGGACGAGGGTGACCGCGAGCGACGCGACGCCGAGCGTGACCAGCCCGGCGACCAGCAGTGCGACCGGGTGGCGGGACCGGTCGGCGACGCTGCGCACCGCGAGGCTGCCGAGCGCGATCCCCGCCAGAAACGCGCCCAGCATCGAGGAGAACGCGTAGATCGACGAGCCGAGCACGAGCGCCAGGGCGCGCGTCCAGCACACCTCGTAGACCAGCGCCGTGAAGCCGACGAGCGCGTAGGCGACGAGGAGCACGATCGTCGGCGGAACCTCGGGCGTCGGGACGTCGTGCGGCGGAACCTCGGGCGTCGGGACGTCGTGCGGCGGAACCTCGGGCGTCGGGACGTCGTGC
>VGTK01000010.1 GCA_016874715.1 Deltaproteobacteria bacterium | reverse complement strand
CAAGCGAGTGAGGCTCCGCGCGGCTTCGCCGCGTGGAGCGAGGGGGCGCGTGCCCCCTCGTGGAGACAAGCGAGTGAGGCTCCGCGCGGCTTCGCCGCGTGGAGCGAGGGGGCGCGTGCCCCCTCGTGGAGACAAGCGAGTGAGGCTCCGCGCGGCTTCGCCGCGTGGAGCGAGGGGGCGCGTGCCCCCTCGTTGCACTACGCCCCCTGCAGCAGCTGCTGTACGGCGAGCCCGGCGCGCGACCAGAACCAGAACGCGGCGAGGCAGCCGATCGCGTATGCGGGCAAGCGCACCGCGCGGGCCGGCAGTGCCGCGAGCGCCGGCCGGGCGACACGGGCCAGCAGCAGGACGGCGAGCACGAAGCCGAGCTGCCCGATCTCGATGCCGAGGTTGAAGGTCAGCAGTGCTACCGGGATCTCGCTCTGCGGCAGGCCGACCTCGCTCAGCGCGCCGGCGAAGCCGAGCCCGTGCAGCAGCCCGAATGCGGCCGCCATCGCCCACGGATGCCGGCGGACCCACGACGCGGGCGCCGGCAGGCCGGCGCGGTCGCCGTCGCGCAGCAGCTCGGCCGCGAGCAGCACGATGCTCAAGGCGATCGCGGTCTCGGCGACCGACTGGGGGAAGCGCACCAGGCCGAGCGTGGCGAGCGTGAGCGTGACGCTGTGACCGGCGGTGAACGCCGTGATGGTCCAGGCCAGCCTCCGACGCCCGGGGACGAGCAGGCAGAGACAGAGCACGAACAGCAGGTGGTCGATGCCGGTCAGCAGGTGCTCGACGCCGAGCTCGAGGTACTGCCGCGCCACGTCGAGTCGCGACTGCCGCTCGGGCACGATCGTCGTCGGACGTGCGCCGTCGAGCAGCTCGCGCACCAGCGTGCCGTCGGCGAGCTCGACGCGCACCAGCGCCAGCGTGCGGCTCACGTCGAGGTCGGCCACGCCCAGCGTCGCCCCGCGCAGGCCGCGCTCGCCGCAGTCGACGGTGAAGCGGCGCTCGACGGCGGCAGCATCGTCGCGTGACGCCTCCTCGCCCACGGGCGCGCACCAGTGGGGCAGGACCGGCGCGAGGTGCGCGCCGGTCGGCCGGAACGCGGAGGTCTTCCAGCGGACCGCGAAGCGGCCGCCTGCGATCTGGCGCAGCTCGAGCAGCGACGGCGCGAGCGGATGTGCGTGTGCCCCGGGCGCGCCGGTGACCGCGGCGGCCGCCAGCGCTATCGTCGTGGCGAGCAGCGCGCGGCGGCCGCGTGGCGCGAATCGCGCGGGCGTCACCCCGGCACCTCGCCGGGAGCCGGTGCGAGCGACACCGCGTAGCTGCGGCGCAGATCGTCGAGCGCGCGGCGGACCGCGACTGCGGCGCGCTCGCGCCGCACCAGCTCGCGCACCTGGTTCGCCACGTCCTCGAGCGGTGCGACGCGGGGCGGCTCGTGCGCCCGGACCAGGACTCGGTAGCGGCCCGAGGTCGAGGTGAGCGGCGGCGTCCAGGCGTTCGCCGGCGTGCGGAACACCGCGCTGGCGAACGGTGCTCCGTACGCGCGCGCGAGGTCGCGCTCCGACTGGGCGGGCAGCTCGCGTATCGAGGCGGGATCGGGTGGGCGCGCGGCCTCGCCTGCCGCCGCGTCGAGCGCGGTCGCGTCGGCGCGAGCCGCCGGCGCGACCGCGATCCGCGCGCGCGCGGGCAGGCGGAAGCGCTCGGCGTTTGCAACGAGCGCCCGGGCGAGGTCGTCGTCGGTCGGCTCCGTGGCGAGCGCCGCCTGCTCGAGCCGCGCGCGCATGCGATCGACCAGGCGGCGCCGTACGACGACGTCCTGCCGCAGCATGCCGCCCGCAAGCGCGTCCGGCACGGCTCCGGGCGGCGGACCGTCCTCGACGAACGCGAGGTTGCCGCTGATCCGGTGTTGCACGACGGCGTCGCCGTGCTCGATCCCGGGCGCAAGCGCCTCGCGGTAGAGGATCTCGTCGTCCACCTCGGCGGCGACGAGTGCGGCGCGCTCGCCTTCGTCGGACGTGCGGCCCGTGATCGCGACCCACGCCCGCGCCGCACCGGCGATGCGCTCCGGGTCGATCACGACGGCGCGCTCGGCCCGGCCCTGCGGCGCGCCCACGTGTGGTGCGATCTCCGCCGCGAGCGCGAGCGCGCCGCCCGCGAGCAGCAGCCGCACCACCGGTCCGCGCGCGCGCGTCACGTCAGGGGCCTGCCTTGGTACCCACCGGCGCGTACCAGATCGGTGACGTCCAGGCGCGCTCCGGCACGGTCTTCGGGTAGCTCGCGTCGCAGCAGCCCTCGAACCCGTCCGCGACGGTCGCCGGGTCCTCGCAGCGCACGCCGGCCGCGTTGCAGATCCACGTGCTCCAGCGGCAGGTCGGGTTCTCGAGCACCCGCGCGTAGTAGAAGGCGCGCTGCGCGGGGTCGAAGTCCGGGTCCTGCCAGACGGCGCAGAGGGCTTCTGCACCCGGACCCGAGGTCGCGCAGGTCGTGGGGTCGACGCCCGCGCCGCTGCGCGCGTCGCCCGCGACGTCGAACACCCGCTCGCGCGCCGCGCCGTTCTCGATCCAGCCCTTGACGATCTGGATGCGCTGCAGCGCTGTGCCCGGACGCTCCGGGGTGCCGCCGTCGCGCTCGGCACGCACGACGAAGCTCGGCGCCGTCGCCGTGCCCGCCGTCGGAGCGCGCAGGTCGCCGCCCATCGGCACGCCGAGCCGGTAGCCCTGCGCGACGAGGTCGGGATCGCCGCACAGGCCCGCCGGCAGCGGTGGCACCGCGTCGTTGCGGAAGATCGCGTTGCGGGGCAGGTTGTCGGTGTTCGGGCCGCCGGTCCACTCGTAGCCGACGAACGTGGTGAAGGTGCAGGCGGCGGTGCGGTCGTAGGCGCCCTCGGCGGCGTCCTGGATCTCGCCCCACGGCGTGCGCGCCGCCTCGAGGCAGCGCTTGCCGTCCTCGCCGCAGAAGTCGAAGCGGCGGATTTTCTTCGGGGCGCCCGAGGTGATCCCGTTGATCCGGTAGAATGCGAGCCGCGGCCAGCGGCGGTAGATCATGCACGTCGGCGAGTCGTGGCCCGGCAGCCCGGGAGTGGCGCAGACGTCGAACTCGCCGAAGAACTCCGCGCGATCGGTCACGGCGGCGAAGTCGAGCGGACGCGACAGTCGCAGCGTGCGGCGTGGCTTGCCGTTGCCGTCGAACGGCTGCAGGCCGACGGCCTCGCCGCGCGCGAAGCGGTAGGCGTCGGAGGGACGGTTGCGCGTGCCCTGGGTGCTCGCGTCGAGCGAGAACGCGGTGTGCACGTGCAGGTCGCCGAAGTAGGGTCGGCGAAGCGGGTCGAAGTGATCGCACGGCGCGCGCTTCTCGGTGCGCACGAGCGGTGGCACGGCAGCGGCGGGGTCGGGTACGGTCGTGATCGCGATCGCCCGGGTGGCGGCCGGCGCCATCGCGAGGGCGAGGGCCATCCCGAGCGCGCGCGCGGTCAGGGCGAGGGCGGGTGCGCGTGCCCGTGCGGCGGTTCCGGTGTGGAGCATGGCCGGCGGCGTCACTGGAAGAGCCGGAGGACGTTCACCGCGTCGCCACCCGCGACCAGCGGCGTGCGGTACACCGGAAGGAACGCCATGCCGAGCAGCGCCGCGATGGCCCCGAGGGCCGCGGCGGAGCGCGCGCTCGCGGAGCGGAGCCGCGCGCGGCCGCGCGTCGCATACCGCGCGACGAGCCACGTCACACCGACGAAGAGCGACGTCTGACCCACGAACAGGACCGCGACGAAGCCCGCCACCATGCCCCCCTCGCTGAGCAGCATCGCGAGCACGAAGGCCGTCAGCTCGCCCAGCCAGAGGGTCGGGACCCGTCCGCCCTCGAACACCCAGTACGGAACGGGCAGCGTCACGAGCAGCGCGAGCCAGAGCATGCGGCGGATCATACTGGTGGACATTGGTGGTGCGTGCTCATCGTGGCGCTCGCGGCGAGTTCTCGTGCGGGCTAGTCACGGAACCACGCGTCCGCGTGACGGGTCAAGGTCCGATGGTACGCCGTCGTGGGAATCTCCGGATGGAACGCGCGGGCGCAGGGTAACGTCCGATGGCACATGCAACGTCACAGCCCGAAGCCGTGTCGGGCACCGAGCGCGCACGCGGCCGCTTCGCGCCGTCGCCGACCGGTGACCTGCACCTCGGGTCTGCGGCGGCCGGTCTCGTCGCCTGGCTGCTCGCACGCTCCGCCGGTGCGAGCTTCGTGCTGCGGGTCGAGGATCTCGACACGCCGCGAGTCGTCCAGGGCACGGTGCAGCGCCAGCTCGACGACCTGCGCTGGCTCGGCCTCGACTGGGACGAGGGCCCGGCCGTAGGTGGCCCGAACGCGCCGTACGTGCAGTCGGAGCGCTGCAACCTGTACGCGGAGGCCATCGCGTCGCTCGCACGCCGCGACCTGGTCTACCTGTGCGATTGCTCGCGCGCCGAGGTGGCGCGCGTCGCGAGCGCGCCTCACGCGGGCGAGGAGGGCCCGCGCTATCCGGGTCTCTGCCGGGAGCACGGCATGCGCGAGCGGGCGTGGAAGCGACCACCCGCCGTACGGCTGCGCGTGCCCGACGACGCCGTGATCACCGTGCGCGACCGCTTCCAGGGCGACTTCACGCAGGACGTCGCGCGGTCGGTCGGTGACTTCGTGCTGAGGCGCGGCGACGGCGTGTACGCCTACCAGCTCGCGGTCGTGGTCGACGATCTCGCGATGCGGATCGGCGAGGTGGCGCGCGCGGTCGATCTGCTCGACTCGGCGCCGCGGCAGGTGCTGCTCGCACGCCTGCTCGGCGGCACCCAGCCGACGTTCGCGCACCTGCCGCTGATCCTCGCGCACGACGGGGCGCGGCTCGCGAAGCGCGCGCGCGGCGTGCCGATCCGCGACCGCCGCGACGCGGGGCAACGGCCGGAGTCGCTGGTCGCGGAGCTCGCTTGCCTGCTCGGCCTGGTCGATGCCGGCGCGAGCGAGGTCGCGCCGCGAGCGCTGCTCGACGTCTTCGATCCGTCGCGGCTCGACGGCCGCCGCGAGGTACGCCTGCCGCCGCCGCGGAACGCTTGACGGTGCGCTAGTCGATCGTCCACTGCGGCTTGCGCTTCTCGGCGAACGCCCGCGGCCCCTCGACGTAGTCCGGGTGGTCCCAGTGCGCGTAGATGTACCGCCAGCCGTTCTCGAGCGCGTCGAAGAGGCCGCGGTCGAGCGCCTCCCACATCGCGCGCTTGCTCGCGGCGATGGTCGCCGGCGAGAACTCGGCGATGGTCGCGGCGTGCTGCTTCGCGCGCTGCAGAAGCCCGGCCCGCGGCACGACCTCGCTCACGAGTCCCATGCGGAGCGCGGTCGGCGCGTCGAGGCGCTCCGTGCCCGCGAGCAGCATCATGCGCATCACCTCGCCGAACGGCATGCGGCGCATGAGGCCGATCGACTCGAGCGCGAACACCTGTCCGACGCGGACGTGCGTGTCGAAGAACGTCGCGTGGTCCGCGGCGAGGATCAGGTCGCCGTCGGCGACGAAGTGCAGGCCGGCGCCGAGGCACATGCCGTTGACGGCCACGATCACCGGCTTGTCGAAGCCGACGTGCAGGAAGTCGGTCGGAGTGCCGCGGTAGTACGGCCCCTGCGACGGGCCTTTCGTGCCCCCGATCGAGCCGGTCTCCGCGGCGTCCTTCAGGTCGGCACCCGAGCAGAAGGCCTTCTCTCCGGCACCGGTGAGGATCACGACGCGGACGCTCGCGTCCTCGCGCGCCCGCCGGAACGCTTCCGGGAGCTCGAGCTTGAGGAGGTTGCGGCTGAGCGCGTTCATGCGCTCGGGACGGTTCAGCGTCAGCGTGAGGACGTGTCCGTCCTGCTCGTACGAGAGATCCTTGAACTGCACGTCGCCTCCGATCGTGTCGTGTCTGAAGGTACGGAAGGCCGTGTCAGGCGAGGTCGTCGCACGAGAAGACCCGCTCGTCGGTCGCCATGGGCATGACCCTCCTTCGCCGCGCCTAGCACGGCAGGGATCGTCAGGTCGACAGATCGGGAACGGGAAGGCCGCGCTCGCGTAGCGACTCCGCGATTCGCAGAGCGAGGTGTCCGAGGGCGAGGAAGCCAACCGAGCCGAGGAAGAGGACCACGGTGTAGACCCAGAGGTTGAAGCGGTCGAAGAGGCCGCCCTGGCAGCCGTAGATCGTGCACCGGCCTCCCAGGGCGAACAGGAAGGCGTTGTGGGTCAGCATCTGCCCGAGGTAGAGGCCGAGCGAGTGGCGCCCGAGCCACGACAGGCTCTGGCGCAAGGGGTCGAGCGGTGACAGCGCCCGCATCGCCGCGAGCAGCAGGATCGTCAGCGGGAGCTCGAGCAGCCGATTGGCGATCGTGGCCCACGCGGTGAAGCGTGCGCGCGTCCCGACCACCGCGAGGATCAGGTAGACGACCGCCGACCAGAGAACCGTCGCCCGGTCGAGCCGGTGCACGAACGGCGCGAGCATCATGCCGAACGCGATGTGCAGGTAGAACCGCGGCGACAGGACCATCCAGCCCGCGAGACCGAGCTCCGCGCGGATGACGTGCATCCAGATCAGCGTCGCGAGCGTGACCGCGCCGCACAGCGCGACCATCCAGCGGATGCCGATGCGGCGCGCGAGCCAGTGGAACAGCGGAAACAGCAGCACGAGCTGGACGATGACCGTGATGAACCACCCGGTGCCGACCTGCTTCAGGTAGCCGAGCGCGTGGTAGAAGGGCAGGCCGATCGTCAGGCGGACCGTCGGCGGCCGGAAGATCAGCACCAGCATCCACCAGACGACCAAGGTTCCCCATGTCGGCACGAGGATGCGCTTGATTCCGCGCTCGTACCACGTCCGGGTGCGGCCGCTCGGGTTGCGGCGCTCGAACCACGCCTCGGTGTTGACGCCGAACAGCACCAGGAAGATCGGCACCGCGTGCCCGAACAGCAGCGTCATCGGCAGCGAACCCTCGCCCAGCGCCGTGGAGTGGATCAGCGTGACGCCGAGGATCGCGATGCCCTTGACCATGTCGATCTCGGGCAGGCGGTCGGCGGGTCGAGACGTCTGCACGGGCCGACGGTAGCGGATCGTTTCCGGCGCGGACAAGGCGACGCCGCACGCGGCGGCAATCGTCGTGCGCCGGAGATGCTCTTGAAGGGGCCGGCGCGATCCTGATAGCTGGGCGACGATCGCGCCGGCTGCATGGCACGGTTCCGGCTGCAGCCGCAGGAGAGCCCATCGAGATGACGATCCATCTGGCGGCAAGCGTGGCGGACCCGCACGCCGACGCACTGGACCTGTTCACCTGAGCGCCGCGCACTCGCGCGGGCTCGCGTTGTTGCTCGCGGCCTGCGTGGCACTGCCCGTCCCGGGTTGCGTGACGGGGGTCGCGCGGCAGGGCGCCTCGCGGGACGCCGCTGCGGCGGTGCCCGCCGAGCAGGTGATCACGCCGGCGGTGCTCGCCGAGCAGGTGATCACGCCGGCGGTGCCCGCCGAGCAGGTGATCACGCCGGCGGTGCTCGCCGCCCCGATCCGCCTCCTCGCGGACGACGCCCTCGAGGGCCGCGGCCCGGGGACGCGCGGCGACCAGCTCGCCCGTCTCTACCTCGCGAGCACGCTCGCGCTGCTCGGGCTCGATCCGGCGTTCCCGGGCGGGTCGTACGAGCAGCCGGTCGATCTGCTCGGTGTCGTGACACGCGCGCCGGCGATCTGGACGTTCCGCGCCGGGGCGCGACGCATGGCGCTCGAGGACGGGACGGATTTCGTCGCGTCGAGCGGCATCGCCGCGGCGCGTGCCGCGGTTCGCGACGCCGAGATCGTCTTCGCCGGCTACGGCATCGAGGCACCGGAGTTCGGTTGGGACGACTTCAAGGGCAAAGACCTGCGCGGCAGGGTCCTCCTGCTGCTGAACGACGACCCGGACTGGGATCCGGAGCTCTTCGCCGGCCCGCGGCGCCTCTACTACGGTCGCTGGACCTACAAGTTCGAGAGCGCCGCGCGGCAGGGTGCGGTCGGCGCGATCCTGCTGCACACGCCGAAGTCCGCCGGCTACCCGTGGCAGACGGTACGCACCTCCTGGAGCGGCGAGAACTCTCGTCTCGCAGAGGTGCCGCAGGGGCGCGGCCTCGTGGTCGAGGCGTGGATCACCGACGACGCCGCGCGTCGGCTCGCCGCTCTGGCCGGGCACGACCTCGACGCGCTCGTCGCCGCCGCGCGCTCGCGCGCGTTCGCACCGGTGTCGCTCGGTGTCACCACGTCACTCGTGCTCGACAACGAGGTGCGCCGCTACGCCACCGCGAACGTCGGCGGCCTGCTTCGCGGCGGCGATCCGGAGCTCGCGGACGAGGTCGTGGTGTTCAGCGCCCACCACGACCACTTCGGCGTCAAGCCCTCGCCGGACGGGAGGCGCGAAATCTACAACGGCGCGCTGGACAACGCAGCCGGTGTCGCGCAGGTTCTCGCCATCGCCCGCGCGTTCACGGCGCTGCCCGAGCGTCCGCGGCGCTCGATTCTCTTCCTGGCGCTCGCGGCGGAGGAGCAGGGGCTGCTGGGCTCCGAGTACTTCGTCAAGCACGCACCGGTACCGCTGTCGCGCCTGGTCGCGAACCTGAACGTCGACGGCGGCAACGTGTTCGGGCGCACCACCGACGTCGGCGTGGTCGGGCTCGGCAAGTCGTCGCTCGACGAGCATCTCGCCGCCGCGGCACAGGCTCAGGGGCGCAGCGTCGCCGGCGACCCGTTTCCCGATCGCGGCATGTTCTACCGCTCCGACCAGTTCAACTTCGCGCGTTCCGGTGTGCCGGCGCTCTTCCCGCGGGCCGGTGTCCTGTACGTGGGCCGTCCGCCGGATTGGGGGCGTGAGCGGGTCGATGCGTGGATCGAGCGCAACTACCACCAGCCGAGCGACGACTGGGATCCGGCGTGGGACCTGACCGGCATGGTGGACGACGCGCGGCTCCTGTTCCGCGCCGGACTCTCGGTCGCCGACGCCGATGTGGCACCGGCGTGGCTTCCGGGCGACGAGTTCGCCCCTGCGCGTCCCGCAGCGAACGGCGCGACGCGCTGACGCGCGGCCGAGCCGAGCGAGCGCGGGGAGTGGGGCACCGGCAAGCTCGGCGTGACGGGGCGAGGGGGGCGCGCCGCTCGCTGCGAGAGCTCGTGTGGCACCCGTCCGCGCGCCGATCTAGATTCCGGGGGGATCGACGAGCGGACCGTGGCCTACACCGTCAAGGAACTCTACTACACGTTGCAGGGGGAGGGTGCGCGCACCGGGCGCGCCGCGGTGTTCTGCCGCTTCACGGGCTGCAACCTGTGGACGGGCCGCGAGGAGGACCGTGCGACGGCGGCCTGCTGGTTCTGCGACACGGACTTCGTCGGCACCGACGGCCCCGGAGGGGGCCGCTTCGCGACCTCCGACGACCTGGCTTCGGCGATCGTCGACTGCTGGTACGAGGCGTCCGACGTGGACGAGGGCGCCCGGCCCTACGTCGTGTTCACCGGCGGCGAGCCGCTGCTGCAGCTTGACGCTGCCCTGGTCCGGGCCTGCCACGCGTCGGGCTTCGAGATCGCCGCGGAAACCAACGGAACGGTGCCGCCGCCCCCGGGCATCGACTGGCTCACGGTCAGCCCGAAGCCCGGCTCCACGCTCGTCGTGACGAGCGGTCAGGAGCTGAAGCTCGTCTACCCGCACGACGTCGATCCGGCCGAGGTCGAGGAGCTCGCCTTCGAGGTCTTCTACCTGCAGCCGCTCGACGGCCCCGACCGCGAGGAGAACACGGCGCGGGCGCTGGATTTCTGCCGCCGCCACCCCCGCTGGCGGCTGAGCCTGCAGACGCACAGGATCATCGGGATTCCGTAGGCGAGCCGCCGGTCGCACTGCGGAGCCTGCCATGCAGCAGCCGATCGCAGGGCGGCTGCTCGACAATCGGCAAAGCCGACTTATGGTCAGGCGCATGGAAAAGATGCGCCTGGTGGCCCTGGACGACACCGTCGTCTTCCCGGGTATGACGGTCACCCTGCCGCTCGAGGTCGGCGATTCGACCACGGTCCTTCTGCTGCCCCGGCACGCCAACGAGTACGCGAAGGTCGGGACGGTCGCCGAGGTGGTCGAGAAGCTCCGCCTCCCGGGCGGCGCCAATGCCGTCCTGCTCAACGGCACCACGCGCGGCGTGCCCGGCCAGGCGGAGACCGACCCGCGCGGCAACCTGCAGGTGGAGGTCGAGGTCCACGCCGACGAGACTCCGCCGCCGAGCCGCTTCCGGAATCTCGAGCGCGAATATCGCGCCGTCGTGGAGGAGATCCTCGACCTGCGCGGCGCCGACGATCGCGTGCGCGCCTTCGTCCGTGCCATCACCGAGCCCGGCGCCCTGGCCGACACCTCGGGCTATGCTCCGGACCTGACGTTCGCGCAGAAGGTCCGGATCCTCGAGACGCTCGACGTCGTCGCGCGTCTCGAGCTGTCGCTCTCGGTCCAGCACGAGCGCCTCGCCGAGCTGCAGCTCAGGAAGCGCATCCGCGACGACGTGGATTCCGGGGCGCACAAGCAGCAGCGCGAGTACCTGCTGCGCAAGCAGATGGAGTCGATCCGCAAGGAGCTCGGCGACGACAACGGCTCGGTCGCCGACGATTACCGCGCGAAGATCGAGGAAGCGGGCATGCCGGACGACGTGCGGGCGCAGGCCGAGCGCGAGCTCGGACGCCTCGACCGGATGGGCGAGCAGAGCCCCGAGTCCTCGATGATCCGCACCTACCTCGACTGGCTGATCGCCGTGCCGTGGTCGAAGCGCTCCGAGGAGAAGCTCGATCCGGTGCACGCGCGAGCCATCCTCGACGCGGACCACGCCGGCCTCGACGACGTCAAGCGCCGCATCACCGAGTATCTCGCGGTGCGCAAGTTGCGTGTCGAGCGCGGCGTCGCGGACGACAAGCGCTCGGGCGTGATCCTGACGCTCATAGGCCCCCCGGGCACCGGCAAGACGTCGATCGGCGAGTCGATCGCGCGTGCAACGGGACGCAAGTTCGTGCGCATGTCGCTCGGCGGCGTGCGCGACGAGGCGGAGATCCGCGGCCACCGCCGGACGTACATCGGTGCGCTCCCGGGCCGCCTCGTGCGCGCTCTGCGCGACGCGGGGACGATGAATCCGGTCATCATGCTCGACGAGGTCGACAAGGTCGGCGCGGACTGGCGCGGTGACCCGTCGGCTGCGCTGCTGGAGGTCCTCGACCCGGCGCAGAACCACTCGTTCCGCGACCACTACCTCGACGTCGAGCTGGACCTGTCGCAAGTCCTGTTCATCGCCACGGCCAACGTCGCCGACACCATTCCTGGTCCGCTGCTCGACCGCATGGAGGTGATCCGCTTCGACGGCTACACGGTCGCGGAGAAGACCGCGATCGCGCGCGGCTACCTGTGGCCGCGGCAGATCGAGCGCAACGGGCTGCGTCCCGAGGAGGTCGCGATCGACGACGACACGCTGCGGTCGATCGTCGCGGACTACACCAGGGAGGCAGGCGTGCGGCAGCTCGACCGGGAGCTTGGCACGGTGCTCCGCAAGGCGGCGACGCGCATCGCGTCGAGCGAGGCCACGCCGCCGATCGCGATCGACACCGCGTTCGTGCGCGACTCGCTCGGTCGCCCGAAGTTCTTCCAGGAGGCGGCGAGTCGCACCGCGATGCCCGGGGTCGCGACGGGTCTCGCCGTGACCGGAACGGGCGGCGACGTCCTGTTCGTCGAGGCCGCGGCGATGCCGGGCAACGACGGGCTCGTGCTGACGGGCCAGCTCGGCGACGTCATGAAGGAGTCGGCGCGCATCGCGCTCAGCTACGTTCGCAGCCACGCCGGCGAGCTCGGCATCGACCGTGCGTCCTTCCGGAGCCGCGAGTTCCACATTCACGTGCCGGCCGGAGCGACGCCGAAGGACGGTCCGAGCGCGGGCGTGACCATCGTCACGGCGGTCACGTCTCTGCTCAGCGGGCGTCCGGTCAAGCACTCGCTGGGAATGACCGGAGAGGTCACTCTCCAGGGCCGGGTGCTGCCGATCGGCGGGGTGAAGCAGAAGGTGCTCGCGGCGCACGCGGCCGGCCTCACCGACGTGATCCTGCCCGACCGCAACGCGGCGGACCTCGAGGAGGTCCCGGCAGAAGTGCGCGAGCGCATGCGCTTCCACCCGGTCTCGTCGATCGATGAGGTGCTGGCGATCGCCCTGGCGCCGGAGGGGGCCGCGATGGCCGCGTGACGGCGGCACCCCGCGTGCGGAAAACGCCCCCGCCGGCTGTCGCGATTCGAGGCCCCGAGGCTCGCTCGCGGACACCGGGCGGGGGCTCCCGCCTGCGGTCGGGCGGGTCGGCGCCGCAGCCGCGGGACGCGCCGCACGGCCGACGGCTTGCTTCCTTCGAGTGCATGTCCAGCTTCCGCCTGCAGGCCAGCGCCGTTCTCGCGTCCCCGCGAGACCTCGTGTGGAGTCGCCTCGTCGATCGGGAAGCGGTGGCGGGATGGCTCGACGACGTCGACATCTCCGGCTCCCCGGCGCGTCTCTCGACGCAGCG
The DNA here is from genome assembly GCA_016874715.1 of Deltaproteobacteria bacterium. Taxonomy (GTDB): domain Bacteria; phylum Desulfobacterota; class Binatia; order UBA12015; family UBA12015; genus VGTK01. The sequence continues at coordinate 48,480 of VGTK01000010.1, read as the reverse complement.
CGCCAGCAGGGCGTGCTGCGGTGCGGTCGAGGGGCTCGTGCTCGAGATCGAACGCGAGCGCCGACTGCGGGTCCTTCTCCGAGCGCCATGGCGCTTGCTGCGCGAGATCGAGCTCGATCTGACCGTTCGTCCCGAAGACGTCGGCACGCGCCTGTCGGTCCACGCGACCTATCACCTGAGCTGGCGCGGGTGGCTGGTCCGGCCCCTGGTCCGACTGCGGGCCGACGTCGCGCTGCGCCGGGCGGCTCGAGCCTTCCGCGCCGCAGTCGACGCCGAGGCGACACGGCGCCGCCGGCGGGCCGCTCGCGCCACCGCCCCCGGGGCGGTCCTCCGTCCGGCATCGCCCGACGCGCTCCTGCTGCGCACCGCGATCTGATCCGGCGTCCCTCCCGCCGTGGCATCGTCGGCGCGGCACGATATAAAGACCCCATGGCGTCGTACCGCGACGAGACACACGTCAAGTGCCGACTGGCATTGAAGAACCGGCGCGGTCGGTCCGTCATAGGGTCACGGGGCTCGTGCCCCGACCGGAGGAGAACTCAGCGATGGTGAAGCGGATCTTCCTGTTCCTGGCGGTGAACGTCCTGGTCCTGGTGACCATCTCCGTGCTGCTCAGCGTGCTCGGCATCCAGCCGTACCTCAGCGCAAACGGCATCAACTACGAGTCCCTGCTCGCCTTCTGCCTCGTCTGGGGCATGGGGGGGGCGTTCATCTCTCTCGCCCTGTCCAAGGTGATGGCGAAGATGATGATGGGCGTGAAGGTGATCGACCCGAACACCAGCGATCCCGCTGCGCGCGCCCTGGTCCGCACGGTGGAGCGGCTCGCGCAGGCGGCCGGGATCCCGACCCCGGAGGTCGGCACCTACGAGTCGCCCGAGGTGAATGCATTCGCCACCGGGCCGACCAAGCGCAGCTCGATCGTGGCGGTCTCGACCGGCCTTCTGCAGCGCATGGACCAGCCGGAGGTCGAGGGTGTGCTCAGTCACGAGGTCGCGCACATCGCCAACGGCGACATGGTCACGATGACGCTCATCCAGGGTGTGGTGAACGCCTTTGTGATGTTCCTGGCGCGCGTCATCGCGTTCGCCGCGGCACAGTTCTTCTCGCGCGACCGCGACGAGGGCGAGGGCTTCTCCTACGGGATCTACTTCGTCGTCCAGATCGCGTTCGAGGTCGTCTTCATGCTGCTCGGCACGATCGTGATCGCGTGGTTCTCGCGCATGCGCGAGTTCCGTGCGGACGCGGGCGGCGCGCAGATCGGCGGCCGCGAGCGCATGATCGGTGCCCTCGAGGCGCTGCAGCGCACCGTTCAGATCCGCGATCCGCGCCCGCAGGAGGCGGTCGCGACCCTCAAGATCTCGAACCCGAACGGCCTGATGCGCTTCTTCGCGACGCACCCCCCTCTGGAAGAGCGCATCGCGCGCCTGCGCTCGGCCGCCTGAGAGCCGCGCCACGCGACGACCGTGATGGACGGGGGCCTCCGGCGAGTGCCGGGGGCCCCCTTTCTTTCGCCGGGCGCCGGAGCGTCGCTCAGCGGAACGCGGGGATGACGCGTTCCGCGAACAGCTCGAGCATCGCGACCTGCGGGTTTCGGCCGAAGCTGATCACGAAGCTCGTCGCCCCCATGTCGATGCTCTTCTGCACGCGTTCGATGCACTGTTCCGGCGTGCCGGTGATGGCGAGGTCGTCGCCACCCGACAGGAACGGCAGCTCTGCCCGGACCGCCTCGGATGCCCGCCGCGCCTCGTCCTCGCTCTCGGCGATCGCGCCGAGCGTCTGCTGCGAGACCTCGATGGTCTCGAAGTCGCGCTTGACGTTGTCGCAATGTGCGCGCAGCGCGTCGATCTTCTTCGGCAGCTGGCGATGCGCCCAGCCGAGGTTGTTCCAGATGGCCGCGTGCTCGGCGACGATGCGCAGCAGCACCCGCTCGCCGGTGCCGCCGACGAGGATCGGTGGATGTGGCTCCTGCACGGGGCGCGGGCGGCAGAATGCGTCCTCGATGTGGAACTGCTCGCCGAAGAACGTCGCCGGCTCCTCGGTCCACATCTTGCGCAGGATCGTCAGCGATTCGTCGAGCTCCTTGAGCCGTGTCCCGATCGACGGAAACGGGATGCCGTAGGCCTGGTACTCCTGCTGGTGCCAGCCTGCGCCGATACCGAGCACGAAGCGGCCGTTCGAGACGTGGTCGAGCGTCGCGGCCATCTTCGCGAGCACCGCAGGATGGCGATAGCTCACGCACAGCACGAGGTGGCCGAGCCGGATGCGGCTGGTCAGCGCCGCGAGCGCCGTCAGCTCGGTCCAGCCTTCGAGGATCGGCTGCGTCGCGTCCGGGATGCCGAAGAAGTGATCGACCGCCCAGATGGAATCGTAGCTGAGGCGATCACAGGACCGAGCGACCTCGACCGCGTCGTTCCAGGTGCTGCCGTGCTGCGGCAGGCACACGCCGAAGCGGATCGGATGGCGAGGCATCGCTCGCGTTCTCGTAACAGGTCCGCGCCGGGGTGTGCCAGCGCGGTCGCGCGGGGCTGCGGCTGTGCTCAGTCCTTCTCGGCCGCCTCGTCCTCGGGATCGGGCGGATCGAGGGGTAGGTCGAGGAGGGGCTTGGCGCGCAGCATCTCCGCGACGGCCGGAACGGCCTTCTGCAGCGTATCGAGGCGCGCCGTGGCGCCGCCGACCTTGCGTGCCAGAAGGTCCTCGTACGCGTCGACGCTCGCCTTGAGCTGGTCGGCGCAGTCGTCCTTCACCGTGCCGTCCTCGCGCAGGTTCTCGTTGATCTTGTCGGCGAGCTCGTCGAGCTTCTCGCCGGACTTCCGGCCGAGCTTCGTGCCGACGCGCTCCGCCCACAGCGCGTGGAACGCGCGCGCGGCCGGGACGTCGCGGCGCAGGCCCGAGCTGAGCGCGAACAGGCGCTCGGCGACCGCGTGCAGCGAGTTCATGCCGCGGCGGCTGTGGAACGCGTTGAGGCGCGCGAGCCGGTCGCGCAGCTTCTCCGGCGTCCCGCCCTCGGCGAGGAGTCCAAGGCAGCTTTCGAATTCGTCGAGGGAGAGATTCGCCATGATCCGGAGGGTGTAGCGACCCCCCCGGGGCGTCTCAAGGACGGCCCGGCACGGTCCTGCGTCTTGAGGAAGCGCTCTGGCTGGCCTATCGACAGTGCCGGATGGGGCTCTTCTTCCTGCGCAGGCTGCTGCAGATGGTGCCCTTGCTGGTCGGGATCACCTTCTTGTCGTTCCTGATCGTGGATCTCGCGCCCGGCGACTTCTTCTCGAGCCTAGCGCTCAACCCCTCGATCTCGCCCGAGGCGATCGAGCAGATGAAGCAGAGCTTCGGCTACGGCGAGCCGCTGCCGGCGCGCTATCTCGCGTGGCTCGCGCAGGCCGTGCAGGGCGATCTCGGGCTCTCGGTGGCACACCGCGTGAGCGTCCTCACGCTGATCGGTCAGCGCGTGGTCAACACGCTGATCCTGTCGATCTCCGCGCTGGTCGTGACCTGGCTGCTCGCGATCCCGCTCGGCGTCGCGGTCGCCGTGCGCCGTGGCCACCTCTCGGACAGGGTGTTGTCGCTGCTCGGGTTCCTCGGCATGTCGCTGCCGAACTTCTTCCTCGCGTTCCTGCTGCTGCGCTTCGCGCTGCTGACCGGCTGGTTTCCCGTCGGTGGCTCGGTGTCGTTCGACTACGAGGACCTGTCCCCGTCGGCGAAGCTCCTCGACCGCCTGCACCACCTGATCCTGCCGACGATCGTGCTCGCCACCAGCGGCATGGCGAGCCTGATGCGCCTGATGCGCGGCGCGATCCTCGACCTGCAGCGTGCCGACTTCGTGCGCACCGCCCGCGCGAAGGGGCTCGCGGAGCGCACGGTGCTCTTCAAGCACGTGCTGCGCAACGCGCTGAACCCGTTCATCACCCTCGCCGGCTACGAGCTCGGCACGCTGCTCGGCGGCGCTGCTCTCGTCGAGAGCGTGATGAACCTGCAGGGGCTCGGCTCGCTCATGCTCGAGGCGGTGCTGGCGCTCGACATCTACCTCGTCATGGGCTCGGTGCTCATCGGCTCGCTGCTGCTGCTTCTCGGCAACCTGCTGGCCGACGTGGCGCTCGCCTTCTCGGACCCGCGGATCGAGCTGGGCGCGTCGAGGACACAGTGATCGAGCCGGGCGGAGGGCTCGCGGGTGACTCCAGCGGCGCACCATCGCGCCGCTGGCGGTGGCGCGCCGGGCTGAGCGGCGCCGTCCTGCTCTTTCTGTACGGGGTCGCGGCACTCGCCCCGTGGATCGCCCCGTACGAGCCCGGACGGCAGTTCCGTCGCTCGCCGAACGCGCCGCCGATGCGGCTCCACGTCGCGCCGCCGTCGGCGTGGGCGTCGGAGGGGCTGCTCTACGTGCACCCGCAGCGCATGGTCGACAGCCTGCGCCGCCGCTACGAGACCGATCGCGACCGCCGCATCGCGCTCGGCTTCTTCACGCGCGGCCACCTGCTGACGACGGCCGACCCGGCACAGCACTTCTTTCTCATCGGCAGCGACGCGCTCGGACGCGACCTGTTCTCGCGGCTCGTGTACGGCGCACGCATCAGTCTTTCTGTCGGCATCGTCGGCGTGGTGATCAGTCTCGGCATCGGTACGCTGGTCGGCGTCGTCGCCGGCTACGTCGGCGGCCGCACCGACGACTTGCTGATGCGCCTCTGCGAGGTGATGATGGCGCTGCCGTCGTTCTACTTCCTGCTGGCACTCGCAGCGGTGATCCCGCCTGGGCTGTCGTCGGCACAGACCTTCGTGCTCATCGTCGTGCTGATGAGCTTCATCCGCTGGGCCGGCTTCGCGCGCGTGATTCGCGGCATGGTGACGTCGATCCGCGAGCTCGAGTACGTGCAGGGGGCGCGCGCGCTCGGCGCCGGTCGCGCGCGCACCATCGTCCGTCACGTCGTTCCCGCGACGCTCGGCTACACGACCGTCGCGGCGACGCTCGCGATCCCGGGGTTCATCCTCGGCGAGAGCGCGCTGTCGCTGCTCGGCCTCGGCATCCAGGAGCCGAGCACGAGCTGGGGCTCGCTGCTGAAGGACGCGAACAACCTGACGAACCTCGACAAGTACCCGTGGATCCTCGCGCCGGGGGTGTGCATCGCGATCACCACGATGGCCTTCAACTTCCTCGGTGACCAGCTGCGCGATCGCCTCGACCCGCGCGCGGAGGCGCGCCCGTGAGGAGGGCGGAGCATCCGGTGCCCGGTGTGGGGCCGCTGCTCGAGGTGCGCGACCTCGTGGTCGAGTTCGAGACCCCGCGCGGCACGGTACGCGCGATCGACGGCGTGAGCTTCACGATCGCTCCCGGCGCGACGCTCGGGCTGGTCGGCGAGTCCGGCTGCGGCAAGAGCGTCACTTCGCTCGCGATCCTGCGCCTGCTCGACGGGAGCGCGCGTCTCCGCTCCGGTACGATCCGCTTCGAGGGCCGCGATCTGCTCGCGCTGCCCGAGGCCGACATGCGACGGCTCCGCGGAGCGCGCATCGCGATGATCTTCCAGGAGCCGTCGACGTCCCTGAATCCCGTGTTCACCGTCGGCGCGCAGGTGGCCGAGGCGTTGCGCCTGCACCGTGGGCTGTCGCGGAGCGACGCGTGGGCCGGGGCCGTCGACCTGCTGCGCCTGGTCGAGATCCCCGACGCCGAGCGCCGCGCGCGATCGTACCCGCACCAGATGTCGGGCGGGATGAAGCAGCGGGTGATGATCGCGATGGCGATCTCCTGCGAGCCGGCGTTGCTGATCGCGGACGAGCCGACCACCGCGCTCGACGTCACCATCCAGGCGCAGATCCTCGACCTGCTGCGAGACCTCAAGGACCGGCTCGGCATGAGCCTGCTGCTGATCACGCACGACCTCGGCGTGGTCGCGGCGGAGGCCGACGAGGTGGCGATCATGTACGCAGGGCGGATCGTCGAGCAGGCGCCCGCCGGCGCGTTGTTCTCGGCACCCGCGCACCCCTATGCGCAGGCTCTGCTCGCGTCGCTGCCGCGGCTGGAGCACCGTGCCCGGCGTCTCACGGCCATTCCAGGCCGGGTGCCCGACCTGCTGGCGCTCCCGTCGGGGTGCCGGTTCCGCGACCGCTGCGCGCGCGCGGCGGACCGCTGTGCGCAGGAAGACCCGGCGCTGCACGCCGTCACCGCGCAGCGCTTGGTCGCGTGCCACTTCCCGCTGCACGGAGGCGGCCAACCGTGAGCACGGAGCGCGCGGCGCGCCCGACCGGTCGCCCGCTCGTCGAGGCGCGGCGCCTCGTCAAGCACTTCCGCTCGGGCGGCGGTCTCCTCGGCGGAAAGCGCGAGGTCGTGCACGCGGTCGAGGACGTGAGCCTCGTCGTGCACGAGGGCGAGACGCTGGGTGTGGTGGGAGAGTCGGGCTGCGGCAAGTCGACCCTCGGCCGCCTCCTGCTGCGTCTGATCGAGCCGACGTCGGGCACGGTCACCTTCGATGGTCGCGATCTCGGCGCGCTGCCGGCGCGCGAGCTGCGACGCCTGCGGCGCGAGATGCAGATCGTCTTCCAGGACCCGTACGGGTCGCTCGATCCGCGCATGAAGGTCGGCGCGATCGTCGCCGAGGGACTCGAGATCCACGACCTCGCGCGCGGCGCGGCGAAGCGGGCGGAGGTCGAGCGGCTGCTGCTGGAGGTCGGGCTGCGGCCGGAGCACGCCGGGCGCTACCCGCACGAGTTCAGCGGCGGGCAGCGCCAGCGGATCGGCATCGCGCGTGCGCTGGCGGTCGGGCCGCGCTTCGTCGTCTGCGACGAGCCGGTTTCCGCGCTCGACGTGTCGGTGCAGGCTCAGGTCATCAACCTGCTCGCCGATCTGCAGCAGAAGCACGCGCTCGCCTACTTCTTCGTCGCGCACGACCTGCGCGTGGTCGCGCACCTGAGCCATCGCATCGCGGTCATGTACCTCGGCCGCGTGGTCGAGGTCGGGACGACCGCGCGCCTGCTCGAGGAGCCGCACCATCCCTACACGCGGGCGCTCCTGTCGGCCGTCCCCGAGCCGGACCCCGCAAACCGCGCACAGCGCATGGCCCTCGCCGGAGACGTGCCGAGCCCGATCGCACCGCCGCCGGGGTGCCCGTTCCACCCCCGCTGCGCCTTTGCGGAGGCTCGCTGCAGGGTCGATCGTCCCGCCCTCGAGGGCGATGCGGCGCACGCGGTCGCATGTCATGTCTTTCCCTTGCCGCCCGCGCAGGTCCTTCCCGTGCCACCCGCGCAGGTCCTTCCCGTGCCACCCGCGCCGCGTTGAGGCCCTTTACCGCGTCGCGCCCGTCCTACAGGATCACCCGATGGCGAAGATCGCCGACCTCATAGCAGCCGGACCGACCCTCTCGTTCGAGTTCTCCGCGCCCCGCGACCCGGCGGGAAACGAGCGCCTGGAGCGCGCGCTCGAGCGCCTCGCCCGGCTGCGGCCGAGCTTCATGTCCGTGACCTACGGTGCGGGTGGATCGACGCGCGGCCCGACGGCCGAGGTGGTGTCGCGCATCCAGCATGGCCTGCACATCACGGGGATGCCGCACCTGACGTGCGTCGCGCACACGCGGGAAGAGATCACGACGATCATCGACCGCTACCGGGACGACGGCATCGAGAACCTCCTCGTCCTGCACGGCGACCTGCCCGAGGGCACGGTGGACGTGCCGACCGGCCACTTCCACCATGCGATCGACCTCGCCGAGCTGGTGCGCCAGCGAGGGCCGTTCTCGGTGGGCGTGGCAGCCCATCCCGAGGGCCACCCGCGGGCGAGCAGCCGGGAGGACGACCTCGCGCACCACGCGGCGAAGCTCGCCGCGGCCGACTTCGCGATCACCCAGTTCTTCTTTCGCGTCGAGCACTACGAGCGCTTCGTGGAGGAGCTCGCGAAGCGCGGCGTGCGCACGCCGGTGATCCCCGGGATCATGCCGCCCACCAACGCAGAGGGCGTCGCGCGCATGTCGGCGGCGAATGCGACCGAGTTCCCCGACGAGATTCGCACCCGGCTCGAGAAGGCGGGCAACGACGTCGCCGCGCGCCGCGAGATCGGCGTCGATGTCGCGACCAGGCTCTGCGAGCAGCTACGCCGTGCCGGTGCCCCGGGCGTGCACCTGTACACGATGAACTTCGCCGAGGCGTCGCTCGGGGTGGTGTCCGCGCTCGGGCTGCGCTGACGTTCTCTGCGACCGGCGCGCGTCGCTCAGGCTTCGCGCGCCTTGGCGTGCCTGGCGGACTGCGCTGCGGCCATGGCCGGCGACCGCTTGCCGATGGAGCAGCGGCCCTCGAAGAGTGCGCCCGCGTGAACGACGACGCGCTCCGCCTCGAGCCCGCCGATGAGCCTGCTGCCGGGCTTCAGCTCGACGCTGTCGCTCTGGCACACGCTGCCCTCGATGGTGCCGAAGAGGACGAGGCTCTGCGCCCGGACGTCGGCGCGCAGGTGCGCGGTGGGGCCGACGACCAGGAGCGCGTCGGCGCGCACCTCGCCCGTGAGGCGCCCATCGATGCGTGCGTTTCCGGGAAAGGAGATGCGGCCACTGATCGCGACGTCGGCCGCGATCTCGTGCTTGAAGCGCTCGCCGGAATCGCCCGCCTCGGCGACCGGACCGGACGCGCGCTCGGGGCTCACCGCCGCGCCCCGACCTCCTTGATGCGCGCCGCCTTGCCGGAGAGCTCGCGCAGGTAATACAGCTTCGCGCGCCGGACCTTGCCGCGCGTGGTGAGCTCGACCTTGTCGATGCGCGGCGAGTGCACCGGGAACGTGCGCTCGACGCCGACGCCGTACGATACCTTGCGCACGGTGAACGTCTCGCGGATGCCGCCGTTGCTGCGGCGCAGGACGGCACCCTCGAACACCTGGATGCGCTCCTTCTCGCCCTCGACCACCTTCACGTGGACGCGGACGGTGTCGCCCGGCCGGAAGGCGGGGATGTCGCTGCGCAGCTGTTCGGCTTCGATTGCGTCGATGACGGTCATCTCGAAATTCCTTCTAGGCAGATCTGGATCCAGGCGACTCAGCGCGGACGTGTCAGGCGGTCGAGGATCACGGCAGCCGCCGATCGCACGGAGAGGTGATTGTAGCCGTCGACGCCGTGAACCGGCTCGAGGTGCGCCTCGCAGCGATCGAAGACCTCGTCGCACATACCGTATCCCGTTCCAAAAAGCAGCAGCCAGGCGTCCTCGCCGTCCGCGAGGTGCCTGGCCAGTTCGTCGTAGCGCATTGCCCCGGAACGCTCGCGGGCCGTGGTGGCGACCAGGCGCGGCATGCAGCCGCTGTCCTGCTCCACCGCGGCGATGACGTGGTCGAGGTCGGGCTCGACCTCCACACGCCCCAGCGCCTCGTGGCGGGAGGGGTTGTAACGACTTCCGTACCCACTTCGCCAGTGCTCGACGATGCGCTCGGCGAGCGATCGGAGGCCCGGCACGGGGTGGACCACGTAGAAGCGGCGAACGCCGAAGGTCCGGCCGGTGCGCGCGATGTCGTGCACGTCCATGTTGGTGATCGACGTGGTGACGGTCGCGCCCTGCCGGTCGAGCACGGGGTGGTGCACGAGTGCCAGATAAAGGCTCGATTTCACTCGTGTTTCTTCGGCTTTGCCGGCGCCGGAGCCGAGTCTGCAGGCGCGCCGGTGCCGGTCCGCATGTCGGGCCGGCGCTCGGTCGTCGCGGCCTCGGCCTGCGCCCGCCGCCAGCGTGCGATCTCGGCGTGGTTCCCCGACAGCAGGACGTCGGGCACGCGCAGCTCGCGGAACACCTCCGGGCGCGTGTACTGCGGGTACTCGAGCAGCCCCGCGGCGAAGGACTCCTCGTGCAACGAGCCCTCGTTGCCGATCACCCCCGGGATCAGGCGCGAGACCGCTTCGATGACGACTGCCGCGGCGGCTTCGCCGCCGGACAGCACGTAGTCGCCGATGCAGAGCTGCTCGTCGATGAACGAGCCGATCCGCTCGTCGACACCCTCGTACCGGCCGCAGACCAGGACCAGCGAGGGCAGCCCGGCGAGCCGGTGCGCGACCCCCTGCGTGAAGCGGTGCCCGCGCGCGCTGAACAGCACGCGGTGAGCGCCAGGCGGGCTGATCGCCTCGAGTGCCAGGGCCAGCGGCTCGATCTTCATGACCATGCCGTGCCCACCGCCGTACGGTGTGTCGTCGACGGTCCGGTGCTTGTCGGTGGTCCAGTCCCGCAGCTGGTGGAGGTGCACCTCGAGCGTGCCACGAGCGACCGCCTTGCCGAGCAGGCTCGTCGACAGGACCCCGGAGAAGTACTCGGGGAAGATCGTCAGGACTTCGATGCGCATGGCCCGGGCGTCAGGGGTCGATGAGTCCTGGCGGTGGGTCGACGATCGCGACCCGGGCGGCGAGATCGATCTCGCACACCACCGGTTCGACCGCGGGCAGCAGGATCTCGCGCGGCTTTCCGTCCGCGTGGCCCCGGCTGTGGATCACCCAGACGTCCTGGGCGGGCAGCGCCATGACCTCGGTCACGGTCCCCAGGTTCTCGCCCGCGACGGTCCGGACCTCGAGGCCGACGACCTCGAAGTGGTAGACCTCGCCTGCTCCCGCGGTGGGGACCAGATCGGTGTCCGCCTCGACGAAGCTGCCGATCCAGGGCTCGAGGGCGGTCAGCGAGTCGATGCCTTCGAACCCGAGCAGGAAGTGCCCCTTGTGGCGCCGGTTCTCGCGGATGCGGAACGACGTACGCCTGCCCGAGCGCTCGTGGACGAGCCAGACCTGCTTGCAGGTCGTCAGCGTGGGCGAGGCCGGGTTGAACGGCTTCACCCGCGCCAGGCCGCGCACGCCGTGACCGGCTACGAGCTTCCCGACGGGGAGGCTGGAGGCGGCTCCAGGAGGGGGGGCGGTCGTGGAAATCTGCGTGACGCTTACTTGTCTTCGATGATCTCGAGGACGACCTTGCGGTTCAGGCGCGAGGCCGCTGCGTTGACCAGGGCGCGGATCGACTTGGCCGTCCGGCCCTGCTTGCCGATGATCCTGCCGAGATCCTCGACTGCCACCCGGAGCTCGATGACGGAGGCCGTGTCGCCGATCGTCTCCTTCACTTCGACCTTGTCCGGGTGGTTGACGAGGTGTTTCGCCAGCATCTCGACCAGCTCTCTCATGGTCAGCTCTCGGAGGCCTTGGCTGACGGGCTGTGGCCCTTCCAGCCCGCCTTCTTCATGAGGCGGGCGACGGTCGGGGTCGGCAGCGCACCGTGGCGCACCCAGGTCTCGATCTTGTCGAGCTTCAGGTTGATGATCGCCGGCTCGCGCGTCGGGTCGTAGTGCCCCAGCTGCTCGATGAAGCGGCCATCGCGGGGCGCCTCGGTCGTGGCCGCAACCACGCGATAGAACGGGTGCTTCTTGCTCCCGTGCCGGGTCAGGCGGATTCTCGTTGCCATCAGCTTCTCCTTGCGTCCTCGTAGGTCGATCGTGGCTCGCCCGAACCCGAACTCGGGCCCGGCACCGCAGCGGGTACCAGGAGGACCCGGGCCTCCGGCCCGCAACCGCTGTTGTTAACGCCCGCCCTGCAGCTGGGCAAGAAGCCCCTTGCCGGCGCCCCGACTCAAGGACTTCATCATCTTCTTCGCCTGCTGGTACTGCTTGAGGAACTTGTTCACCTCGGCGACGCTGGTCCCGCTGCCGATGGCGATGCGCTTGCGGCGGCTGCCGTTGAGGATCAGGTGATCGCGGCGCTCCTGCCTGGTCATCGAGTTGATGATCGCCTCGATGCGCTTGAGCTCGTCGTCGGCGCCCGCCAGCTCGTTGCCGCCGGCGAAGCGCTTCATGCCCGGGATCATGCCGATCAGGTCGGCGACCGACCCCATCTTCTTGACCGTGCGCAGCTGGTCGCGGAAGTCCTCGAGTGTGAACGTATCCTTCTTGAGCTTCGCCTGGAGCTGCTCGGCCTGCTTCTGGTCGTAGGCCGACTGGGCCTTCTCGATGAGCGACAGCATGTCGCCCATGCCGAGGATTCGCGAAGCGACCCGGTCCGGGTGGAAGATCTCGAGCGCGTCGAGCTTCTCGCCGACACCCACGAAGAGCAGCGGCTTCTGCACCGTGGCAAAGATCGACAGGGCAGCGCCGCCGCGGGCGTCGCCCTCCATCTTGGACAGCACGACGCCATCGATGCCGACGCCGTCGCGGAACCCGGACGCGACCGCGACCGCGTCCTGACCGGTCATCGCGTCGGCGACGAAGATCGTCTGGCGCGGCTTGACTGCGTCGCGGACGGCGCGCAGCTCGCCCATCAGACGCTCGTCGATCGCGAGCCGGCCGGCGGTGTCGAGGATCACGGTCTCGAAGCCCGCGTTGCGCGCCTTCGTGATCGCGTCGCGCGCGATCCGCACCGGGTCGCCGCCCTGCTCGGGCGTATCGTGCACGGCGCAGCCGCTTCCGACCTGGCTCGCCAGCGTCTTCAGCTGCTGGATCGCGGCCGGACGGGAGAGGTCGAGCGGGACCAGGTACGGCCTGCGCTTTCGCGCCTCGATCAGGTGCTTCGCGAGCTTCGCCGCCGTGGTCGTCTTGCCGGAGCCCTGGAGCCCGACGAGCATGACCACCGCCGGCACGTCGCCCGAGAGGTCGAGCTTGCCGGCCGCGCCGCCCATGACGCCCACGAGCTCCTGGTGGACGATCTTGATGAGGTGCTGCTCGGGCGAGAGGCTGCGCAGGACCTCCTGTCCGAGCGCGCGCTCGCGAACCTTCTCGATGAAGGACTTGGTGACCTGGAAGTGGACATCGGCCTCGAGCAGCGCCAGGCGCACGTCGCGCATCGCCTCCTCGATGTTGGCCTCGGTCAGCTTCCCGGTTCCACGGATCCGCCGGAAGACGCCTTCGAGCTTGTCGGATAGTGAGTCGAACATGGAATGACCGCGAGGAGCCCGGGCAGGTCGCGGAAAAGTACCGTGGGATCAGGATTGCGGGGTGGCCTGACCCTAGTAAGCACCCGATCGGAAGTCAATCGCCGGACCTGCGAACGCGCCGGATCTGCAAACGGAAAGAGGGCGTGGGTTTCCCCACGCCCTCTCCAGCCCGTCGGGGCGGGACGGCTTACATCATGCCGCCCATGCCACCCATGCCGCCCATGCCGCCACCGTGCATGCCACCACCGCCAGCGCCCTTCTCCTCGGGCTTCTCGGCGATCATGGCCTCGGTCGTGAGGAGGAGACCGGCGACCGACGACGCATTCTGCAGCGCCGTGCGGACCACCTTGGTCGGATCGATGATGCCGGCCTTGATCAGGTCCTCGTACTCCTCGGTCGCCGCGTTGAAGCCGAACGAGCCCTTGCCGTTCCGGACGCGGTCGAGGACGATCGACGGCTCCTGCCCGGCGTTCGCCGAGATCCAGCGCATCGGATCCTCGCACGCGCGGCGCACGATGTTCACGCCGACCTTCTCGTGCTCCTCGACGCCGGTCAGCTTGTCGAGGGTCGACGAGGTGCGCAGGAGCGCGACGCCGCCGCCCGGGACGATGCCCTCCTCGACGGCCGCACGGGTCGCGTGCAGCGCGTCCTCGACGCGGGCCTTCTTCTCCTTCATCTCGACCTCGGTGGCGGCACCGACGCGGATGACGGCAACGCCGCCGATCAGCTTCGCGAGGCGCTCCTGGAGCTTCTCGCGGTCGTAGTCCGAGGTGGTCTCCTCGACCTGCGCGCGGATCTGCTGCACGCGGCCCTGGATCTCGGCCTTCTTGCCGGCGCCGTCGATGATCGTCGTGTTGTCCTTGTCCACGACGATCCGCTTGGCCTTGCCGAGGTCGTTCAGCGTGACGTTCTCGAGCTTGAGGCCGAGCTCCTCGGCGATCACGCGACCGCCGGTGAGGATCGCGATGTCCTCGAGCATGGCCTTGCGGCGGTCACCGAAGCCGGGCGCCTTCACCGCGGCGCAGTGCAGGGTGCCGCGGATCTTGTTGACGACCAGGGTCGCCAGCGCCTCGCCGTCGACGTCCTCGGCGAGCAGGACGAACGGCTTGCCGGTCTTCGCGATCTGCTCGAGGATCGGGAGAAGGTCCTTCATGTTGCTGACCTTCTTCTCGTGGATGAGGACCAGGGCGTCCTCGAGCACGACCTCCATGCGGTCGGGGTCGGTGACGAAGTACGGCGACAGGTAGCCGCGGTCGAACTGCATGCCCTCGACGACCTCGAGGGTCGTCTCGAGGGTCTTGGCCTCCTCGACCGTGATGACGCCGTCCTTGCCGACCTTGTCCATCGCCTCGGCGATGATGCCGCCGATGTTCGGGTCGTTGTTGGCCGAGATGGTGCCGACCTGGGCGATCTCCTTCTGGTCCTTGGTGGGCTTCGACAGACCCTTGAGCTCGCCGATCACGTGCTTCACGGCCTTGTCGATGCCGCGCTTGATCGACATCGGGTCGTGGCCCGCGGCGACCATCTTGGCGCCCTCGACGAAGATCGACCGGGCGAGGACGGTCGCGGTGGTGGTGCCGTCACCGGCCACGTCCGAGGTCTTCGAGGCGACCTCCTTGACCATCTGCGCGCCCATGTTCTCGAACTTGTCCTCGAGCTCGATCTCCTTGGCGACGGTGACGCCGTCCTTGGTGATGTTCGGCGCGCCGAACGACTTCTCGAGCACCACGTTGCGCCCCTTGGGCCCTAGGGTCACGGTCACTGCGTCGGCGAGAATGCTCACGCCGGCGAGGACCTTCTCCCTGGCATCGCTGCCAAAGCGAACGATCTTGGCTCCCATTCCTGAAATCCTCCTGATCTTGTTCTATTTAATCTGATGACGCGCTGTCGGGAGACGGTATCGGTCCGACGTCACTCGAGGACGCCGAGGATGTCGTCCTCGCGCAGGATCAGGTGCTCCTCGCCGTCGATCTTGATCTCGGTTCCGGAGTACTTGCCGAAGAGGATGCGGTCGCCGGCCTTGACGTCGAGCGGGCGAATCTTGCCGTCGTCCCCGACCTTGCCCTTGCCGGCTGCGATGACCTTCCCCTCTTGCGGCTTTTCCTTCGCCGTGTCGGGGATGATGATGCCGCCCTTCGACTTCTCCTCCTCCGCGACCCGCTTGACGATGACGCGGTCCTGCAACGGTCGGATCTTCATCTAGTTCCCTCTCCTTTCAACGTGATTCGCGAGGAATCAGATCTTGCTCGGTAGTGGTCGAGGCTCGCCCCGGGCGGGTCGCGCGGACCCTACCAAGACGGCAGCGGAAGTAACCACGACCGAATCAGTGTCAAGAGACCGACCGGCGCTTCTTCAACGACGGTTCTTGGCGATCTCCTGCTCGTAGTACTGGCGGTGAAGGACCTCGTACTCCGCGCTGCCGACGGGGACCGGTCGACTCAACGACGCGATGCGCCGTGCGACGGCCTCGTCGATTCGCGGGTCGCGGTCGAGCGCCCGGGCCAGGGCCTTCTTGACTTCGGCCAGGGCCAGGCGGTCGTTGCGGATCGCAGCTCCCGACTTGCGGAGCGCTTCGATCGCCCGGTGGGCGAGGTAGGACGAAAGGGACTCGCTGAGGCGCATGGTCAGACGGGGAGGCCCCGCTCCTCAGCGAGCTTGGTACGGATCATCTGGACGACCCGGTGGCGGTCGATGCCGGCGCTGCCGGCGCGCAGCTGGCGCAGGTGGTCGTCGGCCAGGCGCTCGGCGTCGGCCCCGAGCTTCGCCGCCGCCTTCTGGTAGGCGTCGACCTCGTCCGCGATCGCCTTTGCCGCGGTGTCGGCCGGTCCCGCGAGGGTGACCAGGTCTGCACGCACGAGCGCGTCGACGATCGTTCGCCCGAGGCTCGACAGCTGCTGTGATGACATCCGCACGGAAACGGGGCGGGACGCGGGCGGTCACCGATCGCGACGCACGACGCCCGCGCTCGGACTACCACGCAGCGGCGGCATTTCAACCGCTCGGGCCGGCGGCCTCGACTACGCAACGTCGGTGTGTTGTCTAGCGCTGCAGCGCGACCTTCGAGCGGTGGGGTAGACGGGGCATGGATGCAGCGAGGCTGATCAGGCCGGCGGCGTTGCGCCCGGGCGACCGGGTGGCCGTCGTCACACCGTCGGGGCCCGTCGATGCCGACCGCCTCGCCCGTGGCGCGGCGCTGCTCGAAGAGCTGGGCTTCCGCGTGTCCCTGCCCGAGCCTGCCGCGTCGTGGCGCATCTTCGCGGCGCGCGACGACCAGCGCCGCGCACAGCTCCTCGCTGCGTTCGCCGATCCGGAGGTGCGGGCCGTCTGGTGCGCCCGCGGCGGCTACGGCATTGCGCGCTTCCTGCCGGAGATCGAGCCGGCGTGGCTCCGCCGGCACGCGAAGCTGTGCATCGGCTTCAGCGACGCGACGGCGCTTCTGCAGCTGATGGTGCAGCACGCGCGGGTCGCGGCCCTGCACGGCCCCATGGTCGCGATGGACCTCGTCGCCCAGCGCGATGCCGGAACGGTCGACCATCTCCTCGAGATTCTCGGCGGCTCGGCGGCGTGGCGCGTACCCGTCCCGCGCACGATCGTCGCCGGCACGGCCGAGGGGCCGGTCTACGGCGGCTGTCTCACGGTGCTCGCGTCGCTCGCCGGTACGCCGCTCGAGCCGCGCTTCGCCGGCGGCATCGCGCTGCTCGAGGACGTCGCCGAGAGGCCGCTGCGGCGGATCGACCGCATGCTGGTGCAGCTCCGGCAGTCGCGGGTGCTCGACGACGTGCGCGGCATCCTCTTCGGCTCGCTGCCCGACTGCGGCCCGGCCGACGATCTCTGCGACGCGATCGCCGACTGCCTCGGCGGGCTCGGCGTGCCGATCGGCTTCGGCGCCCCGGTCGGCCACGGACCGGTGCACTACGCGGTGCCGCTCGGTGTCGCGGCGCGTCTGCGCATCGAAGCCGGTGGCTCCGCCGGCGTCGAAGGGGGCGTGCTGCAAGGCCTCGAGCCGCTGGTGGCCTGAGATGGACTTCTCGGCAGTCGAGCGCGCGCTCGAGGAAGCCGCGCAGCGCGGCGTCTTTCCCGGTGCCGTCCTTCTCGTGAGCCGCAACGGCGAGACGCTGCTCGAGCGCGCGGTGGGCAGCCGGTCGAACGAAGCGCGGCCGCCGGCTCCTCCCGCGAGGTCCGCGGACCCGACACCGACGTCGAGCGAGGCCGAGCGCATGCCGATGCGGCCCGAGGTCGTGTTCGATCTCTCGTCCCTCACCAAGCCACTCGCCACGACGCTCGCGGTGATGATGCTGGTGCGCGCGAAGCGGCTCGCCCTCGACGACCGCGTGACGCGCTTCTTCCACAACTTCGGCGTGCACGGGAAGACGCACGTCACGTTCCGCCACCTGCTGACGCACTCCTCGGGGCTCGCCGCGCACCGACCGTACTTCAAGGAGGTCGCCGCGCTCGAGAAGCGCGGCCGGCCGAACTTCGTCGCGAGCCGCGAGGCGAAGGAGTGGGTCTACGAGCAGGTGCATCGCGAGAAGCTCGAGGCGCCGCCCGGTACGCGCGTCGCCTACAGCGATCTCGGCTTCATGGTGCTCGGTCAGGTCGTCGAGGGCGTGTCGGGGCAGACGCTCGACCGCTTCTGCCACGCCCGCATCTTCGCGCCGCTGGGGCTGTCGTCGACGGCGTTCGTCGACCTCTCGCAGCTCCGGCAGAAGCGCGTCGAGCCGATCCGCGACATGATCGCGCCGACGCAGCGCTGCCCCTGGCGCAAGCGCGTCCTGTGCGGCGAGGTCGATGACGAGAACGCATACGCGATGGGCGGCGTCGCGGGACACGCCGGGCTCTTCGGCACCGCCCGTGACGTCGAGACCATCGCGAACCACCTCAGGGCGATCGCGGGCGGCGCTCCGGGGATCCTTCCGAAGGATCTCGTCGACCAGATGTGGACGCGCGACACCAGCGTTCCGGGATCGACGCGCACGCTCGGCTGGGACTCGCCGTCGCCGCAGCGCTCGATGGCCGGGACGATGATGTCGCCGCACACCGTCGGGCACCTCGGCTTCACCGGGGTGTCGCTGTGGCTCGACCTCGAGCGCGGCATCGACGTCATCCTGCTCACCAACCGCGTGCACCCGACTCGCGACAACGACAAGCTCGTCGAGTTCCGGCCCCGGATCCACGATCTCGTCATGGAGACCGTTCGTTGAAGATCGCGGCACAGCGCTCGATCCACATGACCGCCATCGGCGGCGTCGGCATGGCGGCGCTCGCGGGCCTGCTCGCCGAGCTGGGCCATCGCGTGCGCGGCTCGGACCTCGAGATCTATCCACCGGCGAGCGACGAGCTCGCGCGCCTCGGCGTTCCGGTCGCGAAGGGCTATCGCGCCGAGAACCTCGAGCCGCGCCCCGACCTCGTCGTGATGGGCAACGCGATCCCGGCGAAGAACCCCGAGGCGATCGCGGCGCGTCTTCTGGGCATCCCGACGATCTCGCTGCCCGAGGCGCTCGAGTGGCTGTGCCTGCCGGAGCGGCTTCCGGTCGTCGTCGCGGGGACGCACGGCAAGACGACGACCGCGACCTTCTGCGCGACGGTCCTGCGCGAGGCGGGCCGCGATCCGGGCTGGTTCATCGGCGGCATGCCGCTCGACCTGCCACGGAGCTACGCGCTCGGTGCCGGCCGCGAGTTCGTGCTCGAGGGCGACGAGTACGACTCGGCGTACTTCGACAAGGAGGCGAAGTTCTTCCACTACTGCCCGCAGGCCCTGCTACTCAACGCGGTCGAGTTCGACCACGCCGACATCTACCGCGATCTCGACCACGTCAAGCAGAGCTTCGAGCGCCTGATCGGCCTGCTGCCCGCCGGCGCACCGCTGCTCGTCTGCGCCGACTTCCCGCACGCCGTCGACGTCGCGAAGCGTGCGGGCAAGCCGTTCCTCACCTTCAGCGACGACCCGGCACGCGGCGCCGACTGGTCGGTGCGCGGGCTCGAGGACACGCCGGACGGGCTGCGCTTCGTCGCCGCGGGTCCGCGCGAGGAGATCGCGCTCGCCACGCCGCTCCTCGGGACGATGAACGCGCGCAACGTGCTCGGCGTGACGGCGATCTGCCGCGCGCTCGGCGTCGAGGCAGACGCGATCCGGCGCGCCGCCGCCGGCTTCCACGGCGTGCGGCGGCGCCAGCAGGTGCTGGTTGCGGAGCCGGTCACGCTGATCGACGACTTCGCGCACCACCCGACCGCCATCGCCGCGACGATCGCTGCCGTGCGGAGTCGTTACCCCGGACGCCGCGTGTGGGCGATGTTCGACCCGCGCTCGAACACGAGCCGACGGCGCACGTTCCAGCGCGAGATCGGCGAGGCCCTCGGCGCGGCGGACCGCGTGATCGTGGGTCCGGTGCACGAGCAGGGCAAGCTCGCGGAGGCGGAGCGCTTCTCGCCCGACGAAGCGGCGCGCGACGCCGGGCGCACGGCGGCGACCGCGTGCGCGCTCGACACGCACGAGGCGGTCGCGGACCTGGTCGAGCGTGAGGCCGAGCCGGGTGACGTGGTGGTGGCGCTGTCGAACGGTGCCTTCGGCGGGGTGGTGGCGCGCCTCGCAGCCAGCCTCCGCGAGCGCTGAGATGCGCGTGATCCTCGCGTCCGCGTCGCCGCGGCGTGCCGAGATCCTCGCCCGCGTGACGTGGCCGTTCGACGTCCTGCCCGCGGCGATCGACGAGCGCCGCCTCGGCGACGAGGACCCGGAGACCCACGTGCGCCGGCTCGCCCGCGAGAAGGCGATCCGCCTGAGCCGCGCGCACCCCGAGGCGTGGGTGCTGGGCTCGGACACCGTGGTCGCGCAGGGAGACGACATCTTCGGCAAGCCCGCGGACGACGCGGACGCGTTGCGGATGCTGTCGCGGCTCGACGCGGCGCCGCACCTGGTCTTGACGGGCTTCGCCTGGGCGCGCGGCGGCGAGGCGGTGGTCCACGACCTGTCGCGCAGCGAGGTGCGCTTCCGGAAGATCGGCGAACGCGAGATCCGGGCCTACGTCGCGACCGGTGAGCCGCGCGACAAGGCGGGCGCTTACGCGATCCAGGGCGGGGCCGCGCGCTTCGTCGATTCGGTGCGGGGTTCGGTCAGCGGCGTGATCGGGTTGCCGCTCGAGGGCGTCCTGGAGTCGGCGCGGCGGCTCGGGATCTCCGAGCCGGTGTCCCCGCTGCCGCCCGAGGCGGTGGCGCTCCGGCTGCGCGCGGTGCGCGGCGAGGTCGCGGCGCGCACGGTCGCGGCAGGACGCCCGCCGGAGTCGTGCCGCCTCGTCGCGGTGACGAAGGGCCACCCCGCCGCGCTGGCGCACGCGGCGATCGCCGCCGGGGCCACCGACGTCGGCGAGAACTACGTCCAGGAGGGGGCGCGCAAGCGGGCCGAGGTCGCGGCGCTAAGCAACGCGGACGCGGCGCGCTGGCATCTGATCGGTCCGCTGCAGACCAACAAGGCCGCCCTCGCGGTGCGCACCTTCGACCTCGTCCACGCGATCGACCGCGTGGAGGTCGCCGCGGCGCTGGCGAAGCGGGCTTCCGGACCGGTCGCAGGCCTCCTGCAGGTGAACGTCGCGCGCGACCCGAGCAAGGCGGGAGTTCCGCCCGACGACGTGCTCGCGCACGTGCGTCGGCTCGCCGACGTCCCCGGCTTCGAGCCGCGCGGCCTGATGACGATCGGACCGCTCGACGCCGACGCGGCGGCGACACGGGGGACCTTCGCGGCGCTGCGGCAGCAGGTCGACGAGCTGCGCGGCATGGGCTACGAGCGCCTGACGGAGCTGTCGATGGGCATGAGCGACGATTACCCGGAGGCGATCGCCGAGGGCGCAACGCTGGTGCGGCTCGGCACCGCGATCTTCGGACCGCGCGTGCGGCCGGTCGGAGATCGCCGTTGACCTGCGTCGGCTTCGCCGGCGCCGGCAACATGGCGCGTGCGCTCGCCGGCGGCATCGCCGCGGGCAAGCCGGACGTCCGCATCGTCGCCACGGATCCGGACGCCGGAGCGCGCGAGCGTTTCGCGAAGGAGACCGGCGGCACACTGGCGGCGGGGCTCGACGAGGTCGCCGCAGCTGCCGACGTGCTGGTGCTGGCCGTGAAGCCGCAGGTGCTCGGCGCCGTCGTCGACAGGCTCGCGGGGCACGTCCGGGCGGAGCAGATCGTCGTCTCGGTCGCGGCAGGCTTCACCCTGCAGAGCCTCGCGCGGCAGCTCGGCGCGTCGAGCCGGCTCGTGCGCGCGATGCCGAACACGCCAGCGCTCGTCGGCGAGGGCATCACCGTGCTGGTCGGCGGCGGTGCTGCGACCGCGGACGACCTCGAGGTCGTCCGCGGGCTCTTCACGAGCGTCGGCGACGCCGTGGTGGTCGCCGAGGAGTCGCTGCTCGACGCGGTGACCGCCGTGAGCGGCAGCGGCCCGGGATTCGTGTTCGCGTTCGCCGAGGCCTGGCTCGAGGCCGCGAAGTCGGTCGGTCTCGCGCCCGCGCTCGCCGAGCGTCTGGTCAAGCAGACTCTGTTCGGCGCGGCGACCCTGTGGCGGACCTCCGGCGATTCGCCAGACAAGCTGCGCGCGATGGTCACCTCCCCCGGCGGCACGACGCTCGCCGGTCTCGAGGCGCTCGAGGCGCGAGGCTTCGCTCGCGCAGTCCGGGCCGCCATCGAGGCGGCGACCCGGCGCTCGAAGGAGCTGTCGGCTGGCTAGCATGTCGCGGGCCGGCCGTCCGGTCGCCGGCCGCCCGGTCGCGGCGCCCGGGATCGGGAGCGGGAGTGGGATTCCGTCGGGGTCGGCCCGGCGGGTCGAGGGGCTCGCGCCCCTCGCTGGAAGAGGAGCGCCCCGATGTTCGTTGTGAGCAACTTCCTCGTCGCGACCGCGATGGTCGTGAACGCCGTCCTGAACATCTACTGGTGGATCATCATCGCGAGCGCGGTGCTGTCCTGGGTCAACCCGGACCCCTACAACCCGATCGTCCGCTTCCTGCGGTCTGCCACGGAGCCCGTCATGTACCGGGTCCGGCGGGTCCTGCCGCTGGCCTTCGGCGGGGTGGACTTCACGCCGATCGTGGTGCTGCTGGCCATCACCTTCCTGCAGGTCTTCCTGGTGAAGACGCTCTACCAGCTCGCGGCCAGCATCGGCGGCGGGGGCCCGTCGGTCCTGGGTGGACAATTCGACTAGGCGCCCTTACACCTCGGCGGGGCCTGCTGGTCCGGAGGAGTCCTCGACGATGCCGATCTACGAATACCACTGCCCGAAGTGTGGCGACTTCGATCAGATGCAGAAGATCACCGATCAGCCGCTCAAGAAGTGTCCGTCCTGCAAGGCGAAGGTGACCAAGCTGATCTCCAATCCGGCGTTCCATCTGAAGGGCGCGGGCTGGTACATCACGGACTACGGCCGCAAGGACGGCAACGCCGGTGCGACGGAGTCGAAGTCCTCCGACGACTCGAGCTCGAGCAGCAGCTCGACCGAGACCAAGTCGGAGAAGCCCGAGAAGAAGGAAAAGAAGGCCGACAAGAAGGGTTCGTCGGCCCCGGCCGCCGCCTGAGCGGCGCGTTCGCCGGCCCGGCGCGGAGCGCCGGACCCTTGACCCGTCGCCGGTCCCCAGGACGCCGGGTCACTCGGCCTGGGGCCGAGATGCGGCGCGCCCGCCCACGCGGGCCGCGCCGCCCTGCGGGCAGCCCTCAGGCCGCCTTGCTCTCGCCGGAGAGCTCGTTCACCCGCTTCTCGAGGTGTGACAGCTTGCGGCGCAGGCCGTCGACATCCTTGTCGAGCGCAACGTGCAGGCCGCGCGCGACCACCTCGACGCCCTTGCGCAGCTGGATCTCGGCGTCGCTCAGCTGCTTGCGCGCCCCTTCGAGCTGCTGCCATGCCCAGTCGGGCACGTCGGACAGCCGCCTGGTGCGCGAATCGATGGTCTCGAGCGCGGCCGCGACGTTCTTGCGCACCGCCTTCACGGTCCGCGCCGAGCGCTTCTGCGCCTCGGTGAACAGGGTCTCCGAGCGGCTGTAGAGCTCGTCGGCGGTCTGCTGTGCGATCTTGCGGGCCCGCCGGTCGAGCGTGCGCGCCTGCGCGACGGCGCCCTGCAGGGGCGCCCAGATGGACGTTTCAGTCTTGCTGCTCATCGTTCAAACCTCCGGGACGCCACGTAACACGGCGCGTCATCCCGTCAAGGCGACGGACCGAGTTTTTTGGCCGCGTGGTCAGGCCAGCGTCGGGCAGCGACGCCGGACCGGGCGTTTGCTGCCCCGCGTCGACCTCTGGTACCGGATGGATCCGAGATGATTCCCTACGCGCGGCCGTCGATCGGTGATGCGGAGGTCGCCGAGGCGGAGGCCTGCCTGCGCTCGGGATGGCTCTCCACGGGGCCGCGTGCGATGCGCTTCGAGCGCGACCTGGCGGCGTTCCTGGGGGTGAAGCACGCCCTGGGGGCCAGCTCCGGGACCGCCGCGTTGCACCTCGCCGTCCTCGCGGCCGGCATCGGCCCCGGCGACGAGGTGATCACCACGCCCATGACCTGGGTATCGACCGCGAACGTGCTCCTGCACGCCGGGGCGCGGCCGGTGTTCGTCGACGTCGAGCCCGGAACGCTGAACGTCGACTGCGCGCGTATCGAGGCGGCGATCACGCCACGGACGAGGGCGCTGCTGCCGGTCCACTTCGCGGGCCAGCCGTGCGACGAGGACGCGCTCGCCGCCGTCGCGCAGGAACACGGGCTGAAGCTCATCGAGGACGCCGCGCACGCGCTCGGCGCCTCGTACCGCGGCACGCCGATCGGCAGGTTCGGCGACGCGACGATGTTCAGCTTCCACCCGGCGAAGAACCTGACGACCGGTGAGGGCGGCGCCCTCGTGACGGACTCCGACGAGATCGCGGCGCGGGCGACGCGGCTCCGCTTCCACGGCATCGACCAGACCGCGGAGAGCCGCTTCGGCGGCCGCGGCGCGGGCGCGTACGACGTCGTCGAGGCCGGCTTCAAGTACAACTTCACCGACCTGCAGGCGGCGCTGGGCCTGCACCAGCTGGCGCGCCTGGACGCGCTGAACGCGCGCCGCGCGCGGCTCGCCGAGCAGTACCTCGAGCAGCTCGCGCAGGTGCCGCACGTACGGCCGCTGGAGCGCGCGCCGTACGATCACGTGAACGCGTGGCACCTCATGGTCGTGCGGCTCGAGGTCGAGGCGCTCACCGCGACCCGCTTCGAGGTGATCGCGGAGCTGAAGGAGAGGGGAATCGCGCCGGGTCTGCACTTCGTCCCGCTGCACCTGCAGACGCTCTATCGCCCGATGGTCGAGGATCCGTCGCGGCTCGCGGTCGCGACCGACGCCTTCGAGCGCATCCTGTCGCTGCCGCTCTATCCCGACATGACCGACGACGACGTGAGCACCGTCGTCGACGCGCTCGCCGACGTCCTCGCACGCCGCACGCGCGCCGGCGGCGCGATCGCGGCGCGCCGCGCCGGCGGAGGTGCCGCTTGAGTCCTTACACCGCCGGCGCGCCGGGCCATCGTCCGCTGTCGCGCGGCTCGCGCGACGTTCCCGAGATCTCGGTGGTCGTCCCGGTGTTCAACGAGGAAGCGACGCTGCACGACCTCTACGACGCGGTGTCGGGCGCCCTCGAGGGCGAGAGCTGGGAGATCGTGCTGGTGAACGACGGCTCGAGCGACGCGTCGAGCGAGATCCTGCACGAGCTGGCGGCCGCGCACCCGCAGGTCGTCGTGGTCGAGCTCGCGCGCAACTTCGGCCAGCACCCGGCCGTGCTCGCCGGCTTCTCGATCGCGCGAGGGCGCTACGTCATCACGCTCGACGCCGATCTGCAGAACCCGCCGAGCGAGATCCCGCGCATCGTCGCGGAGCTCCGCGACGGACACGACGTCGTCGGCTCGATCCGCGAGAACCGCCAGGACCCGTGGCTCCGCAGGCAGGTGTCGGCGATGGTGAACACGGTCACCGCCGCCAGCATGGGCGTCGGCATGAGCGACTACGGCTGCATGCTGCGCGGCTACTCGCGCGACGTCGCCGACGAGATCATCGAGCTCGCCGAGCAGTCGGCGTTCATTCCCGCGCTCGCGATGATGATCGCACGCGACCCGATCGAGATCCCGGTCGCGCACGAGGAGCGCGGTCGCGGCGCTTCCAAGTACTCGCCGCTCAAGCTCATGCGTCTCGGCTTCGACCTGATCACCGGCTTCTCGCTGCTGCCGATCCAGCTGGTGAGCCTGACGGGCGTGCTCATCGCGATCCTCGGCGTGGGTTTCGCGGGCTTCCTGATGGTGCGCCGCCTGATCGTCGGACCGGAGAGCGAGGGCGTGTTCACCTTGTTCGCGATCCTGTTCGCCTTCGTCGGCGTGCTGCTGCTCGCCGTTGGCCTCGTCGGCGAGTACGTCGGGCGCATCTACGCCGAGGTGCGGCGGCGTCCGGTGTACCGGATCCGCGAGGTCGTCTCGCAGTCGCACACGTCGCCGCGCGAGACGCTCTGAGCGTTCCGTGCCGCACGTCGTCTGCGCGTACGGCGAGGTGGGCCACGAGGCCCTCGCCGAGCTTCTCGACCTCGGAGCGGACGTCGGGCTCGTCGTCACGCACCGCGACTCCCCGGGCGAGAAGATCTGGTTCCGCTCGGTGGAGGCGCTCGCGCGCTCGGCCGGGGTGCCGGTCGTGGCGCCCGACGACGTCAACGGCGACGCCGCGCTCGCGGCGATCGCCGCGGTGCGGCCGGACTTCCTCTTCTCGTTCTACTACCGGCTGATGATGAAGCCGCGCGTGCTGGCCGTGGCGACCCGTGGTGCGCTGAACCTGCACGGCTCGTATCTGCCACGGTATCGCGGACGCGCGCCGGTGAACTGGGTGCTGGTGAACGGCGAGACCGAGACCGGCGTCACGCTGCACGAGATGGACGAGAAGCCGGACCACGGTGCCATCGTCGCGCAGCGGCGCATCCCCATCGCGCGCGACGACACGGCGCTCAGCCTGACGCGCCGGCTCGCCGCCGAAGCCCGCATCCTGCTGCGCGACGTCTACCCGCGGCTGGTCGACGGCACCGCCCCGCGGACCGAGCAGGATCACGGCGCAGCGACGTACTTCGGCGGTCGCAAGCCCGCCGATGGCCGGATCGACTGGTGCCGTCCGGCGGAGTCGATCCGCAACCTGGTCCGCGCGGTGACCGAGCCGTGGCCGGGCGCCTTCACGACGCTCGGCGGGCGCAAGGTCCTCATCTGGTGGGCCGAAGCGTGGCCTGGGGCGGCTGCGGGTGCGGCTCCGGGCACGATCGTGCCGGACCCGACGGGCGGTGGCGCACTGCTGGTCGCGACCGGCGACGGCGTGCTCGAGATCCGCAACGTCACCTGGGCGGACGGCGTGCCGATGCACGACCCGGCCCGGGAGGACGCGACGTCGACGGGTGGTCCGGCCCGGGAGGACGCGACGTCGACGGGTGGTCCGGCCCGGGAGGACGCGACGTCGACGGGTGGTCCGGCCCGGGAGGACGCGACGTCGACGGGTGGTCCGGCCCGGGAGGACGCGACGTCGACGGGTGGTCCGGCCCGGGAGGACGCGTCGTCGAGCGGCCCGGCCTGGGCCCGGGCGGCCGGACTCGCGCCCGGCGCCCGGTTCGCTACGGACACCAACAACGGCTGAACGCGCGGGCGGCTCGCGAGGCAGGGAGAGACACGACGTGAAGGTGCTGATCACCGGAGGAGGGGGGTTCGTCGGATCGCACCTCGCGGAAGCGCTGCTCGAGCGCGGCGACGAGGTGTTCATCCTTGAGCCCGGGGGCACGTCCAAGGTGCGTCACCTGATGGGCCACCCGCGGTTCCGTGTGGTTCGCGACAGCGTGATGGCGCTCGACATCCTCGACTCGCTGGTCGCGCAGGTCGAGATCGTCTACCACCTCGCGGCCGTGGTCGGCGTCGAGCACTACGTCGGCGATCCGTACGAGGTGCTCAACGTCAACGTGAACGGCACGCAGAACGTGTTGAAGGTCGCGTTCAAGTACGGGCGCAAGGTGGTGTTCAGCTCGACCTCGGAGGTCTACGGCAGGAACCCGAAGCTGCCGTGGTCCGAGGACGACGACCGCGTGCTCGGCTCCACGCGCATCGACCGCTGGTGCTACTCGACGTCGAAGGCCGTCGGCGAGCACTTCTGCTTCGCGTACCACAAGCTCGGCCTGCCGGTGACGATCACGCGCTACTTCAACGTGTACGGCCCGCGCCTCGACAAGATCGACGTCGGCCGGATCATCACGATCTTCATGGGCCAGCTGCTGCGCGACGAGCCGCTCACGGTCATCGGCGACGGCATGCAGACGCGCTGCTTCACGTACATCGACGACGCCGTGCGGGCGACGATCGCCGCGGGCACGAACGAGGGCACCGGCGGCGGGGTCTTCAACATCGGCACCGACGTCGAGACCTCGATTCTCGACCTAGCCAAGATCATGATCGACGTCTCGGGGAGCAAGAGCACGATCAGGTTCGTGACCAAGGAGCAGGTCTACGGCACGAGCTACGAGGACATCGCGCGCCGCGTCCCCGACGCGACGAAGATGCGCAAGGTCCTCGGGGTGACCGCGGAGGTCCCGCTGCGCGAGGGCCTCGCGAAGACCATCGACTGGTTCCGCACGCAGCAGCCGTGAAGCCGGCGTTTGCCCTCAAGGTCGACGTCGACACCCACGTCGGCCTGCGTGACGGCGCGCCGCGCCTGCTCGAGCTGTTCGCGCGGCACGGCGTGCGCGCGAGCTGGTTCGTCGCGATGGGGCCGGACCGCACCGGGCGCGCCGTCGCGCGCGCGTTCCGCCAGCCGGGCTTTCTCGCGAAGATGCTCCGTAGCCGTGCACCGAGCCTGTATCCGCTCTCGACCATGCTGCGCGGCACGCTGCTGCCGTCGCTGCCGATCGTCGCATCGCAGCCGGAGCGACTGCGCGAGATCGACGCCGCCGGGCACGAGGTCGGCGTGCACGGCTTCGACCACGTGCGCTGGCACGACGCGCTCGCGCAGCTCTCGATCGACGAGGTGCGTGCGCAGCTCTCTCCCGCGACGGAGCTGTTCGCAGCGGTGATCGGGCGGCGTCCCGCGGGCTTCGCGGCGCCGGGCTGGCAGTGCACCGGGAACAGCCTGCGGGTCGTCGACGATCTCGGCTACCGCTACCGGAGCGACACGCGGGGTACGCACCCGTACCGTCCGAGCGCAGACGGCTACCTCTCGTCCGTGCCGGAGATCCCGACCACGCTGCCGACGCTCGACGAGGTCATCGGCACGGCCGGGCGCACGCCCGAGGAGCTGGCGCGTGCCTACCACACCTGGATCATCCCCGAGGAGCTCAACGTGCACACCATCCACACCGAGGTCGAGGGCGGACCGTACCTCGAGCAGCTCGACCGCCTGCTGTCCCGGGTCAAGGATGAGCTGCCCGTGCGGACGCTCGGCGAGATTGCGGCCGAGCTGCCGGACGTGACGCGGCTGCCGGTCGCGGGCGTGCGCCCGGGCGCGCTGCCGGGACGCGGCGGCATGGTGGCTTGCCAGGTGGCGTCGTGACGCGCGCGAGAGCGGGCGCGCTGCTCGCGCTCGTCCTCCTGGTGGCGCTCTACGTGTCGCAGATCGGCGGCTGGGTGCTGCAGGATCCCGACGAGGGTCGCTACGCCGAGATCCCGCGGGAGATGATCGAGCGCGACGACTGGGTCACGCCGAAGCTCTTCCACGTCGACTACTTCGAGAAGCCGCCGCTCCTCTACTGGCTCACCGCGGCGTCGTTCGAGACGTTCGGTCAGACGGAAGCCGCGGCGCGCGTGACCCCGGCCGTGTCGGGGATCGTGACGGTATTGCTCACCTTCCTGCTCGGGCTGCGCCTGCTCGGCCCGCGTGCGGCCTGGCTCGGAGCCGGCATGCTCGCGACCATGCCGCTGTTCTTCGCCCTCTCGCAGGCGCTGCTCATCGACATGCTGCTCACCGCCTGCATGACGGCGACCCTGCTCGGCGTGTACGGGGCGCACCGGGCGGAGAGCAAGCGCGGCTGGGCGCTGCTCGTCGGCGTCTCGGTCGCGCTGGGCATGCTCGCGAAGGGACTGGTCGCGATCATCCTGCCGGGTGCGATCGCGCTGGCCTTCCTGCTCTGGCGGCGGGACTTCCCGACGGTGCGGGCGCTGCTCGACTGGCGGGTGATCCTGGTGTTCCTCGCCGTCACCGTGCCGTGGTTCGTGCTGGTGTCGCGGCGCAACCCGGGCTTCCTCGAGTTCTTCTTCGTGCGTGAGCACTTCCACCGCTTCGCCGGCAACGCGGGGGTGCGTGTCGGCCACCCTGAGGGGCCGCTCTACTACGTGCCGGTGGTCCTGCTCGGACCCGCGCCGTGGACGCTGGTGGCGCTCGTGCTCGCGGCCACGCAGGCCGGGCGGCGGGCGTTCGCCGCGATCCCCGCGGAGGCCCGGGCCTTCTGTCTGCTCTGGTTCGGAATCGTGGTCCTCTTCTTCAGCGCCGCGAGCTCGAAGCTCGGCAGCTACGTGCTGCCGGCGATGCCGCCGCTGGCGCTGCTGCTGGGGGCCTGGTTCGACCGCGCTCTGGAGGAGCGGCAGCTCGCGACGCTGGTGGTGCGCACGCTGCGCGTGGGCTTCGCGGCGATGGGAACGCTCTTCGCGCTCGTCGCGCTGCTCGCCTGGCCGCTGCACGGACGGCTCGCCGCCTGGCTGCAGCAGGACGTCGGGGACGTGATCCTGATCGCCGGGGCCACGGCGTCGGTCGCGCTCTGCCTGCTCGCCACGGCGCTCGCGTCGCGCGGGCTGCGCTGGCAGGAACGGGGGCGGCCAGTGGCCGCGGTCGGCCTGTTCATCGCGGGAATGGCGGTGATCCTGGCGTGCGCGACCCAGGGCCGCGCCGTGACCAAGACGGCCCGTGCGCTCGCCGTCGAGATCAATGCCCACCACCAGCCCGGTGACGTGATCGTCTCCTACAAGCGGCTGATGCAGAGCCTTGCCTTCTACACGCGAGAGCGCATCGTTCAGTATGACGCTTACGGTGAGATCAAGGGTGGAGCACTCACGGCCCCCGACCACGACGCGTGGTTCTGGAACGACCCGGCGCCGCTCGAGGAGGCCTGGGCCTCGCGCCGCGTGTTCGTCGCGACCGACATGCGCTGGGTCCCCGAGCTTCGCGAGCTGCTCGATCCCGAGCCCCGCATCCTCGTGCAGGATCATCGACGTGTGGTATTGGTGAACTTTCCCGCGTCGGCACATGGTTCCATCGAGGCACACGCGCCCGCGCCGGAGGCGGGCGAGCCCGGGACCTGACCTCCGGACGCGGCGAGGCCTCTCAGGAAGGGATCCATGGCGAATCTGACCTGTCCGAAGTGCGGCTGCCCGATCGCCGTCGACCGTGGCGTGCGGCGGGGCAGCATCGTCTTCTGCTGCCAGAGCTGCGTCGACGGGCTGCCGTGCATCTTCGACTGCCCGACCGACCGGGATCCCGCCAAGGGCGCCGGTGGCGCCGGACACATCGTGCACGGGCGGACCCCGTGGGGTGCCCCCTAATGTGCAACGTGCGTCTCCTTGATGCCCGAGCGGGTGGCAGAGGCAGAGGCTCGTCGCTAGGTTAGAGCGACACGAGGAATCGAATGCGATGACCGAGAAAGAGCAGTTCCTGCACCAGGACGGACGGCCCGGCAGCGCCGATCAGCGCGACTCGTTCTTCACCTCGCGTTACACCGACGCCCTCGCCTGGGCGCGCAAGTTCGCGATGTTCCAGTACCCGTTCGTCACCGCGTGCTGCGGCATGGAGTACATGTCGGTGACCGGCCCGCGATTCGACACCGACCGCTTCGGCCTGACCTTGCCGCGCTTCACTCCACGCCAGTCCGACCTGATGCTCGTCGTCGGCACGATCACCCACCGCCAGGCGCCGATCCTGCGACGCATCTGGGAGCAGATGGCCGAGCCGCGCTGGGTGATGTCGTTCGGCAATTGCACCAACACCGGCGGCCCGTACAACAACTACGCGGTCGTGCAGGGCATCGACACCATCATCCCGGTGGACATCTACATCCCTGGCTGCCCGCCGCGCCCCGAAGCCGTCATCGACGGGCTCCTCAAGCTGCAGGAGCGCATCGCGCGCGAGCGTCCGGGTCGCCCGATCGAAAACATCCACGGCCGGCAGAGGGCGCTCGACTTCCAGAAGGGTGAGCCCGCGCAGATCGTCGCCGGCACCGTCAAGGTCCACGAATGAGCGACGAGACCACCGCACGCGAGCCGTCTGCGGCAGGCGGCCGCTTCAAGAAGCCGGTCAGGGTCGTCATCGACGGCCGCGAGATCGTCGCCGAGTCGGGCCACCCGCTGCTGCAGGTCGCGCTCGACAACGGCATCGAGATCCCGCACTACTGCTACCATCCGAAGCTTTCGATTGATGGAAGCTGCCGGATGTGCCAGGTCAAGATCGAGAAGGCGCCGAAGCTCGCGATCGCGTGCAACACGCCGGTCGCCGACGGCATGGTGGTCGACACGACCTGCGACGAGGTCGCCTTCGCCCGCAAGGGCGTGATGGAGCTGCTGCTCGTCAATCATCCGCTCGACTGCCCGATCTGCGACCAGGCGGGCGAGTGCTACCTGCAGGACTACTCCTTCGGCTACGGCAGCCAGGAGTCGCGCACGTCGAGCCCGCGCCGCAAGGGCCTGAAGCGCCACCCGATCGGCGAGCGCGTGGTCTTCGACCAGGAGCGCTGCATCCTCTGCCGGCGCTGCGTCCGCTTCACGAAGGAGATCAGCCAGACCGACGAGCTGCGCGTGTTCGGCATCGGCGACAAGTCGCACATCGGCACGACGTCCGACCGTCCGCTGAACAACGACTACTCGATCAACACCGCGGACATCTGCCCGGTCGGTGCGCTGCTGTCGCGCGACTTCCACCACAAGCGCCGCGTGTGGTTCCTGCAGGAGCACGAGAGCGTCTGCCCGAGCTGCTCGAACGGCTGCAACGTCAAGCTCGGGATCTTCAAGAACGAGATCCAGCGCATGGTGCCGCGCCGCAACGACGCGGTGAACGACACCTGGATGTGCGATCACGGGCGCCTGAACTACCACTTCGCGCAGGACGAGACGCGCGTGCGTACGCCGCTCGTGCGCGACGCGGCGCACGCGGCGCCCGCCTCGGGCAACGGCGCGGGAGCCGACGTCAAGTACGCGGCGTCGCTCGACGTGGCGCTCGAAGCCGCGGCCGCGAAGCTCCGCGGTGCCATCTCGGCGCACGGCGCCGGCGCGATCGGCGTCCTCGGCTCGCCGCACCTGACCAACGAGGACCTGTTCCGCCTCGGGCAGCTCGTGCAGGCGCTCGGCACGCCGAACTTCGACATGATCGTCCCGGTCGGACCGGCGGACGACTTCCTGATCAAGCCCGAGAAGGCGGCCAATTCGACCGGTGCTCGTGCGCTCGGCGTCGCGCCGGGCGACGGCGGCAAGGACGCGCAGGCGATCCTCGACGCGGCGAAGAGCGGCGAGCTGCGCGTCCTTCTGGTCTGCGGCAGCGCCGACGCGGCGCGCGTGCTCGGCACGGACGGCGCCAAGGACGCGGTCGCGAAGCTCGACGCGCTGATCGTCGTCGACGCGACGCGCTCGGCGCTCACGGACGCGGCGACGGTCGTCCTGCCCGGTCTCGTCTGGGCGGAGAAGGACGGCACCTTCACCAACCACGCGGGGCGCGTGCAGCGCATCCGCCGGGCGATGGAGCCGCACGCCGGGCTGCTGCCCGAGGGGGCGCTGTTTGCGCGGCTCGCGGCCCTGGTCGCGCGCGCGAGCGCGCCGGGTGCGTACGACGCCGGTGCGACGCTGCGCGAGATCGCCGGCGCGGTGCCGGCCTTCTCGGGCATCGAATTCGACACGCTCGGCAGCGCGGGACTCCCGCTGCAGGAGCCCGGAGCGGCGGGCGCGGCGGAAGCCGCGGCGCCGGCACAGGCGTAGCGTCCATGGCGGTAGGCGTCATCAAGGTCGACCGCGCCGCGCTCAAGAAGGCGGGCGGGTTCATGGGCATCAACGCGATGCTCAAGGGTCTCACCGTCACGGGGCGGCACTTCTTCAAGAACCTGTTCGGCTGGATGGTCGGCAAGCCGCAGGTGTTCACCGTCATGTTCCCCGAGCAGGACATCGCCAAGCCGCCGTCGTTCCGCGGCATGCCGGTGCTCGTGCAGATGGACAGCGGCAAGGACCGCTGCGTCGCCTGCGGGCTCTGCGAGTGGGCGTGCCCGGTGGACTGCATCCACATCGAGCCGGGCGAGACGGAAGACGCGATCGAGCGCTACCCGAAGGTGTTCGACATCGACATGGGCCGCTGCATGTACTGCGGCCTGTGCGAGGAAGCCTGCCCGGAAGAGGCGATCGTCATGAGCAGCCGGATCGAGATCGCCGCGTTCTCGCGCGCGGGCACGATCTGGCACAAGAGCGACCTGCTGACGCCGGTCGACGAGCTGCCGCGGCGGCTCGACTACGTGCGTCGCAGCTACCAGCGCTGAGGGACGACGGTGGCGGAAGAGCAGAAGCCGGCCGAGGCCGCCGAGGCGCCCGCTCCGAGCGGACCCACGAGCCCGATCCTGAAGCGTCTGGCCGACGGCTTCGGCGAGAAGGTCCTGTCGAGGCACGAGTATCGCGGAGACGCGACGGCGATCGTCGACCGGGCGGCGCTGATCGACGTCTGCAAGCTGCTGCGCGACGATCCGGAGCTCGCGTTCGACTTCCTGATGGACGTGACCGCCGTCGACTACATCGGCCGCGTGCCGCGCTTCGAGGTCGTGTACCACCTCTACTCGCTCGTGAAGAACCACCGCGTGCGCATCAAGGTCCCGCTCGAGGAGGGCGACCCGAAGCTGCCGAGCGTCGTCGCGCTGTGGCCGAGCGCGGACTGGCTCGAGCGCGAGACGTACGACATGTACGGCGTGCGCTTCGAGGGGCACCCGAACCTGAAGCGCATCTACCTCTACGAGCAGTTCGAGGGGCACCCGCTGCGCAAGGACTACCCCAAGGAGAAGCGCCAGCCGCTGATCGGTCCGGGCGCGGTGCACAGGATCCCCGAGAACGACGACCTGAGCATCTGAGGTCCGAGGAAGCGATGGCCGACGAGCAGAAGAACGGCGCTCCCGACGAGCACGACGAGATCGATCTCCACCACGAGACCATGGAGCTCAAGGTGGGTCCGTCCCACCCGGCGACGCACGGCACCGTGCGCATCCAGCTCAAGCTCGACGGCGAGCGCATCGTCTGGTCCGAGGTCGAGGTCGGCTACCTGCACCGCGGCTTCGAGAAGGAGTGCGAGAGCGGCCTGTACTACCAGGCGTTCCCGTACACCGATCGCCTGAACTACGTCTCGCCGATGATCAACAACGTGGGCTACGCGCTGGCGGTCGAGAAGCTCCTCGGTGTGGAGGTTCCGCCGCGCTGCCAGTACCTGCGCACCATCGCGAGCGAAGTGTCGCGCATGTCCGACCACTTCACCTGCCTCGGCGCGTGCGCGCTCGAGCTCGGGGCCTTCACGGCGTTCCTCTACGGGGTGGAAGCGCGCGAGCTGGTGTGGGACATCCACGACGAGATGTGCGGCGCGCGCGTCACCTGCAACTACGTGCGCATCGGCGGCATCTCGGCGGACGTCGGGCCCGAGTTCAGGGCGTTCGTCCACGAGAAGCTGGCGCAGATCGCGAAGCTCAAGAAGGACTTCGAGGATCTCCTGCTGTCGAACCCGATCTTCATCGAGCGCATGGAGAACACCGGCCTGCTCGCGAAGGAAAAGCTGATCGCGCTCGGCGTGACCGGCCCGCTGCTGCGCGCCGCCGGCGTGCCCTACGACGTGCGTCGCGCGCAGCCTTACCTCGTGTACGACAAGCTCGACTGGGACGTGCCGATCGGCGAGCGCGGCGACAACATGGATCGCTTCCTGATCCGCATCAACGAGCTGAACCAGAGCACGCGGATCATCGAGCAGTGCGTCGACCAGCTCCCCGACGGGCCGGTGGACATCAACGACCCGCACGTCCGCCTCGCGGGCAAGGG
This sequence comes from Deltaproteobacteria bacterium, assembly GCA_016874715.1. Lineage (GTDB taxonomy): Bacteria > Desulfobacterota > Binatia > UBA12015 > UBA12015 > VGTK01. The sequence continues at coordinate 13,654 of VGTK01000010.1, read as the reverse complement.
CCGCGTCTACAACAAGATGGAAGAGCTCATCGCGCAGTTCAAGCTCGTGACCGAAGGTCCGAAGCCGCCCGTCGGCGAGGTCTATCAGGCGGTCGAGGGCGGCAACGGCGAGCTCGGCTTCTACGTCGTGAGCGACGGCAGCGGCAGCCCGTACAAGCTGCGCGCGCGCTCTCCCAGCTTCTCCAACACGGCGGCCCTCACGCCCATGATCCAGGGGCAGATGCTGGCCGACGTGATCCCGACCTTCGACATGATCAACATGATCGGCGGCGAGTGCGATCGGTGACGTGATGGGTGTTCTTTCCGAGGAGCTGAAGCAGCGGATCGCCGGCGAGTTTCCGAAGTATCCGGAGAAGCGTGCGGTGCTGCTGACCGCGCTGCACTTCATCCAGGCCGAGCACGAGGGCTGGATTCCGCCGGGCGCGTCGAAGGAGGTCGCCGAGCTGCTGGAGATCCACCAGATCGACGTGGAGGAGGTGATCTCCTTCTACTCGCTCTTCCACGACGAGCCGGTCGGCAAGTTCCACATCCAGGTGTGCGCGAACCTGTCGTGCTGCCTCGCGGGTGCGCGTCCGCTGATCCGCACCTTCGAGGAGAAGCTCGACATCCGCTCCGGCGAGGTCACCGACGACGGCGTGTTCTCGATCGCCGAGGTCGAGTGCCTCGGCTCGTGCGGCACGGCGCCCATGCTGCAGGTGAACAACGAGCCGTTCCTCGAGAACCTGAAGCCGGACGACGTGCCCGGCATCCTCGACAAGCTCAGAAGTCGTCTCGCGGAGGGCAAGCGCTGATGGCCGCCGTTGTTCGTTACCTCCTGCCGCCCGACGGCCAGAACTGGTCGAAGCTGTCCGAGTACAAGAAGAACGGCGGCTACGCCGCGGCCGAGAACGCCATCAAGGAGATGAAGCCCGAGGACATCGGCACCGCCGTGAAGGCGTCCGGCCTCCGCGGGCGCGGCGGCGCGGGCTTCGCGGCCGGCATCAAGTGGTCGTTCCTGCCGAACGACGGCCGGCGTCCGCGCTACATCGCCTGCAACGGCGACGAGAGCGAGCCCGGCACGTACAAGGACCGCCAGATCATCGAGCGCAACCCGCACCAGCTGATCGAGGGCCTGCTGATCGCGGCGCGCGCCAACACGATCGACGCGGCGTACGTGTACCTCCGCGGCGAGTACCGTGTCGCGTTCGACAACCTGCGCGCCGCGATCGCGGAGGCGAAGGAAGCGGGCTACCTCGGCAAGAACATTCTCGGCTCCGGCCTCGACTTCGAGATCTACGTCCACCGCGGCGCGGGCGCGTACATCTGCGGCGAGGAGACCGGCCTCATGGAGTCGCTCGAGGGCCGGAAGGGACAGCCGAGAAAGCGTCCGCCGTTCCCCGCCGTCGCCGGTCTCTGGAAGCAGCCGACGATCATCAACAACATCGAGACCATGACGCAGGTGCCGTACGTGCTCCGCGCCGGCGTCGACGGCTACAAGTCGATCGGCACCGAGAAGAGCACCGGCAACACGATCTTCGGCGTCAGCGGCTGCGTGATGAAGCCTGGCCCGTACGAGCTGCCGCTGGGCACGCCGCTCAAGGAGATCATCTTCGAGCACGCGGGCGGGCTCCGCCCCGGGCGGACGCTGAAGGCCGTCATCCCCGGCGGCGTGTCGATGCCCGTCCTCACCGCCGAGACCGCGATGCAGGTGACGATGGACCACGACACCCTGCAGAAGAACGGCACGCTGCTCGGTACCGGTGCGGTGATCGTCATGGACGACACCGTCTGCCTCGTGCGCGCGGCGCTGGTGATCGCGCGCTTCTTCCGCCACGAGTCGTGCGGCCAGTGCACGCAGTGCCGCGAGGGCACCGGCTGGCTGCACAAGCTCCTGCAGGGCATCGAGCGCGGCACGGGGACGCTGCGCGACCTCGACGTGATCGAGGACGTGACGAAGTACATGGAGGCGCACACCATCTGCGCGCTCTCGGACGCCGCCGCGTGGGGCACGGGCTACTTCGTGCGCCGCTTCCGGCCCGAGTTCGAGGCGCACATCGAGCACAAGGGCTGCCCGCTCGCCGGGACGTCCTTCGAGGTCTGATCCGCCATGTCCGTCGCGACCGCCAGCACCGCCACGCCCGAGCGCCGGGTCACCCGCAACGACATCGTGCGTCTCTTCGGGACGCCGAGCGAGACCGTCGGCAGCGTCAACGAGCCCCGGCAGCAGCACACGGACGGCTTCCAGTACAACGAGCGCTGGATCTACGACCGGCCGAAGAACGAGCCGTCGCGGCCCAAGGCGCGCGTGATCTACTGGCAGCGCTACGATTTCGTCGCCTCGGAGCGGATCGAGCGCGACGGGCACCGGGTGCCCGAGTCGCCGGCCGAGCTGCTCGCGCGGCTGGGCTGAGGCGCGCCGGGGCGCGCGTACGCCCGGGCGCGCGCCGGGGCCCCTCCTTTTCGGGCTTGCTCGCATCGCCGGCTGGCTCGTATGATCCCCACGTCCCCGACGGCCACCGCCCGTTCCCGATCCCGGAATCCTCACTTCTTTCGCGGGCTTGCAAGCGACGCCGACGGCGCCGCGGCGACCGACACTTCCGGAGCGAGATCCCCATGTTGAACGGATTTTTCCTGCGCACGGTCCTGGGCCGCAGCGGCTTCGCCGCCGTGCTGGCGTTCGCGCTTGTCGCCTGCGGCGGCGGCGGTGGCAGCGGCGACGATCCCCCGAAGACGCCGGAGACGCTGCGGCTGCTCATGAAGCGCGGCGATTCGATGCCGGGCGGCCTGGTGGTGAACTCGGTCGAGAGCGCGCGCATGTCGAACGACCGCACGGTGGTGGTGATCGCCTCGCAGTCCGGCACGCCGGCGATCAACGGCGTGTACCGCAGGGACCCGGGCGGCAGGTTCGATCTGGTCCTCGACCAGAGCTCGGCGCTCGCGTCGGGCCTCGCGATGACCGACGTCGCGCAGCTACTCGTCTCGCCGACCGGCGAGGCCGTGTTCAAGGAGGGCGGCAACCGCATCGACCGCGAGACGGTGTTCTCGTTCGCGAACGGCCGGACCACGCGCCTCGCCGGCGCGCTCGACCCGCAGCAGCCCGTGGGCTTCCGGAAGCTCGGCGAGATCCGCCTTGGACCGGACAACCTGCTCGCGTTCACCTACGGCGTGAACGGCGAGCAGCCGTGCGCGGTGGACTCGTCGAGCGGCACCGACCGGATCACCTGCAAGCTGCGCCTCGTGGTCGGGACCCCCGGCGACCTGCAGGAGGTGGCGCTGCCCAACAACCTCGAGGGCGAGCGTCCGACCGCGGTCGGCCTCGAGTTCAACACCGCCGGCGAGCTGCTGGTCGGCCTCCCCGCGAGCGGCCGCAACTCGCTGCTCGGTCTCGTGAGGAACGGCGCGTTCAACAGCATCGTCGAGCGCCAGGCCGAGTTCCCCGGATTCGGCGTGCTCCTGTCGGCCACCCCGCGCGCGATCGCGACCAACGGCGACGTGATCTTCGACGCCGCCTTCGATACCGACGACGACCGCGAGCGCGACCAGGAGCGCCTGCTGCTGTACTCGAACGGCGCCTTCCAGACCATCGCCCAGCTCGGCGAGCCCGCGGGCACCAAGTTCGTGGTCGACCTGCGCGGCATCGCCGTCGACGACCTGGGCCAGGTGACCTTCCAGATCCTCTTCAACGACCGCGACCAGTCCACCGGCCAGATCAGCCTGCGGCAGTGGTCGGACGGCGCCGTGCGCGAGATCGCCTTCGAGGGTCAGGGCACGTTCGGCGACGACGGCATGGGCAACGATTACAAGATCCTCAAGATCGAGTCGATCCGCGCGAATCACGTCGGCGCCGTCGCGTTCACGGCACGCGTCGGCTTCATCGAGGACGGCACCGAGAACACCGAGGAGACGCGCCTCCTGATCGACCGCGGCGCGGGCCTCGAGACGGTGCTGCGCACCGGCGCCCAGTTCAGCGGCGGCACGATCACCGGCATCGAGACGTTGTCGGACATCAACGACAACGGCGACCTGCTGGTGATCGTCGAGCTGCGCGGGCAGGGGCGCGCGCTGGTGATGATTCCGCGGGTGTGATGCTTCGCTGGTAATGACCCCGCGGCTCCGATGCCCCCGCTGATGATGATCCCGCGATTCTGATGCCCCGCTGGAGCTGATCCCGCGGTCCTGGTGCCCCGCGGCAAGAATTTGCCGCTGTCGCAGCGCTGCCGGGAACGCGCACGTTCCGCTCCCCGTTACGCCTTTCGCGTGACGGGCCATGTGCTGCAACGATCATTGCAACGACGATTCGGCGGAGTCGCCAGCGATCAGGACCGCGACTGGACGGGCTCTCGGCCGCGCCTCCGTTGGCGCGCAACGCTTGGCGCGTGTCCTGTCGCTCGGTGTGCTCGGCCTGCTCTACGCGGCCGGCGCGGGTACGTCGTTCGGCTCACCCTTGGAGACACCCGTTGCGCTGCCGGTCGTCCCGCCGCCGCACGTACGCTTGCCCGGGGCTTTCGATGAGAGCGGCTGTGCGCTGATCTCGATCCGCTCGTCGGGGCCCAGGCGCCTGTGTCCGGCTCGTGGGGCGACGCCGTCGACGGCGGCCGGGTGGTCGCGCCACCTCGGCTACGTAGGGCCGCGTGCCGTCTCGCACGTCGCCGGTACCGGTGTCGTTCTTCTGGCAGACACCCTGAACGTCGCGTCCAGCGGCTCGTGGCGTGCGACGGGTCTCGTGCGCAACCAGACGACCGAGCGAGCGCACGAGGTGAGGGTCACCGTGATCCTCGCGACCGCGGACGACTGGATTCTCGGCACCGCGACCGCCGTCATCCCCGTGCTCGACGTTCGTCCCGGTGAGCCTGCGCCGTTCGAGTTGCGAACGCTCCTGCCGGCCGAAGCCGTCCGGCGGATCGAGTGGAGCGTGACGGCGGGACCCGGCGCAGGTCCCGGCTCCTCCAGGAGCGCGGAGATCGAGATCGGCCGGGTCGGCCCGGCCCCGGTGCGACGGATGCCTCCCCTGCGAAGCATCCTCGAGCCTCCGGCAGCGAGCGCAGCAGCCGAGGAGGGCACGTGGATCGGCTGGGGCATCCTGCGCAACTGGGGCCCGGAGCCGCTCGAGGATCCCGTGGTCGTCGGCGCGTGGATCGACGAGCGCGGCCGTGCCGTCCGCATGGTTGACGGCCGCATGCTGCACGATGACGGTGCCTCGATCGCGATGTCGCCGCGCGCAACGCGGACCTTCGAGCTGTTCGAACGTGAGCCGGGTGAGCCGCACGGCGTCGGGTGGCGGCTCGCGCTCTGGCAGACGTCGTTATGACGTCGATTCTGGTCGTCCCCCCCGCGCTCGCACGTTCCTCCAACAAACTCCGACACTGCTCGGTCAAGGAGAGGTGAGCGGTTGATCTGTGTTCGGCGTCGCGAGATCGTCCTCTGCATAGCAACAGTACGTGCCGGTCCGGATCCGAAATGCGAGAATCCTGCCAGCCTCCGGGTCTGCCTCCGCGATGCGCCGGAGCGCGACCTGAAGCGCTCGGGTCACGCTGAGGCGCGCGCGCTCGACGTCCGAGTGCGGTCGATTCCGACCACCGAGCCCGACACCGCGCGAGAGCTCCCGCTCGAGCTTCGCAAGCTCGTTCTGCGCATCCATGATGCGCCCTGGATCACCGTCCGCTTCGGCGCTCGATAGTTCGTCGTGTAGCGCTTCCACGCGTGCCTCGTAGTCACGCCGCGCCCGGGCATCAAAGATCCGATCTACGAATCGGCTGCGTCCGCGTGAGACGCGGCCCGCTTCACGATCTGGCGCCGGCAGCGCCAAGCTTCCGGGACCGTTGGCCGCCGCTGCGATGAGGTCGAGTGCGAGAACGTCGCGGTTGGGGTGGCGCAGCAGTTCGGCCACATAGGACATTCCCCGGCAGTGCCGGACCGGCGTCTGCTTGTCTCCGTGGTGGACGATCCAAACACCGCGGGACTGCGGCAGGGTGATGTCAAGCGGCCCTTGGGCCGCCCACTTCGCCGCATGCTCGGTGATCTGCTCGACCACCGCCGAACAACGAGAGACTAGGTTCGCCATCCCGAGGTCGGTTGCCTCGGCCAGTGCCTCCTCGGCGAGCCGAGAAGCCCTTTCGAGGGAACTGGTGGTCGCCGTCCCTTTGAGATGGCGGGCCCAATCGAGCCTCGTTCGCGCGGTGTACGGCCGCGCGCGCATTAGGACGTTCGCGTCGACTGCTGCCTTGAAATGCTCTTCGGCTTGCTCCGACATCCCCAACGTGGCGGCGAGCAATGCGAGATAGCGTGATACCGAGCCGCGTGACCCGAGATGACTCGACGTCACGTTGTGATGAGCAAAAGGGAGCAACTGCTCGTACAGCGCGGCAGCGTGCTGGGCGTGGCCGATCAGCTCAATCGCTTCTGCGATGCAGGACATGGACGTCAGCCAGAAACTGTCCCGCTCGAAGTCGGCGAGGTTGAACGCCATGATCGTTGCGAGCTCTCGCGCGACCTCGTCCAGGCGACCGAGCTTGACGAGCTGTGCAAGCCCGGCAACGCGCCAGGTCGATACCTCGTGGTGACGATCTCGAAAACGCTTGGCCGTCTCCGCATCCAGGATTTCCCTCCCCCGTCCTTCGTCTATCAGGATCGACTGGGCGAACCTCGAGATCGGGCCATACAGTTCGTCGTTCTGCGGGCCGGGGTACTTTCCAACGAACTCGAACGCCGCGTTCGACAAGCGCTCGGCGTCGTCGAACGAGCCCTCGTGAAGTGCCAAGGCTGCCTGCCAGACCAAGTTGACCCAGAGCTCGAAGGGGTCGCGAGCCCACTCTGCGAGCGTTCGGTGACGTGCGAGCGCCCGTCGTGCGTCCAGCATCTGCCCCAGCTCGAACGTGATGGTGAACGCAAGCGCGTGCCCTCGCATCTCGGTTTCCTGATCGGCTCGTTCGACACCGATTCGAACTAGTTCTCTGGCGATACTGCTCCGCTCCTCCATGTGATCCGGCCCGAGGAGTACAGCGTGCCGCGCGGTCAGAGCTTGGACGAGAGAACTGGGGTCCTTCGAGTCTCGCGCCTGATGGATGGCTTCCGTGCTCAAGTTGACGGCGGCATCGCGAGACCCGGTCGTTAGCTCGAAGAGCGCGAGCCTGCTCAGAAGCTTGCCTCTCGATCCCGAGTCGTTCGCAGAAACTCGGAGCATCGCCTCGCGAAGGAGCCCCGGGGCCGTTTCACACCGAAACGTCGCCGTGAACTTGCGCGCGGCGATGGCGCCGACTCCTAAGGCGGCTCGGACGAGAAGGTCGGTAGAGTCGAGGGTGCGCGCGATCGCGGCGGCCTCCTCGAATCTGGTACGGGAACCTGCTGCGTCGTTGGCCCACTCCTTCGCCTCCGCAAGGGCAAGCAAGATCTCGCAACGCTGACGTTCGTCGGGCGCGGCAAGCGGGAGTGCCAGGAGTGTGCGTTCGTAGAGCGTGACCGCCTCCTCGAACGCCATCCGGGCCAGCGCGCGCTGGGCGGCGTGCGTCGCGTACTTCACGAAACGTCCGTCACCCTGAGCAGCCGCGATCAGCGAGTGATGCGCAAGGGCGCCGACGTGGCGATCGGGAGCGGAATCGGCGAGGCTCTCCATCGTGTCGGTGACCCGGCGATGCAGGATCAATCTTCTCGCGCAAGGGATCGATTCGTAAAGAGCGTCGCGAATCAGAGCGTGCCGAAACTGGAGTCGCTCGATACGGGTCGGGCTCTCCTCGATGAGACCGAGATCGATCGCGTGGGTGAGGGCGGCGAGAACTTCGGTGGTTGCTTGTTCGAGAGCTCGACCGATCAGCGCGGCATCGAACTCGCGCCCGAGGACGGCAGCAAGTTCGAGTACGTGGACCGTCGGGGTCGACATTCGTCCGAGACGAAGTTGGATGGCCTCGCGGACCCCGGAAGGAACCCGAGTTTCGAGCGTGGAGCGAGAGGCGCTGAGCCAAGATGCGTCGTCGGACAGTGCGCGCAGCATCTCATCGACGAAGAACGCGTTGCCCGCCGTCGCGTCGTGGATGCGCGCCGCAAGGTCGGCGCTCGCCTCGGCTCCCGCCTCGGACTGGAGCAGGCTCGAGATATCGCTCGTGGTGAGGCCCTTCAGCTCGATGCGTGTTGCGTGTCGTGCAACTTCGGCGAGCGGCTCGAAGAGGTCGTTCGAGACGCTTGTCTCGCCGTCGCGCATCGTGCCCAGTAAGAGCAGTGGCAGGTTCGTCGAGCGCCGTGCGAGGAACGTGAGCAGCAGGAGCGATGCGCGGTCCGCTACGTGGAGGTCGTCGATCACGATCGCGAGCGGGCCGCGCGCGGCGCTTCGTTGCAGAAGGGCGTGTACGGCGTCGAACATCAGGAAGCGCGCGCTCTCCGGGTCGGAGGGCGATGGCGCGGCAAGGCCCTCGGGCCCGAAGCGGTCGGCGAGGTCCGGTGCGAGCTGCGCCAGGAAGCGCCCGGGTGAACCGAGATCGATCGCCTCGCCCGGGCCCGCGAGTGCGCGGATGACCTCGACCCACGGCCAGTAGGACGCAGCACCTCCCGCCTCCCAGCAGCGGCCCCAGACGACTCTCACGCCTGCGGCCGTCGCCTCACGCGAGAACTGCGCCGCGAGCCGTGTCTTCCCTATCCCGGCCTCGCCGCACACGAGGAAGGACAACCCCTCGCCGCGAAGCAGTACGTCGAGCCCGATCCGCAGGCTTGCCAGCTCGGCGCGCCGCCCGACGAACGTGCGCTCGGCCGGCGGGCCGGCGGACGACGGCGGCGCGGCCATCGACGGCTGCGGCTTGGCCTGGTCGCTGAGGATGCGGTCCGGCATGCGGGGGCGACCGCAAGAAGAGCGCGAGAGCCCGTCGCTCGTCAAGGAAAATTGGGTACGGTCGGCCGTGCCCCGCCATGCCTCCCGCGCGGGGGGCGTCCCGCAGCTTGGACCGCGGCGAAGTCCAGCGCGGGCCGGCCTCCCCAACTTCCGGCCGGTCGATCAGCTCAGGACGCCGTCGGTCCGCAGTGTCGCGATTTCGTCGTCCGACAGCCGCAGAAGGTCTCGGTACACGTACGCCGAGTGCTCCCCCAGCAGCGGCCCCTGCCGCTCGATCGCGCCCGGCGTCGTGGACAGCGCGTAGCCCAGCCTCTCGCAGGTGTGCGGCCCGAGCACCTCGTGCTGCACCGGCACGAAGTGCCCACGCGCAGCGAGCTGCGGATCCGCGTTCAGATCGAACGCCGTCTCGACCACGCCCGCCTCGACGCTCGCTGACTGTGCGGCGGACATGACTTCCTCCGAGGACTTCTCTCGAGTCCAGGAAGAGATCAGTGACTCCAGCTCGTCCTCGCACCGCTGCCGCCCTGCGAGCGTCGCGAAGCGCGGATCGAGAGCCCACCCCGGCGACCCCATGGCGCGCGTCAGCCGCTGCCAGTCGGCGTCGTCGTGGCACGCGATCGTGCACCAGCGGTCCTCGCCGCGGCACGGGAACGCCCCGTGCGGCGCCGCGACGCGCGAGCGGTTGCCGTCGCGCTGCACGACATCGCCGTTCGCGAAGTACTCGAGCATCCAGCCGGACAGCGAGTACGCGGCGGTCTCGACCTGCGCCACGTCGATGTAGGTGCCCTCACCTGTCTTCTTCTTGCGCAGGAGTGCTGCGAGCACCGCAGCCGCGACGAAGCGTGGTGCGAGCGAGTCGGTGATCGTGCCGTGCTGGCCGGTCGCCTCGCGGTCGGGCCAACCCGTCAGGAAGTTGAAGCCGGAGATCGCGGAGCCCTGGCCGCCGAAGCCGGGGTAGTCCTTGTTCGGCCCGGTCTGGCCCATGAGGCAGGTGCTCACCATGATCAGATCCGGCTTGATCTCGACCAGGCTCTCGTAGTCGAGCCCCCACTTCTTCATCGCCTTCGGGGCGTAGTTCTCGGCCAGCACGTCGGCCCACTCGACGATCAGCCGCCGAGCGAGGTCGACGCCACGCCGATCACTCAGATTGAGCGCGACCGACATCTTGTTGCAGTTGAGCATCATGAACATCGGCGCGCGGTCGAGGCTCTTGTTCGTCTTCGACAGCCCCAGCACGCGCAGGAAGTCGGGCCGCGACGCCGACTCGATGCGGATCACCGTCGCGCCGTGATCGGCGAGGTGGCGGATCGCGATCGGCCCCGCCGCGCCTCCGCCGAGCTCGACGACCTTGAGCCCGGCGAGCGCCCGCGGCTTCCCCTGCTCGTGCTCCATCGGTGTCACCTTCGTCGCCCGCCCCGGTTCGGAGCCGGGCCCCCGTGCAGAGCCGGGCCGCGGTTCGGAGCCGGGCCTCTGTTCACACGGCTCGGTCGCGGGCCTAGCGTCGCCACGCAGCTGAAAAGGAGGTGCCGTACGATGGCCGCTCCGTCCATGGCTTCGGTCTCGCAGGAACGACGCGATCTCGATCCCGCCATGTTCCGCATGCACGGCTCGGTCGCCGGGCTGCTCGGCGCCGCGGTGCTCGCGATCTGGTTCTTCGTCCTCGACCTCTGGCGCGGGACCCCGCTCGCGACGCCGACGTTCCTCGCGCAGGCGCTGCTCTCGGGCGGCGCCGCCGGCGAGACCGCGCAGTCGGTGATCCCGTCGCTCGGGCAGACGTTCGTCTTCACCGTCGTGCACGGCATCGTCTTCGTGACGATCGGCGTGACGGTCGCGGAGTTCCCGCGCGTGTTCGACCTGGTGCACAGCAGGGCGTTCGCGATCGTGCTCCTGTTCGGGGCACTCTGCCTCGCGTTCCTCGTGTTCGGCGCGATGTTCGCGGCGCTGGGGCCGGACCGCATCGCGATCCGCGACGCGTTCATCGGCAACTTCCTCGCCGCGTTCGCGATGGCCGGGTACCTGGCGGGCACGCTCGGCGCGTCCAAATGTGCTTGACGGCGCGTGCGCTCACACGACCCCCGCGCGCCGTAGTGACTCGAGCTCCGCCGCCGACACGCCGATCGACCCGTAGACCTCCGCGTCGTGCTCGCCGAGGAGCGGCGCCGGTCCGCGGACGTCGGTCCCGTAGCGGCTCATCCGCGCGAAGCGCGCCGGCAGCTCGTAGCGCAGCCCGCGCTTCGGGTCGTCGACCTCGACGAAGAACTCGCGCGCGCGCAGCTGCGCGCTGCTCGCGATCTCGCGCGAGTCGTTGACCGGCGCGAGCATCACGCCGCGCCGCACCGACTCGTCGAACAGCTCGCGCATGGGCTTCTGCAGGAACAGCTCCTGCAGCGGCGCGGACAGCGCGTCGACCTGCTCCTGCGTCAGGTCGTTGTGGTTGTAGGCCTTCCAGTCGCGGCCTTGCCACGCGGGTGCGGGGATCCTCTCCTCCGCGAGCCAGCGCTCGGTCGCCTGCAGGCCGGGGATGCGCGCCGGGCCGCCGCGCAGCGCGTAGGACACGAAGCCATCCTTGCACCGCCACACCTCGCGCTGCAGCGTCCTGCCGACGGGATACGAGGCACCGGTGCGGTTGCGGTCGCGCCGGTCCATGGCCCACTGCGAGGCGCCGGTCATGATCGTCGACACCATCGCCGCCTGCAGCGAGACGTCCACGTGCTGCCCCTCGCCGATCACGCCGCGTGCGATGAGCGCGACGAGCAGCCCCGACGCCGCCTCCGCCCCGCCGTGGTAGTACGAGCTGGGCATCGTGCAGCGGAGTGGCGCGCGGTCCGGATCGCCGGTGAGCGCCATGTTGCCGCCCATCGCGGTCGCGGTGATGTCGCTGCCGCGGTACGCCGCGTACGGGCCGGTGCGTCCGAACGGCGTGATCGAGCACACGACGAGCCGGGGGTGGGCTGCGTGCAGCGTGTCCCAATCGAGCTTCAGCGTCGCGAGCGCCGCGGGATCGTACGTCTCGACCAGGGCGTCGGCCGTCGCGCACAGGCGGTCGAACAGCGCACGGCCTTCGACGCGCGAGAGATCGAGCGTCACGCCCCGCTTGCTCGCGTTGTACGCGAGCCAGGTGACCGCGCGCTCGGGATCGGCGACGCCGCCGACGTACGGCGGGCTAAGGCGCGCCGGGTCGCCGCCGGGCGGCTCGACCTTGATCACGTCCGCGCCGAGCTCGGCGAGCATGCGCCCGCACAGGAAGCCTGTCTCGTCGCTCAGGTCGAGGACGCGGAAGCCGTCGAGCGGGCGCTGCATCGCACCCTCCTATCAGACCCCCGCGCCGGGATGCGACCGTCGCGAGCCCCGCCGTCAGGTGAAGACGCCGGGGCGCGTCTTCATCCCCTCGTGGCCGGCGAGGCCGGTGAGGACGTCACCCCGCGACGCGCGGACCGATCGCCAGCAGACGCGGATCGAGCGGTGCCATGAGCCGCGCGATCGCCGTACGGACGTCGACGCGAACGTCCACGTCCGGCCAGCGCCCGGCGAGCGAGAAGGGCACCTCGAGCCGGCCGCCCGTCCCGAACATGCGCTGCGACTCCGGGACCAGCGCCGCGATCGCCGCCGTCGCGGCCGGCGTGAGCGCTACCGTACCGTGTGCCTCGAGCGTACCGCCCCGCGACACCGACCCGGTCGCGGTGGCTGCGAAGAGCGAGGTCGCAACCTGCAGGCCGGCGAAGCCCACGCTGCCCTCCGCGATGGTCACATCGCCGGAGATGTCGTCGAACGGCGTCGCATCCAGCGAGAGCGCGCTCGTGAGCGCCGGCGACTGCTTCGCGCGCGCCAGCACGTCCGCCGCGGTGGCCGCGGCGTCGCCGCCGGTGTGGCTCGTGAGCGCCGCGAGGAGGTCCGCCGTGAGGTTCGTCTCGCGCAGCTCGCCGCAGCAGATGCCCAGCGCGCCGTCACCGGACGCGTTCATCACGACGGCCTCGAGGCCCTCGCCGCGGCTCGCGATCGTGCCGTCGAAGCTCAGCGCGCCGGTCAGGCCCGCGGGCGCGCCGGGGATGTCGGCGAGGCGCACCTGCGCGAGCTTCACCTCGTCGAACCTCCAGCGCGGCTCGGCAGCGCCCTCGAACGGGCCGATCTCGCCGCGGACCACGATGCGCTGCTCGTCGTTCGCACCGATCCGGCTGGTCATCGACACCCGGGCCGGGGCGCTCGGGTCGTTGCTTGCGTAGGAGAAGTCGAGGTCGTGCAGCGTGACGTCGTGGCCCTGGCCGGTCTCGTCCTCGATCTGGAGAGTGCCGTCGCTGATCGACGCCGACGCGAGCCGCACGCGGCGCTCCTTCGCGCCCGAGTCCTTCGCTGCCGCGTCCTGCGCTCCGCGCGCGGCCTTGGCGAGCGGTACGCCGCCGCCGACCGCCGCCGCGGCGACGCCCTTGCCCGACAGCGTCTCGACGTTCCACGCCCCGGCCGCGTCACGCAGCAGGTGGACGTTCGGGCCGTCGAGGTGCACGTCGCCGCGGACGTTGCCGCGCAGCAGCGCGCCGGGATCGAGGCGCAGCGCCGCGCTGCGGATCGTGGCGAAGTCGCCGCCGCCGAAGCGCGGGTCCTCGGCGATCGTCACGTTCGCGAGCGCGATGCCTGGTCCGCCGGCGAGGACGAGCGACGGGTCGCCGCCGCCGACCCTGCGGCCGAGCGTGTCCGAGAGGCCGGCCAGCATCATCGGCTCGAGCTTGCGCAGCACGAAGCCGCTGCCGGCCGCGGCGGCGACGGCGAGTGCGCCGAAGGTGATCGCGAAGCCGGCGGCGATGCGGAACAGCGAGCGTCCGCGCCGCGCCGGAGCGGCCCCGCCGCGCACCGCACGCGCGGCGCGCCCGG
>VGTK01000009.1 GCA_016874715.1 Deltaproteobacteria bacterium | reverse complement strand
AGGCCCCGACGAGTGGCTCGCGACTTTCGCCGATCCGCTGCGCGCGCAGTCCGCCATCGACCGCTTCGTCAACAACACCTACGACCTGGTCATCGACGGCGAGAGCTACCGCACGCGCCAGAAGCCGACCCTGGACACGCCGCCTGCGTCAGGAGAGAAGACGAAACCGAAGAGGAGAAGGCTCAACCGCTAACACGTCACGCAGGATCGGGATCGCTGCCCCGGGGTGGAATGCTCGTGAGAATCGACGGGGGAATCCTGCTGAGAATCCCCAGCCGACGGCGCTTGTCATCCGTGTACTTGTCGCAGGCTCGCCCCGGGGTCTATCCTGCCTGTCATGACGACGAGCGATCTGACGGTCGAGATCCTGTGCGAGATCCGCGACGAGGCGCGGCAGACGAACCGACGCCTGGCGGCGGTCGAGTCGCGCCTCGGCTCCATGGACGAGCGCCTCGGCTCCATGGACGAGCGCCTCGGCTCCATGGACGAGCGCCTCGGCTCCATGGACGAGCGCCTCGGCTCCATGGACGAGCGCCTCGAGTCCATGGACCATCGTCTCGGACGAACCGAGCAGGGCCTGTCCGACCTCGGCCAGTTCATGCGTCAGATCGCGCTCGATCAGGCTCGCCACAAGCGCTTTCACGCCCACCACGTCGACGTCCTCGAGCGGGATGTCGAGGACCTGAAGGGGCGCGTGCGGAAGATCGAGGACAAGGTCGGCCACTGAAGGCGGCGATCGACGACCCGGAGGCGATCCGCGGATCTTCCGCCACCTCGGGTTGCCGACATCGATCGCGCCACCGCAGCCCGCGCGGCCGCCACCCGCTATCGCGAGCCGCCGTTGGACTGGGGTGACGCGGGTGCCGGAGGCTCTCGGGACGGCTGCCGATCGGAAGTTGGGCGGTGGTTGTCCGTCCCGTCGCACCGGACGCTATCGCATCCGCGTCGCGGCGAGCTTCCCGACGCGCTCGTCCGCCGCTCCGAGATACTCGATCAGGATCGCCGTCACCGCCGGGACGTCGAGCGTGCCCGCGGCCTGCATCTCCTCGAGGTCGGCCCAGTCCTTCGTACGATTGAAGAAGGCCTTGAACACTGCGATGTCGAGGCAGGACAGGAAGGGCACTTCGGTGCCGCCGAACGCCTCACGCCGGCAGCGGCCGACGACCTGACGGTGGAACGGTGCGGTGTCGAGGAAGACGTCCACCGGCGTGCGATCCCACCACAGGCGCACCTGGCCGTCGCGTTCGAGGGCCGCGAGCTGTTCCTAGGAACGGACGACGGCCCGCGGCAAGGCGCTCGCGACCCGCCGGCTTTCGCTCGCATCGACGAACACGTTGACGTCGACGTCGATCGTGCCGCGCGCCTGCTCGATACACCAGGCAAGCGCCGGTGCACCGCCGAACGCGTGCGGCAGCCCGGCCTTGTCGAGCGCGCGGTGGACCGCGACGATCCTGCGGACGATCGTGCTCATCGGATCGTGAACGGCGAGGGCGGCAGGGCCTTGCGCGAACGCGAAGGAAACTGCTCCGCGAGCCGCAGCACCTCGGACAGCTCCTCGCCTCGCGCGACCCTGTTGCGCTCGCGGATCCTCGGCGACAGCGCGAGATCCGCGGCGAAGCCGTGCGCGCGCAGGATCCGCACGAACGTCACCAGCGTAGGCGACTTTCGTCCGGCCTCGTACGCGGCGAGCGTCGCGTGCGACGTTCGCGCCCGCTCGGCCGCGGCACGCAGCGGCAGGCCCGCCGCCCGCCGCACCTCGCGCAGCGTTTCCGCCGCCCGTTCGAGGTCCGTTCGCATCGCCACGATGGGATTCGATCGGATACCGCGTGTCGACGCCAACGCAGAGGTCTTCGGCCGCCACCCCATGGATCGCGTCGCCGCCGGCGGTCGCGGGCTGCAGCGCCGCGAGCGCGGCCGGCAGCACGTGCTCGACAGCGGGGACCGAGGCTCGCGTCGAATCGGTGCGTCAGGGGCTCACGAGCCGGCACGCAGCGACGGCGTGACCGGCCTCGTACCCCCGGAGCACATCGCCGAGGTGCTCGGAAGCAGTTCCGCCGAGGCGATCGGCGAAGAGCTCCTGCGACGCGCGCTGGCGAACGGCGGCACCGACAACGCGAGCGTCGTCGTGTGCGTCCTCCGCGTCGCAGGCCCAACCCCCACGTTTCCAGGCTCACTCGGACTACCATCCCGTCCGTTCGGAAAAATCCGGTTGACAAGTAAAGACCCTTTGTGGGCAAGCCTGCGACCTGCCCCCTGTTGCCAGCGCTTGATTCAAGGAGCCCACATGCTGACGCTTCTGCGCTTGATCGTCCTCGGGTTGGGAGTCGTGCTGCTACCGGCCCCGTCGAATGCACTGATCACGAAGTGCAAGGTCAAGGCATCCACGCAGACCGGGGAGATCTCCATCGACGTGACCGGCGTCGCCGGAACGCTCAACCAGGACGTCGACGCCAACGGCTCCTTCGTGCCGGTGTTCAATGCCGGGACGTGCGTGTCCGCCGGCACGGCCAAGAATTGCACGCTCGACGCTCCGGGCTCCCTGGAGGCGCGCACGCCGCCGGCGGACTGCAAGCTGCAGATCAGCGACGACGATGGTGCGTTCACCTGCGGTTTCCTCAAGGGCTGCGTCGTCGGCCTTCGCTCGGGGGCGGTCGGGCTAGCGGGGCCACAGGGTCCCACCGGCCCACAGGGTCCCACCGGCCCACAGGGCGACACTGGCCCACAGGGAGCGACGGGAGCGCAGGGGGCGGTCGGACCGCAGGGCTCTGTTGGACCGTCAGGCTCCGACGGCGCACAGGGGTCGACCGGACCGCAAGGAGCGCAAGGGCCCCCCGGGCCACAGGGCCTCGAGGGGATCGCCATCCTCTCGAAGACCGTCGTGATCGCCTTCCCGACCAGTGCGGAGAACGTGGTGGCGTTCTTCGTCGACCGCGCCGTGACGGTGGAGCAGGTGCGCGGTGTCATCAAGGGCGCCACCTCGGTCACGTTCAACGTCTTCCACGCAACCGACCGCTCGGCGGCGGGCACCGCGGTCCTGTCCTCGAACTTGCTCTGCTCGAGCTCGACGACCGGCACCGACGGCACGCTCGCCGTCGCCGGCAAGAGCATCCCGGCCAACTCCTGGGTGTTCGTCAAGACACAAGCCTTGTCTGGCGCACCCAGCGAGCTCGCGGCGTACATCGAGTGGACCGAGGACTGAGCGATGCGCCGTCTCGCTCTCGTGACCCTGCTCACCCTCGCCACCTCGGCCGGCGCCTATGACGCCGTCCAGCGGCCCACCACCAACCGCAACGGTGCGGCGGTGGTGCACGCCGAGGGCGGCACTCTCGTCAAGGATTGCAGCTCGATCGAGTACTCCTGGCAGTTCGCCCGATGGCTGGTGACCGACCAGGACGAATTCCGCTTCTACGACCAGAGCGGGGGCGGCGCGACCGGCACCGGCGCGTTCTTCTGCGGCACGAGTGCGTCCGACCACGAAGGGATCACCTTCGTCGCCAAGTCGGGCGCCGATGCCAGCAAGGTCTGGGTTCAGGAGGAAGCCACCGGCCAGATCTGTGAGTACGACGGCGCGCAGATCTTCGATGGGACGCCCACGACGTTCAACCGCCTGCGCACCGTGACGCTGCCCGCTTGCGGGGCGACCAGCTTCGCGGGCAGCACCGAGGGCCTGGTCTTCGTTCCCGACCCGACCTGCACGACGTGCGGCGGCTCGTCGTGTCTCTACGGCGGCTACTTCTACGTCGGCAAGCAGACCGGAGGCGGGCCAATCGGAAAATTCTGCGTTCCGGCGAGCTGTCCGACCCAGGTCGCGGCGGCCAGCACCTCCGACGCCACCGCCGAGTGCAGCGCCGTGTGCGTGTCACTGCTCACCGTTCCGGCCGGCTGCGCACCATGGACGGAATCGGTCGCCCTGACCTACGACTGGGATACCGATCTCGTCTACGTCCTCGACGATGCCGACACGGTCGCCGACGACGTTTGCGTCCTCGATCGAACGCTCGGCGCGGTCGTGCAGAAGTACACCCTGAGCGAACCGCGCGGCACCCAGTACGAGGGCCTGGCCATCGGCCCCGGACGAATCGCGTTCTGCGAGGATCACTCGGGCGGTGCCACTGGCGGCGGCAGCGACTGCACCCTCAACGCACCGGCCGTGAACACGGGCTGCGGCCTGTGGATCTACGACACGACCAGGAAGCTCCGCGGCGGCGAGTGAACCAGCAGCACCCTGCTCCTGGGCTGCGACGGCGCCGGTCTTCGTGTCAGCTCGCGGCGCCGGGCGAGCCCGTCGGTCAGAAGGTGACCGTGTAGCCGAGCGGGCTGCGCGCCGGACCGTCGCAGTTGAAGGTGCTGGTCGGGTCGTCGAACTGGAAGCTGTACGCCGTCGGGCAGATGCTCTTGAAGGCCCCGACGAACGGGTCGACCTTGCTCGCCCACTTCTGATTGCTCTGCTGGCAGCCGTTCGTGATCGGGAACTGTCCGGCGTTGCCGCCCTTCGACCAGCTCGGGCAGCCGCAGCACTGGTCCGACGCGCCGAGCGTGTAGCACGAACCGGTGTGCGCTCCGGTGCAGTCGTAGAGCGTCTTGAAGCGCTTGCAGCTGAACACCTTGCCGCCGAAGCGGCCCTCGAGGCGCGTGTCGGCGGTGCAGGCTTCGTCGGCATCGACGCAGCCGGTATAGCTGCTGCAGATTCTCTTCTTGCCGTCGACGTTCACGTTGACGCCGCAGGTATACGAGCCCGGGCAGTCGTCGTCCTTCCTGCAGACGCACGTGCTCGGCACCGTGCTGGTATCGCACGAGCCGGCGCTGCCGTCGCAGTCGGCGTCGGTCTCGCAAGCGGGCATCGGCCACACCGCGCGCAGCGGATCAGGGCAGGTGCTGGCGCTCAGGGTCCAGTCGCACAGGCAGCTCGGGAACTCGCTGGTGAAGTCGCATGCGTCGGCCTGGCCGGGGCAGCCGGTCGCGCTCGCGCAGCCCGGCAGGCCGCACCACGGCTGCAGATTGCCGAACCCGACCGGCGCCGCCTTCTGCGTGCCGGTCGGCGCGATCATGATCGGGACGTTGAAGCCGTTCACCTGGCTCACGTCGTAGGTGTCGTAGTTGGCGGCACCCGAGGGAAGCGCGAACTCGGCGAGCGTCGTCGGTGCTTGACCGCTGACCCCGGCGCCGCACTCGAGCTGCGACTTGCAGTCGCCGGTCTGGCACGCGACGCCGCCCTCACCGCACTGTCCGGTGCACAACGCCGCTCACGCATAGGCCGCCGTCGCGGCAGTCGGTGTCGGCCTCGCAGACGCACTTGCCGGAGCCGGGACACGCGTTGCACTGGCCGAGGTCGGTGTTGCAGGTCGCGCCGCCCGGACACTCGGCGTCGGTCGTGCAGTTGAAGACGTTGCAGTCGGTGGCGCTCTGGCAGGTGTAGAGGCCGCCGCAGCCCGCGTTGGTGCAGCACTCGGAGCTCGAGGTGCAGGCGTTGCCGGGCGTGGTGCAGCTGCCGAAGTCGGGACAGCCGGTGCGTGCCCAGAAGCGTCCGCCCCATGACACCGACTGGTTGCCCGAGCTCCGGTTCGGCAGCTCGAGCGTGATCGTGTTCACCCCGCTCGTCGCTGGGAGTGCCACGCCGCCGCCCAGGGGCGCCTCGAAGCGACAGATGCTGGTGTCGTCACAGACCAGCCCGTGCGGACAGTCAGTTGGCGTTCGACACACACGTGCAGACGCCACCGTTGCACGTGGACGACGGTCCGGTGCAGTCCGCCTGCGTCGTGCAGCCCGCCTGGTTGCCCATCGCGCCGACCCACAGATCCTGCGTGCAGTTGTTCTCGAGCACGACGGTGCGGCACTTGGTGTTCGGGCCGGGCGTCCGGAGCGATTTTGCCCGCGCCGCGACGACGAGCTGCGTCGTGAGCGCGAGCGTGACCAGGATCGCGGTCGAGGTCCATCGGACGGCAGTCGTGCGCATCGTTCCTCCCACGAGCGACGCCGCTGACTGGCGACCGCTCGCCTGGTTTGTCGGAACGTACGAGCGCAGATGTTTGCGGTGCGGCGTCATGCCCTTCGCCCCGGCGTTCCGCGCGCGTCTGGTGTCGGCAGCAGCTCCGGCCTCCTACGCTCGAGCAGCAAGACCTCCTCACCACCCCCGCTGTGGTTCGGAGGATAGCCCGGAGAGCGATCCTCCGCGCGTCCCCGCAGCGTGCCCAGTCGGCGTCGAGCCGGTCGACCGATGCTGCGACGTCGGTTCCGTGCTCAGCGGTGTGGAGCTTCACCAGGGCGCTCGTGTCGAGGTAGGGGATCGCCCGCGGTCTTGGACGACCAGGTCCGATACGATCGACCCCGGAGGCCGTCAGGTGGAACGCCGTGCCGGGTCCCATCCTTCGTGGCCGGCGAAGCCGGTGCGGACGTCAGTCCGGCTGCACCGCCAGCGGCCCCGAGCCGCGCGCCGCGATGTACAGGAACACGAACGCGTAGACCGCGGCCAGCTCGCCGTGGTTCTGGATCGGCAGCAGGCCCTTCGACAGGTGCGCGAGGAAGTAGGCGAACGCCATCGTTCCGCTCGACAGGAACGCAGCCCAGCTGGTGAAGAGGCCGATCATGATCAGCACGCCGGCGACGAGCTCGATGCCGCCCGCCGTCCACACGACGAACGCCGGCGCCTCGGCGGGTGGACCGCCGAACAGCCCGAGCACCTTCTGCGCGCCGTGGCAGGCGAAGAAGAAGCCCACGACGATGCGCAGCAGCGCGTAGATCGTGTCCGAGTGCCGTCCGAGGTTCGTCTTCATGCCCGTCCTCCGTGGGATCGCTCGCGGATCGGCGAAGCTGAGGCCGTCGACCGGCGACGCTACCACAGGTCGCGCGCCGGAACGAAGGCCCGGCCGGTGTCATCGCCCGGAGGCTCCGTAAGACGGGATCGACTTGTGCGCGGCAGGCAGGTATCTCTCCTGGAACACGATCCGCGACGGTGGACGTGTGCGTCGCGCATGAAGCACTCGAGCCGGATCGCCGCCGATCGCATGCCGAAGCCCCTGCTGCGGGGCTGGTCCCACGCCGGGGCGGCCGTGGCGGCGCTGGTGACGACCGTCACGCTCTACGCCCTGTGCGGCGACGATCGCCCGCGTGCGCTGTCGATGCTGGTCTTCGGCGTCAGCATGATCCTGCTGTACGCGGTCAGCGCGACCTACCACATCGGGCGCTGGCAGCCGCGCACCGAGCGCATCCTGCGCGCGCTCGACCACGCCAACATCTACGTGCTGATCGCCGGCACCTTCACGCCCTTGTGCGTCAACGTCCTCGACGGGTCGTTCCGCACGACGATGCTGACCGTGATGTGGAGCATCGCGGGCGCGGGGGTCGTGCTGTCCGTCTTCACCGACCACCTGCCGCGCTGGCTCACCGCGAGCCTCTACGTCGGCATGGGCTGGATCGGCGTCGTGCTGCTGCCGTCGTTCGCGGCCCACCTGCCACCGCCGGCGGTCGGGCTGCTGCTCGGCGGCGGTGTGCTCTACACCGTTGGTGCGGTGATCTACGCCTTGCAGCGGCCGGACCCGTGCCCGCAGGTGTTCGGCTACCACGAGGTCTTCCACCTGTTCGTGATCGGCGGCAGTGCGGCGTTCGCCGTCGCGGTCTGGGTCTTCGTGCTGCCCTTCTCGCGCGCCGCGCTCGGCTGAGCGGCGTCGGAAGGGGCGCCGCACCTGGCCCATCCTTCGTGCCGACGAAGCCGGTGCGGGCGTCGGATGGAGCGCCGCACCAGCTTCATCCTTCGGCGGGCGAAGCCGGTGCGGACGTCAGTCCTCGTACTTGAACGAGACCTTCACCTTCGCCCGGTAGGCACGCACCGCGCCGTCCTCGAGCTGCAGGTCGAGCTGCGAGACCTCGGCGATGCGCAAGTCGCGTAGCGACTTCGACGCCTTCTCGACCGCCGCGGCGGCGGCACGCTCCCACGACTCGGTGCTGGTGCCGACCGGATCGATCACCTTGTACACGCTCTCGGCCATGGCTCGTTCTCCCTCGCTGCACGTCGTGGTGCGGGTGGCGGACCCGAAGTCTCTGGCGGTGCGAGAAATGCCGGTGAAGTGGCTGCGGAGGCTCGACCATACGCCCGCGGCTCCGGCGTGCCAACCACCCTCGTCTGCGGCTCTCGAGCGAGCGGCGAGCGACCGTGAAACGGCCTAACCGAGCGCTTCGAACGCCGCGACCAGCCGCTCGCCGTCGGCGTGCGCGCGGATGCGCGCGTGCAGCACGTCACGCAGCTGTGCGCGCGCGAGTCGCGGGTTCTCGACCGCGTGCCACTGCACGAGGGTCGCCCACATCGGGTCGATGATCTCCCGGCCGGGGACGTGGCGGCCGTCCTTCGCGACGATGGTGAAGCTGCGCAGCTCGGACAGCACCAGCTGCAGGTACGCCACGTGGACCGCCTCGTCGGTGCGGATGCGCTCGACCAGCTCGTGGCCGAGGCGTGCGGCGTCGCGGCGGTCGGCGAACAGCTCGGGGTCGGCGAGCAGGCGCTGCGTGAACGCGAAGCCGTTCTCGGCGCGGATCTCGATCATCAGCACGTTCATCAGCAGCGACAGCATCTGCTCGTGGCCGAGCGGGACCTCGGGCGCGAGGCGCCCGCCCTCGGGTCGGGCGATGGTCGCCGGCACCTCGGGGAACGGATACGCGCCCGCGCCGAAGACCAGGTCGCGGATCGCGAACCACATCTCGTCGTGCGCGCCGAGCCCGGTGTGCGGATCGCCGCCCTCGTCCATGCCGTGCGCGGTGAGGAGTCCCTTCACGAGGTGCCCGGTCGCGGTGCCGGACAGGTCCTCGAGCACGATCTTCTGGAAGTCGGGCGCCGGCAGGTCGATCAGCAGGCGCCCGCGCGCCTCGATGACGCCGGTGATGGTGAGCGCGTTCCAGAGGGTCTCGCCGAGGCCGTGCTGCAGCAGCAGCTTCTGCTGCTCGCCGGTCGGGTACGAGCCGGCCGACAGCAGCCGGGTGGTCGCCTCGATCAGCGGGAAGTCGCGCGCCGCGAGCGCGTCCTGCCAGGCGCGGATCGCCGGCCAGCGGTGCAGGGTGCGCGGCGGAACGTACGCGCCCTGCGCGTCGAAGCCGCCGTGCAGGCGGCGCCCGGCGGCCTCGTGCGGACGCGCGTACGGGTGCTCGGCGAGCAGCTCGTCGCGCGACCAGGCAAGCCTTCCCGCGGCGGGCGACGTTGCGACGAGCGGTCGTGCCATCACCCGTCGATGTTCGGTCACGGCGCGTGCCCGGTCAACCGGCGGCGCGCGAAGCCGCCCCGGGCTCCTCCCGGCTTCGCGCCTGCACGCCCGGTCACGGCGCGCGCCCGGTCAGCTGGCTGAGCGGGCGCGCTCGGGGGCGATCTCGGCCGGCGGCAGCACCCGGTCGGTGCCGAACACGACGTCCTGGCGGTCGAGCCAGCGCTGCAGCACGCGGTCGAGCGCCGCGGGCTGCACGGGCTTCGAGACGTAGTCGTCCATCCCCACCACGAAGCAGCGGTCGCGATCGCCCTGCATGGCGCTCGCGGTCATCGCGATGATCGGATGGTGCGCCCACGTGCCCTCGCGGCGACGGACCTCGCTGGTCGCCTCGAAGCCGTCCATGCCCGGCATCTGGCAGTCCATGAGGACGACGTCGAAGAGCTCGGATTCCAGCGCCGCGATCGCCTCGAGTCCGTTGCCGACCACGCGCACCTGGTAGCCCAGGCGTTCGAGCGTGAGCAGAGCGACCTTCTGATTGACGGGGTTGTCCTCGGCGACCAGCACGCGTGTGGCGCCGCGCTCGCGCTGCACCGGCGTCTCGGGCGCCTCGTCGGCGATCGTGCCCTGTCGCGCGAGCACGCGGTTCACGCACTCGCCGAGGTCCGCCTGGCGGACGGGCTTGGTCAGGTAGCCCGCGATGCCGGCCTCGCGCGCCTCGACCTCGTGGCAGCGCTCGGCGAAGCCGGTGACCATGACCAGCGGCAGCGTGGACAGGCTCGCGTCGCAGCGGATCTCGCGCGCGAGCTCGAGGCCGCTCATGCCGGGCATCTGCAGGTCGAGCAGCACGACGTCGACCGGTTGCCCTGCCGCGTGCGCGTTGCGGAGCCACGCCAGCGCGGTGGGTCCGTCCGGCACGCCGTTCGCGTCGATGCCGAGGCCCTCGAGCTTCGACAGCAGGTCGGTGCGGACGGTGGCGCTGTCGTCCACGACGAGGGCCCGGCGGTGTCGCGGGCCTGCGGCTTCGGGCGCGGGGCGGACCTTCTGTGCCCGGATCGTGATCCAGAACGTGCTGCCGCGGCCCTGCTCGCTCTCGACGCCGATCTGCCCGCCCATGAGCTCGGTGAGCTGCTTCGAGATGGCGAGCCCGAGCCCGGTGCCGCCGTAGCGTCGTGTCGTCGAGCCGTCGGCCTGGCTGAAGGCGAGAAAGAGACGCTTCTTCGCCTCGCGGGGGATTCCGACGCCGGTGTCGACGATCTCGAAGCGCAGCACCTGCTCGTCGATGGTCTCGCTCGAGCACGACACACGGACGGTCACGCGGCCCTGGTCGGTGAACTTGATCGCGTTGCCCATCAGGTTCAGCAGCACCTGACGCAGACGGACGGGGTCGCCGCGCACCGTCTCGCACACCGCGGGGTCGATCTTCGTCGCGAGCTCGAGACCCTTCTCGCGCGCCTTGGGCGTGAGCAGCTGGATCGCGCCGTCGACGGTCTCGCGGACACCGAGGTCGATCGTCTCGAGGTCGAGCTTGCCGGCCTCGATCTTCGAGAAGTCGAGGATGTCGTTGATGATGCGCAGCAGCGACTTGGCCGAATCCTGCACGGTCTGCGCGAAATCGTGCTGCTCGGGCGTCAGCTCGGTCTCGAGCAGCAGCGTGTTCATGCCGATCACGCCGTTCATCGGCGTGCGGATCTCGTGGCTCATGTTGGCCACGAACTCGGACTTGAGGCGCGACGCGCGGAGCGCCTCGTCGCGTGCCCAGCGCAGCTCGCCCTCGACCCGCTTGCGGTCGGTGACGTCGAGCACCTGCGACACGAAGTACAGCGGGTGTCTGGAGAGGTCGCGCACCAGCGAGACGTTCAGCTGCACCCAGACCACGTGGCCGTCCGCGTGCAGGTAGCGCTTCTCGATCTGGTAGGTCGGTACCTCACCGGTGAGTACGCGCTGCACCTGTTCCTCGTCGGTCGCGAGGTCCTCGGGGTGCGTGATGGACTGGAAGGTGATGCGCAGCAGGTCGGTCTCCGCGCGTCCGACGATCTCGCAGAGCGCGTGGTTCACCTTGAGGAATCGGCCATCGGTCGCGACCAGCGCCATGCCGATCGCGGCGAAGTCGAAGGCGCTGCGGAAGCGCTCCTCGCTCTCGCGCAGCACGGCCTCGGCCCTGCGACGCTCGGTGACGTCCGCGAAGCCCAGCAGCGCGAGCGGCATGCCGCCGCCGCGCGGCAGCCTGCGCCCCTCCACGAGGAAGGTCCGCCGGCCGCCGGCCAGATCGATCTCGAGCGGGAAGGAGTCGAACTCGTGACCTTCGGTGGCGAGGTGCTCGAGGCGCTCGAGCAGGCCGCCCGCGACGACGCGTCCTTCGCCGACCTGCTGCACGGGCGTTCCGCACAGCATCGCGACCGGTGCGGCGAACGCTCTTTCGAAGGAGCGGTTCGCCTCGACGATGCGCAGGCCGTCGTCGAGCACGAGCAGCGGTTGTCGCATCGCGTCCAGCAGGCCGCTGGCTCCCCAGGGATCTCCGATTCGGTGCACGTCTCGCCTCACACGCCGTTTCGGCGGGATGCCGCCCGGGCTTGAGGTCCAGGTTCCGGGGGCATATCGCATGCGGGGGAGGGGCCGAGATGCAGACGCAAGACCGCCGCTACGTCGTTCTCACCGCCGTGGGTCCGGACCGGCCGGGGCTGGTGAACGAGATGTCGTCGCTGGTCCGCGAGGCCGGCGCCAACCTCGAGGACAGCCGGATGGCCGTGCTCGGCGGCGAGTTCGCGATCATCCTGCTGATCTCGGGCGGCGCCGACGCGATCGAGCGGGTGAAGCAGATCGGCGCGCAGCTCGAGACCGCCTCCAGGCTGCGCTGCATCCTCAAGGAGACCACCCGCGTCGCGGCGCCGACGGACTTCCTGCCGTATCGCATCCAGGTGAGCGGGGCCGACCGTCCCGGGATCGTGCAGTCGATCGCGGCGATCCTCGCCAGCCGCGGTGTCAACGTCGCCTCGCTCGAGTCCCGCGTCACCTACGCCGCCGAGAGCGGCACGCCGCTGTTCGTGCTCGAGGCGAAGCTGCACGTGCCGTCGAAGATCGTGCTGTCGGAGCTCAGGAGCCAGCTCGCGGCGACGTGCGACGACGAGAACCTCGACTTCGCGCTCGAGGCCGATGCCTGATGTCCGCGCGCGCGCCGCTCACCGACCTCGGCACGCACCAGGTCGGGAACCAGGTGCCGCCGCTCGAGGACTACAACCTCTTCGACGCCGACCCGGCGCTGGTGGAGGCGGTGCGGCGCGAAGGGGCGGGCTGGGCGGAGAGCGAGCTGCGCGCGTTCGGCGCGCTCATGGGGGCCTAGCGCGTGCAGCGTCTCGGCTTCGGCGCGAACCGCTTCAAGCCGGAGTTGCGCATCTTCGACCGCTACGGGCAGCGTGTCGACGAGGTCGAGTACCACCCCGCGTACCACGAGCTGATGCGCCTCGCGGTCGAGCAGGGCATGCCGTCGCTGCCCTGGCGCGACCCGCAGCCCGGGGCGCACGTCGCACACTCGGTGATGCTCTACCTGCTGTCGCAGGTCGAGGCGGGCGTGTGCTGCCCGCTGACGATGACGTACGCGGTCGTGCCGGCGCTGCGACGGCAGCCTGAGATCGCGGCGGAGTGGGAGCCGAAGGTCACGGCGCGGTCGTACGATCCGCGCTGCATCCCGGTCGAGGAGAAGAGCGGTGCCACCTTCGGCATGGCGATGACCGAGAAGCAGGGCGGCTCCGACGTGCGCGCCAACAGCACGGTCGCGCGCCCGGTCGGCGCGGGCGGCCCGGGCAGTGAGTACCTGCTCACCGGCCACAAGTGGTTCTGCTCGGCGCCGATGTCCGATGCGTTCCTCACCCTCGCCAGCACCGCGCGCGGACTCTCGTGCTTCCTCGTGCCGCGCTGGCGCCCCGACGGGACGCGCAACCGCCTCTTCGTCCAGCGCCTGAAGGACAAGCTCGGCAACCACTCCAACGCGTCGTCGGAGATCGAGTACCAGGACACGTGGGCGCGTATGGTCGGCGAGGACGGGCGCGGCGTGCGTACGATCCTCGACATGGTGCACCACACCCGCAACGACACCGTGACCGCGCCCGCGTCGTTCATGCGCCAGGCGGTGATCCAGGCGTCGCACCACGTCGCGCACCGGACCGCCTTTGCGAGGCGCCTGGTCGAGCAGCCGCTGATGCGCAACGTGCTGGGCGACCTGGTGGTCGAGGCGGAGGCCGCGACGGCGCTGGCGATGCGCATCTCGCGCGGCTTCGACGACGCCGCGACCGGCGCCGAGGAGGCGCAGGCGTTCTGCCGCATCGCGACCGCCGTGGCGAGGTACTGGCTCAACAAGCGCGCGCCCGGGCACGTCGTCGAGGCGCTCGAGTGCCTCGGCGGGGCGGGCTACGTCGAGGAGAGCCTGCTCCCGCGCCTCTACCGCGAGGCGCCGCTCAACGGCATCTGGGAGGGCTCGGGCAACGTCATCTGCCTCGACGTGCTGCGCGCGATGGCCCGCGAGCCGGGCTCGGTGGAGGCGTTTCTCGCGGAGCTCGAGCGCGCGCGCGGCGGCGACCGCCGGCTCGACGCGTCGATCGACGCCGTCCGGGACGCGCTGCACGACGGAGCCGACCTGGAGCTTCGCGCCCGCCGGGTGACCGAGCAGATGGCGCTCGCCCTGCAGGGCGCGCTGCTGGTCCGGCACGCGCCGCCGGCGGTCGCGGACGCCTTCTGCGCGTCCCGCCTCGCCGGCGACCACGGGCGGGTCTACGGGACGCTGCCCGCGGGGCTCGACCTGGACGGCCTCGTGCGCCGGGGGGCGCGACCGCCTGAGCGCCCGCTCGGGCAGGTCAATTGGAAGGTTACCCGACGAACGCCGCCGTGTGCCGCTCTCTTCGCAAGTCGCGGGATAGCCGGTAGGAGGGATCGATGCCCGGGTCCGGGGATGTCTCGAACGACGCTCAGGTGGGGATGGAGTCCGGCATCGGACTGCTCGCCCGTCGCCTGCGCGCGGGCGCGCTCATCGTCGCGCTCGGGATGGTGGCGTTCGTCGTGTCCGACCTCGCGGTCCAGGGCGACGGCGTCGTGGAGCTGCTCGCCATCAAGCTCGTGCAGGTCTCGCTGCTCGTGTTCCTGCTGCGCGCGACCTCGCGCGAGTCCGACGTCGCCCGGCTGCGCTGGCTGGCGGCCGCCGTCCTCGGCGCCGTCTACCTCACCACCATTCTCTCGGCCGTGGTGCGCGGCGAGATACTCGCGGCGGTGCTGCTGCTGCTCGCGATGTCGATGGCGACGGCGACCTTCGTCCCGTGGGGCGGGGCGCCGCAGCTGCTCTCCGTCGCGTGCGCGGGGGGGTCGATCGCCGCCGCGTCGCACGCGCTGCCGGAGAACGTGCCGGTGGACCCGCTCTACCTCTGGATCTCCTCGGCGATCGTCCTGCTGGGCTCGGTCTGGATCGCACGCGAGCACGAGCAGCACTGGGCGGAGCGGTGGCGCACCGAGGAGCGGCTCGCGGTCGAGTCGAGGGTGTCGGCGGCGCTGGCGCGGGTCGGCGAGGAGATGATCCGCAGCGAGGCAACCTCGGGGGTGCTGGGCGGCCTGTGCGGGCTGGTCGCCGAGCTGCTGAGCTGCGACCAGACGGCGCTCGTTCTGTACGACGCGGGCGACGACACCTTCGCGGTGAGCTCGTCGTTCGGGCACCGCCCCGCGGATCTGCCGTTCGTCGAGAGCCTCCGCGTTTCGGCGAGCGCCATGCAGCCGCTGCTCGGCCGCCTCGCGCACGAGAGCGTCGTGGAGGTCGACGGCACCGTGGCGCGCCCTGCCGAGCTCGGCCCGCCGCGCGAGCGCCGCGGCTACCCGCGAACCCTGCTGGCGCCGCTGCGCCACGGTGACGAAGTGATCGGCGTGATCACCGCGCACTACCGCGACGGCAGCCGGCCGTTCTCGGACCCGCAGAAGCGCATCCTGCTCGGGACTGCCTACCTGGCGTCGCTCGCCCTGCAGAACGTCCGCCTGCTCGACGAGCTGCGCGAGGCGAGCCGGCTCAAGTCGGACTTCGTCTCGACCATGTCGCACGAGCTGCGCACGCCGGTGAGCGTGATCCTCGGCTATGCCGAGATGCTGAGCGACAGCTCCGTCCCGGCCGATTGGGCGGAGATCCTGGCACGCGTGCGGCGTTCCGGGCTCGAGCTGCTCGAGCTGGTCGAGGATACGCTGAGCTTGGGCCGGCTCGAGGCGGGTGGCGATCCGCCGGTGCCGGAGCGGGTGGACGTTCCAGCCGTGTTCGCCGAGCTGGCGAACGAGTTCGCAGCCGCGATGCGGCTCGACGACGTGGCGCTGCGCTGGGAGGGGCCCGCGAGCCTGGTCGTCACGACCGACCGCAGAAAGCTGCGCACCATCCTCAAGAACCTCGTGGGAAACGCTCTGAAGTTCACGCTGCGCGGCGAGGTGGTGCTGAGCTGTACACGCGAGGGCCGCTCCGCACGCTTCGTCGTCCGCGACACCGGCATCGGGATCGCGTCGCACCACCTGCCGATCATCTTCGACATGTTCCGTCAGATCGACAGCTCCGACGCGCGGAGCTACCGCGGCGCCGGGCTCGGGCTGCACATCGTGCAGCGCCTGGTCCACCAGCTCGGCGGCGAGATCACCGTCGCGAGCGAGCTCGGCCGCGGCAGCGCCTTCACCTTCGCCATCCCGGTGCCCGCCGACGACAGGCATGGCGTCGCGGGCGCTTCCTCCGCGGCCTGACGGCGCCGCCGACGAGCCGCTCCACGCCCGGGACCTTGCGTCACCGTGTCGGCTGCGGCGACGCATGCGTTTCCGGGAGGTGGACGGATGGGACGCATCGAGCATCGACCCGCGGCCGACGACGGCCGCACGCGCTGTCCGTGGGCGGGCAGCGCGCCGCACATGGTCTCCTACCACGACGAGGAGTGGGGCGTGCCGCTCCGTGACGAGCGCGGGCTGTTCGAGTTCCTGATTCTCGAGGGGGCGCAGGCGGGCCCCAGCTGGGCGACAGTCCTCGCACGCCGCGAGGGGTATCGCCGTGCCCTGCACGGCTTCGACCCGAGCGCGTCGCGCGCTACGGCGCGCGCGACGAGGCGCGGCTGCTCGCCGATCCCGGCATCATTCGCAATCGGGCGAAGGTCGCGGCGACGGCCGGCAACGCGCGCGCGTTCCTGCGCGTGCGCGAGGACCATGGCTCGTTCGCGACCTACCTGTGGAGCTTCGTCGGCGGCCAGCCGGTACGGAGCCGCTTCCGCAGCGTGCGCGACGTGCCGGTGTCGACGCCGCAGTCGGACGCGATGAGCCGGGACCTGAAGACACGCGGCTTCAAGTTCGTCGGCACGACCATCTGCTACGCGCTCATGCAGGCGACCGGCATGGTCGACGACCACCTCGTGTCGTGCATCCGCCACGACGAGGTCTGACGTCCGTTCCGGCTTCGCCGACCACGAAGCGATGAAGACGCTCCGGGCGTGTTCATCCGACGTCTTGATGTGACGGGAGTGCTGCGCCTCCGGCTGGTATGGACCGCGCGGGAGGAGGACCCGCCGGCCGCGCCGCACGAGGCGGTCCTTGCGACGGCGGTCCGGGTACCGGATGGCGAAGGCGAAGACGAAGGCAGGAGCGACCGACACCCGCAGCCGGCGCGCACCGCTGGCCGCGCGGGGCAAGCGCGGCACCACGATGGCGGAGCGCCGCGACCCGTTCGCGCTGTACGAGAGCTCCGTGCAGCGGCCGGACGACGACGTCGCGTTCTTCGCGGAGACCTACCGCAGGCTCCGCGGACGCGAGGCCCGGGTCCTGCGCGAGGACTTCTGCGGCACGGCGAAGCTGTCGCTGTGCTGGTGCCGGAGCGCCCCCGGCCGCCGTGCGATCGGGGTCGACCTCGACGAGCCGACGCTCGCGGCGGCGCGACGCCGGAACCTCGAGCCCAACGCGCGCGCGCTGCGCGGCCGCATGCAGCTCGTGCACGGCGACGTCCTCGCGGCGCGGCGCACGAACGCCGACGTGATCTGCGCGATGAACTTCAGCTTCTGCGTCTTCAAGCGGCGCGCGCAGCTGAAGCGCTACCTGAAGGCCGCGCACGCGGGCCTCGCCGACGACGGGCTCCTGTTCCTCGAGCTCTACGGCGGCACCGGCGCGATCGACGTGGTGAAGGAGGAGCGCGAGCTGAACGGCTTCACCTACGTGTGGGAGCAGAAGCGCTACGACCCGATCACGCACGAGACGCTCTGCCACATCCACTTCAGGTTCCCCGACGGCTCGCGTATCGACCGTGCGTTCACCTACGACTGGCGGCTGTGGACGATTCCGGAGCTGCGCGAGCTGCTGCTCGAGTGCGGCTACTCGAAGGCCCGCGTGTTCTGGGCGACGTGCGACGAGAGCGACACGGCCGGCAGCGACGACGACATGATCTACGGCGACGGCGACTACGTGGAGCTCGAGAACGTGGAGCAGCAGTACAGCTGGCTCGTGTACGTGGTCGGCGAGAAGTAGGGCGCGGCGGCGGCCACGTCAGGCGCGGTGCAGCACCTCGAGCACGACCGGTGTCACGTCCGCGATGCCCTTGTACGCGGCGACGTGCGGCGGCATGGCCTCGAGCGCGCGCGCGAGCGTCGCGCGCTGCTCCGCGCTGAGGTCGGTGAACGCGTAGAGGTAGACCCGGATCAGGAAGATCGCGGCGCCGAGCCCCGGGAGCGGCACCGTGGTCTGGCGCTCGACGCGCAGGAAGCCGGGCTCGTCCACGCGCCACGGCGCGCGGTGGCCTTCCTCGGGGTGGTGGTCGAGGGCGTCGTCCGCCGACACCGTCCACACGAAGCGGACGTACGGGCCGCGCTCGACCATCGCATCGACCATCGAGCGCTCGGCCTGCGGGTGCTTGGCGAAGTCGGGTACGGGGCCGTGGATGGTGCCGAAGCTCGCGCCGTGGATGCGCTCCGGACGCCAGCCGCTCGGCGACGAGACAAGGACCGCGATCGCGGCGCTGCCGCCGTCGGGGAGACGGCGCAGCACGACCAGATCCTCCTGCACCAGCTCGACCAGCGCCGTGAGGCCGGCGTGCGCGGCGTCCTGCCCGAGCTCCAGGAGCAGGGTGGGGTGCTCCCGCGCGAGCGTGGCCCGCAGCCAGTCGAGCGCCGCCGCCTGAATCCGGCGCTCCTCGGCGTCGCGCGCAAGCAACGCGTGCCGTGACACGGGGATCGCGCGCTTCGCCGCGCGGTAGCGCTCGAGCTGGTCGTCGAGCTGGAAGAAAAGCGCGTCTGCCGGGCCGTTGCCGAGGTCGGTGCCGTGGCGCAGGAGACCCGCCTCCATGCGCAGCGGCGTGTCCCTGACCAGGAAGTAGCGTGCGGGCGGCGGCAGCGTACGGGACGGCACGCTGCCAGCGTAGCGACGCGGCACCGCCCGCGCGACGTCGCGTATCCTCGGGCCTCGAGCCGGCCGTCCGACGGAGGCACCCGGCGAGTCGCCGTCGCGTCGCGGTCGGCGGGGCGATGGCGGCGTCAGCTGCCGGTGGCCCCGTCGACGGTCACGCCTCGACGGTCACGCCTCGCCAGAACGCGATGTGTCCCTGGATGTTCTTCGCCGCGGGCTTCGGCTCGGGGTAGTACCAGGCCGCGTCCCGGTTGACCTGCTCGCCGACCACGACGTCGTAGTAGTGCGCGGTACCCTTCCACGAGCACACGGTCGTCGTGCTGCTGTCGCGCAGGTTCTCTCGCCGGACCGCTCCGGGCGGAAAGTACACGTTGCCCTCGACCGACTCGAAGACCGTGCTCTCCGCGATCACCGTTCCCTTCCACGAGGCACGCGGCATGCCGCTCTCCTCCTACTGCGTGTTGCGCGCGACGAAGGCGGCGAGCGGCGCGACCACCTGGTTGGTCGCGTCGTCTTCCGCGGTCAGCACGTCGACGTGGCCGTAGCCCTCGCTGATGTGCACCTCGTAGCCACCGTCCGGACCGCCGTACGTCGGGAACGCCGCGCTCGGAACACCGGGGGCCACGACGCGCGGCGTGATCCCGTCGCAGGACTGCGCCGTGCACGGCGCGATACTGTCCGCAAAGGCACGGAAGCTCGCCGGGACCGGCGCGAGCCCGTTCGAGCCGCCGAAGCCGATCACCGGGATGTCGATCGCCGGCGCCTGCGTCAGGTTCTCGATGTCGCGGCGGCCGCGGCCCACCGACAGCGGGGTCGAGTCGAGGCTGACCAGTCCGGCGGTCGTGCTGAGGCCGGAGCTCGGGTAGTACCAGTCGCTGAAGTTGGTCTCGCCCGCGACGAACGTGCCCAGCAGGCGGTCGAAGCGGGTGACCTCCTTCTCGTCGCCCCAGCGCGTGCCCGGCGGGAACGTCGTCGGTGCCGGGCCGTTGTTCGGCAGCGCCGAAGCCGGGATCGTCTCGGTCGAGTCCAGCCAGGTGGTGAGGCCGCCGACCACCGGACCGGGGGCGCCGACCGACGTCGCGACGAAGCTCGCGAGGCCGGCGACGAAGCCGTCGTCGTCGACGAAGCTGCCGATGCCGCCGTACACCGTTGCCTGTGGCAGGACCCCGAGCGTCACGAGGTCGGGTACCTTGTCGACGGCCGAGGTGTTCGGTCCGACCTGGTCCGCCTGGATGACGATCTGGCCCGTGTCCGGATCGCTGCGGCCCTGGATCGCCGACGGCTCGCTCGCGGCGAGGATGCGCGGGTTCAGCAGCCCGCCCGCCGTCGAGTACGACGTCTGCGGCGGGATGCACACCGGCGGCGTGAGCGCCGCGCAGTCGAGCGCCTCGGTCGCGACGCTGCAGGCGGTGACGCCGTCGGCGCAGCGCGGCGCGTTGGCCGCCACGGCGCCGTGGAGGCCACCGTCGAAGCGCGCCTCGATGCGGTCGAGAGTGTCTGCGGTCGGCGGCGTGCCGGTCGTGCTGCCGCCGCCGCCCTCGAGCAGGACGAGCCCGCGCAGCTTCGCGTAGCCCGGATCGGCCGGGCCGAAGCCGGTCAGGTCGAAGTCGGTCGCGGCGTAGCGCGCGGCGAAGCCGGTGCCGGCCGAGTGTCCGCCGAGGAACACGTTGTGGTTCCGGACGGCCAGGTCGGCCGCTGCAACCACCGCGTCGATGTCCTGCGAGAACACCAGGTTCGTCCAGCTCGCGAGGAACGGAACGTCGGCCTGCGTGTCGTAGAAGACCGCGCGGCGGCCAAGGCCCGCGAGCTGCGGGCTGAGCGGCATGCCGATCTCGCCGCCGAAGAGCCAGTCGAGAGCGATCGTGCCGTCATCGAGGTCGTCGGCGACGCGGATGCCGGCGCGGTCCTCGAGAGGGTTCGAGCGTCGGTCGAAGGCCCACACCTCGACGGCGAGGCCTTGATCGCGCGTCATGCGCACGATCAGGTTCTCGGCGAGCACCTTGAAGCCGCCGGCGCCCCCTTCGAAGCCGGGCACCAGGACGAGGATCGCGTCGGGTTGCACGCCCGGACGCTGCGCGTGGAAGCGCGTGTAGCGCGCGTTGTTCAGGTTGAAGGTGGCGCTGCCGAACTGGGTGATCAGCTTCGGATTGGTCACGGTCACGCCCGGGCTGCCGGGAGTGTGGGGCGGCTTGGCGGCGCTCGGGATGTCGATCGTCGCGCTCCGCACCGCGCAGCGCAGCTCGTCCTCCGCGTCGATCAGCAGGTCGCCGTTGGCGTCGGCGGCATCGATGCAGTGCGTGTAGCCGCCGCACGCGATCTGGCGCACCCGTCCGCTCGGGCTGTCGACGCAGGACGACTGCTGCCTGATCGCGCAGCGCAGCCTGGGTTGCGGGCCCGTGCCCTTCTTCAGGCACGGAACCTTCGCGGGCGATGCCGGCAGGCCGCACGTCGCGCGGGCCTGGATCGCGCTCAGCGTCGCGCGGCACTCGCGGCGCAGCGCGTTGGTGTCGACGGCATTCCTGACGGCCGCGTTCGAGCAGCGCCGGTACTCGTCGCGCGCGGTGGCCGCGTCGCACGGGCACGCGCTCTCGATCACCGCGCGGAGCGCGTCGATCTGCGCGCGGTCGATCCACTGCGACGCGCCGGCGAGACACTTGTCGGCCGCGTCCGCGGTCGCGCCGCACGCGAGCAGGAGAAGCAGGAGCCAGGCGGACTTGACGAGGCGCATGAACCCTCCGATGGATCCGATCGGGGCCGCAGCTGTACCGCCGGGAGTATGACCCGGAACGGTCGGGTGCGCGAGGTCGAGCCGTGCGGTGCGTTTCAGCTTGCGAGACGGCCGGAGCGAGTGGTGCGCTGCGTCAGACGCAGCGGATCTTGTTGCGGCCGTTGAACGCCGCGACCTTGTAGCACTCGGCGAGGGTCGGGTAGTTGAACACCGTCTCGATGAAGTACTCGGCGGTGCCCGCGAGCCGCATCACCGCCTGGCCGATGTGAACGAGCTCGGTCGCGCTGGTGCCGATGATGTGCACGCCCAGGATCGCCTCGGTCTGCTGGTGGATCAGCAGCTTCAGCATGCCGGTCTCGTCGCCGAGCAGCTGTCCGCGGGCGGTCTCGCGGTAGTGCGCGATCCCGGTCTCGTAGGGCACGGCGCGCGCGGTGAGCGTGTCCTCGGTGGCGCCGACCATCGAGATCTCGGGGATCGCGTAGATGCCGTACGGCAGCATCTCCTCCTCGAGCACCATCGGGGCGCCGTACATGTGACATGCCGCGAGGCGGCCCTGCTCCATGGACGCCGAGGCGAGCGCCGGGAAGCCGATCACGTCGCCGCAGGCGTAGATGTGCGGCGCGGCGGTCTGGAAGGTCCGGTTGACCGCGATGCGGCCGCGCTCGTCGGCGGCGAGGCCGACGGCCGCGAGGCCCAGCGCGTCGGTCGCGCCCTGGCGGCCGCCCGAGTAGAGCAGGCAGTCCGCGTGCAGCTTCTTGCCGCTGGCGAGCGTCGCCTCGACCATCTCGCCCGATGCCCGCGCGCCCGCCGGCGCCGGTACGCGCTTGATCTCGACGACCTTCTCGGCGAGCCGCAGCGTCATGCCCGCCTGGCGAAGCTGGTACTGCAGCGCCTCGACGATCTCGCGGTCGGCGAACTCGAGCAGCCGGTCGCGGGTCTCGATCAGCGTGACGCGGACACCGAGCGCCGCCAGCATCGACGCGTACTCCGCGCCGATCACGCCGCCGCCGACCACGATCAGCGTCTGTGGCAGGTACGCCAGCCGCAGCAGCTCGTCGGTGGTGACGATCTTCTCGCCGTCGAACGGCACGTGTGCGGGGCGCGCCGGCGTCGTGCCCGGTGCGAGGAGGACGTGCGTCGCAGCGACGGTCTCGCTCGCGTGCCGGCCGTCGATCCGGATCCGGTTCGTGTCGATCAGCGACGCCGTGCCGGACAGCAGCTCGATGCCGTTGTCGAGCAGCTGGCGGCGCACGACCTCGATCTCGGCGTGGATCACGCGCTGGCAGGACGCGACCAGCAGCGCGAGCTCGCTGGTCCGGTCGAGCGCCGTGCCGACGCTGTCGGCGTGCTTTCGCGCCGCGAGCACCGCGAGCACCGCCTCGCGCAGCGCCTTCGACGGGATCGTCCCGGTGTTGATCGTCACACCGCCGACCGACTCCATCTGCTCGACGACGCAGACGCTCTTGCCGAGCTTCGCCGCCTGGATCGCGCACTTCTGGCCCGCCGGTCCGCTGCCGACGACGCACAGGTCGAACTGCCGGCTCTCCACGGAGCTCAACGCGAGACCGGGACGTCGACCGTGTCGGTGCCGGAGACGGTGGTCTCCGCCCAGAGGATGCGCTCGCGCGCGCTGCCGTCGATCGTGTCGCGCCAGGCGACCGGGCAGGTCAGGTAGTAGCTGCCGGCCGGTACCTCGCGGAAGGTGAAGCGGCCGGCCTGGTCGGCGGTGGTGATCCACCAGACGGCGTCGGGGCTCTCCTTCCAGGGCTTCGTTCCGCCCTGCAGGACGACGTCCTGCATGTAGCGCGTCGACTCGGTCGTGATCGGCGTGAGCCGCACCTGGCACGCGGAGCCGTCGAGCACCGCGCCGGAAGGCAGGGTCATCGTGACCTGGCCGGAGATCTGCGCGGCGCCCCGGGTCCGGTAGGCGGCGTACTCGCGCTCGTTGATCTCCGCCTTCTTGGTGCGATGATGCGAACAGCTCAGTGCGGCCACGAGCGCCGCGCAAAGGCACGCCGTGACCACGAGCGTCACGTGCTGGCGCGTGCTCGTTGCGATCTCCCGCTTCCGACTCATGCCTCGTCCTCCTGGGTCCAGGGGCTCATCGGCGCGGCGCGGGTCGAACCAAAGCCCCGGGCGCCGTGCGCGGCCCATGTGCTCCCGTGTACGGCATCCGGGAGGCGTAACGCCAGCGAACGGGCCTGCCGAACGTCGCCGGGTTCGCTACCGGAGCGGCATGCCGGTGAAGGTCGCGGCCGGGTGCCTCGTGCGGGCGCGGTTCGGGAGCGAGTGGCGCTACCTGATCGTGCACCCGAGCGGCAGCTACAACCGGCGCGCGCCCTACTCGATCCCCAAGGGGCTCGTCGAGGCGGGCGAGTCGGCCGAGGACACTGCGGTGCGCGAGACGCGCGAGGAAACCGGGCTCGCGTGCCGGATCGTCGCCGCACTCGGCGAGATCGCCTACGTGAGGACGCGCAAGCGCGTGATCGGCTTCCTCGCCGAGCCGCTCGAGCCGCCCGAGTCGCCGGTCCTCGCGCCGGGTGACTGGGAGA
This sequence comes from Deltaproteobacteria bacterium, assembly GCA_016874715.1. Taxonomy (GTDB): domain Bacteria; phylum Desulfobacterota; class Binatia; order UBA12015; family UBA12015; genus VGTK01. Next base: position 38,421 of record VGTK01000009.1, on the reverse strand, counting down.
TCGACCACGCGGAGTTCCTCGCCGCGGACGAGGCCCGCGCGCGCCTGCACCCCGATCAGCAGCCATTCATCGATCGTGCGATCGCGCTCGAGCCGGAGGCGTGACGCCCGCCGGCGTTGGAGTACACTCAGCGCCATGGCAGCAGATCCGATCCTCCGCTTCCGCCGCTGGCTGCGCGACGCCGAGCGCGCCGGCGCTCCGCTTTGCGAGGCCATGGCGCTCGCGACCGCGACGCGCGACGGCGTGCCGTCGCTGCGCCTCGTGCTGCTGAAGCAGGCCGACCCGCAGGGCTTCGTGTTCTTCACCGACGCGCGCAGCCGGAAAGGCCGCGAGCTGCGCGCGAACCCACGTGCTGCGGCGACGTTCCACTGGAACACGATGGGCCGGCAGGTGCGGGTCGAGGGGCGCGTCGTCGAGCTGCCCGGGGCCGACGCCGACGCCTACTGGGCGACGCGCCCGCGCGGCAGCCAGCTGTCGGGCGCGACGTCGTTCCAGAGCCGCGCGCTGGTGAGCCGCGCGGCGCTGGTCGCGCGGCGTCGCGCGGCCGAGCGTCGCTTCGCCGGGATCGCGGTGCCGCGTCCCGTGGACTGGCGCGGCTTCCGGCTCGTGCCGTCGTCGATCGAGTTCTGGACGCACCGGGACGACCGCCTGCACCACCGGGAGCTGTTCACTAGGCGCGGCAGCGCCTGGCGGACCGCCCTCCTCGAGCCGTGAGGTGCGCGCCGCGCCCGGGGCGCGCGGCGCGCACGCCCGTCAGCCGACGGTGCGACCGATCCAGCGGCTGACGGCCGGCAGGAGCGGCAGGGACTTCATCACGGTGGACAGCGCCGACTCGGCCGCCTTGGGCTTGGCGGCCTTCGCCTTCGCTTTCGGCTTCGCGGGCGGCGCGGTCCTGGCCGACTTGCCCTTCGCCGCGGCCGGCGCCGTCTTCTTCGCCTTCTTCCCGGCCGGCGCCGTCTTCTTCGCCTTCTTCCCGGCCGGCGTGCCCGCGGCGGGCTTCACCGCCTTCGTGGCGGTCTTCGCTGCAGCCTTCGGCGCGGCCTTCGCGGCCGTCTTCTTCGCCGGCGCCTTGCCAGTCGATTTCTTCTTTGACATTTTCTTCGCCCCACTCGCCGCCATGCCTGTATTCTCCCCATCCCGGGCTTGGTGATCTGCTTCGCCCGTCCAGCGGCGAGCGATACCATGCGCCTCCGCATGTGGAAACGTACCGGACGGCGCCGTGCTCGCCGCGACCGGCCGCTACGGCGACGGATGCCGGGACGCGTGTCGCATGCGCCGGCCGAGCGTCGCGTAGAGCAGCGCGGCGGTGGCGAGCACCGCGAGCATGCGGCCGTGCGCCGCGGGCGGGAACTGCGTGGCGAGCCCGAGACAGAGCACGAAGCCGATCACCGGCGTCCACGCTGGCGTGACGAAGATGCCTGCCGGGCGAGCGGTCTCGCCGCGTTTGATGCGCAGCAGGCCCAGGTGGAGGGTCGTGAACACGCACAGCAGCAGCAGGCTCGTGGTCTGCGCGAGGATCTGCACACCGCCCGAGATCGCGAGCGCGAGCGCGAGTGCGAACGCCAGCAGCACCGCGAGCCACGGTGTCGCGCGTACCGGATGGATGCGACCGAGCACTGCGGGAATGAGGCCCTCGCGCGCCATGCCGTAGGTCAGGCGCGAGGCCATGATCAGGTTGAGTAGCCCGGTGTTGCAGATCGCGAACAGCGCGACGATCGAGAACGCGCCTCCCGGCGGCTCGATGCCGGCCGCGCGCAGCACGTCGAGCAGCGGTGCGGACGACGATGCGAGCTGCTCGGGCGTCAGCGTGAGCAGGGCGGCGACGGTGATCCCGACGTACATCGCGCACGACGTGGCGATCGCGATCAGGATCGCGCGCGGCAGCACGCGCTGCGCGTCGTGCACCTCTTCCGCGACGTTCGCCGTGTCCTCGAAGCCGATGTACGCATAGAACGCGAGCGTGGCGCCGCTCAGGATCTGCCCCGGGGTCGCGTCGGGCGCGAGGCGCTCGAGCTGCTCGGCGCCCGAGAGGCGGCCCGCGAACCAGAACCCCGCGACCAGCACCAGAACCAGCCCGGAAGCTTCGGCGATCGTCAGGAAGACGTTCAGGTTCGACGACTCCTGGATGCCGCGGAAGCTCACCCACGTCATGACGCCGAGGAGGGCCGCGCTGCCCGCGAGCGGGGGGACGGTCACGAACGTCTCGAGGTAGCCCGAGAACGCGAGCGATACGGTCGCGGCCGAGGTGATGCCGCTCGCGAGCACCAGCATGCCGATGACGAACGCGACGGCGGGGCTCGCGAACGCGCGTCCGCTGTACGCGGCTGCACCGGCCGCCACCGGAAAACGCGAGCTCATCTCGGCATAGGTGAGCCCGGTGAACACGGCGATCAGCGCCGCGACGCCGAAGGACAGCCAGGCAGACGTGCCCGCGATGCCGACGACCTTGCCGACCAGCGCGTAGATGCCGGCCCCCAGGATGTCGCCGACCGCGTACAGCGTGATCGCGACGGGGGTCAGCGTGCGGCGCAGCGCCTGCGGCTCGTGGGACACCGGTGCGCGTTGCCACGCGGGGGGAGCGACGGCAAGCGCGCGTCGGCACGCTCTCGCCGTCGCGACGCGTGTGCAGCGCGCGTCGGGCGTCGACGCGCGCCTGCGTAGCGCCCCGGAGTTGACACCCGGGGGCGATGGAACGGAGAATCCGCCTCGGTACCGGCCATGATCGACGACGACGACAGAACGGTGATGTCCGATGTTCCGGGGTGGGAGGAGCCGGAGGCGGGGCGTCTACCGGTGCTCATCGTGCTCCGCGGCGCCCAGCTCGGGCGGCGCTACCTGATGAACGAGAAGCGCTTCGCCCTCGGGCGGCGCGAGAACGTCGCGACGCTGGTGATTCCCGGCGACCCGAAGATCAGCAGCAAGCACTGCGAGATCGAGCACGACGCCGCGCGCGATTGCTGGGTCGTCCGCGACGCCGGCTCGACCAACGGCACGCGACTCAACGGCAGGATGGTCGATCTCGCCGATCTCGCCGAGGGCGACAAGCTGCTGCTCGGCGACACCGTGCTCAAGTTCAGCTTCCACGACGAGGTGGAGAGCGAGTTCCACCACGAGGTGGACCGCCTGATGAACATCGACGAGCTGACCGGGCTCGTGGTGCTGCGCGTCTTCCGGGAGCGTTTCCACGAGGGGTTCGCGTCGTGCTCCCGGACGCGACGACCGCTCGCGCTCCTGATGATGGACCTCGACGGGCTCAAGAAGATCAACGACACGCACGGACACCAGGCGGGCGCGCTGACCATCTCCGGCGTCGGGTACATGCTGGGAGAGCTCGTCGGTACCCGGGGCATGATCGCGCGCTTCGGCGGCGACGAGTTCATGGCGGCGTTTCCGGGGCTCGACAGCCAGGCCGCGGTGGCCGCGGGCGAGCAGATCCGCGCGGCGCTCGCGGCGCAGAAGTTCGCCTTCGGCGAGGTGCTGCTGCGCCCGACGATCAGCATCGGCGTCGCCGCCATGCCCGAGGACGCGACCACGCCCGAGCGGCTGATCCGCGTCGCCGACGAGGCCCTCTACCGCGCCAAGGCGGCTGGCCGCGACCGCGTGAGCACCTGATCCCGTCGGCGTCGTGGGTTCCGAGCCGAGGCGGACGCCGCGGCGTCCGCTAAAGAGAGGGCGCGGCGCGACCGCTGTCCAACGTCGGGATCGCGTGGTACCACAACCGGGCGGGGGTCTTCGGGAAGTGAGCATGGTCGAAGAGGCGGACAGCGCGCGCGGAACGGTACCCGCGCCGGACACGACGGCGGGCGACGGGCAGGCGCGGGGCAGAACCCCGAAGCGCGGCAAGTCGGGCAAGTCCGGCGAGATGGCGGCGACCCGACGCAAGCTCATGCCGCGCAAGAAGTCGGCCCCGGCTCCGGTGCGCACGCGCAAGAAGGCCGTGGCGGCCGATCTGTCCGGCCCGGACTACTTCCTCAACCGCGAGCTCACCTGGCTCGAGTTCAACTGGCGCGTGCTGCACGAGGCCGAGGACAAGCGCGTGCCGCTCCTCGAGCGCGTCAAGTTCCTCGCCATCGTCAGCTCGAACCTCGACGAGTTCTTCATGAAGCGCATCGGCGGCCTGAAGCAGCAGGTCGCGGCGGGCGTGCGCGAGACGACGATCGACGGCCGCACGCCGCAGCAGCAGATCGCGGAGTGCTACCGCGTCGTCGCGGCGCTCGACGCGCGCCGCCAGGAGCTGTTCGCCGACCTCGTGCACCGGCTGCGCAAGCACGACATCCACCTGACCGACATCAAGCACCTCAACCAGAAGGACCGCGCGCTGCTGCGCGAGTACTACCTGAAGAACGTCTACCCGCTGGTCACGCCGCAGGCGATGGACCCGGCGCACCCGTTCCCGTTCGTCTCGAACCTGTCGCTCAACCTGCTGGTGACGGTGCGCTACCCGAAGGACTCGCAGATCTCGCTCGCGCGCGTGAAGGTCCCGGTCGGCGCCGGCATCCCGCGTCTCGTGCGGGTCGGCGACCGCAACGTGTTCGTGCCGCTCGAGGACGTCATGGAGGACAACCTCGACCTGCTGTTCCCCGGCATGGAGGTCGAGAGCAGCGAGCTGTTCCGCGTCACGCGCAACGCCAACACCGAGCGCGACGAGGAGGATGCCGACGACCTGGTGGATCTCATCGAGAGCGAGCTGCGCGACCGCAAGTTCGCGCCGATCGTCCGCCTCGAGATCGGCAAGGGCATGTCGCCCATGCACCGCGGCATGCTCGCGTCCGAGCTCGGGCTGCAGGAGGAGGGCGACGTCGTCGAGGTGTCGGGCCGTCTCGGGCTCGCGAGCCTGATGGAGCTGTCGTCGCTCGACGTGCCGTCGCTCCGCGACCCGAAGCACCACCCGATCGACAGCCCCGAGCTGACGCGCGGGCGCAACGTCTTCCACGTGATCCGCGACGCCGGCTCGATCCTGCTGCAGCACCCGTACGAGTCGTTCTCGTCGTCGATCGAGCGCTTCCTTGCGGAGGCCGCTGAAGACCCCAAGGTGCGCGCGATCAAGATGACGCTCTACCGCACGTCGGCGGATTCGCAGGTGATCGAGCACCTCATCACCGCGGCGACCAATGGCAAGCAGGTCGCGGTCGTGGTCGAGCTCAAGGCGCGCTTTGACGAGGGCGCCAACATCCAGTGGGCGAACCGGATGGAGGAGGCCGGCATCCACGTCACCTACGGCGTGGTCGGACTCAAGACGCACTGCAAGGTGATCCTCGTCGTGCGCCAGGACTTCACGGGGCTCCGCCGCTACAGCCACGTCGGCACCGGCAACTACCACGCCGGCACGGCGCGCATCTATTCCGACCTCGGGCTTCTGACGAGCAGCGACGAGATCGGCCAGGATCTGACCGAACTCTTCAACTACCTGACGACCGGCTACAAGCCGAAGCGCAGCTACAAGAGGATCCTGGTCGCCCCGACCGGCGTCAAGCAGGGGCTCGTCGAGCGCATCCAGCGCGAGATCGCGCACCAGCAGGCGGGACAGCAGGGCCACCTGCAGTTCAAGATGAACGCGCTCGACGACGTCGACGTGATCCGCGCGCTCTACCGCGCGGCGCAGGCCGGCGTGAAGGTCGATCTGATCGTGCGCGACACCTGCGAGCTGCGGCCGGGTCTGCCGGGCCTGTCGGAGAACGTGCGCGTGGTGAGCATCGTCGGACGCTTCCTCGAGCACTCGCGCATCTACTACTTCCGCAACGCCGGTGCGTCCGAGTGCTGGATCGGCTCCGCCGACTGCATGAAGCGCAACCTCGAGAGCCGGGTCGAGGTCCTCACCCCGGTCGAGGACCCGCGCCTGCAGAAGGAGATGCACGGCATCCTCGCGACGCACCTCGCCGACCAGCGCAACGCCTGGGACATGGCGAGCGACGGGACGTACACGCAGCGCCGCAAGCCGGGCGCGGACACGGGCTCGCACGAGCTGCTGATCGAGCGCGCCGAGAAGCGCCAGCGCGAGGCGTCGCGGCTGAAGAAGCGGCGTCCGAAAGGCATCGCGCGACGGCTCGCGGAGCCGGAGCGGGATCTGTTCCCGGCGCGTTGACGGCCGGCGCGGCGATGCCGCCGCTCACGGCGCGATCACGTCGTCCGCGACCAGCGTGGGCGTACCGCCGCCCGTGCTGGTCACCACCAGCCGGTACTTTCCGCCTGCGCAGCCGGGGACCGAGCCCGACCGCACCATGAGGCCACAGGTCCCGGTGAACGGTACGGTGCGGCGGAACGTCGGGCACTGCGCGCCGCAAGCGCTCGGCACCGGGCAGTCGCGCGTGCCGAGCGACGTGTCGACGACCGGCGTCGTCAGGGCCCCGCCGACCAGGGTCACCAGCGGTGCGAGCGTCGACAGGTTGCCGCCGTCGTCGCGTGTGTTGACCCGCACCACGACCTCGTCTCCGGCCTGCGGCGTGAAGCTCCACACGTCCATCCTGTTGGCTGCGGGCAGATCCTCGTTGCGCTTGCGGGTGACCGGCACACCGGGGAACTGACCCTGCAGCCCGAGCGCGGCCAGCGACTCCGAGGCGCGCGGGTCGAGGAGCGAGCTGATCTGACCGGTGAGCTGGCGTTGCAGCGGACCACCCACGCAGTTCAGGAAGCCGGCGAGGCTGCACTCGTAGCCCGGGTCGAGCGCCAGGCAGCCCGCGCTCAGGATGTCCATGTTCAATCCCGTGCCCGACCCGCCGCAGAGCTGCTCGGTGGAGAGATCGAAGCAGGCGCCGATGATCTTGTTCTGCTTCGCGAGCTCGGCCTTGGCGATGTTGAGATCCTGCTTGTCGCACTCTTCGTCGGCTTCGGCCACGCACTCGCCGAACGCGGCGTTCGAGCCTGTGTCGTCGGAGTCGCAGAAGGGCGGCGGGTTCGAGTTTCACGACGGGCCGAACACGCCGTAGTCGCACTGTACCTGGCACTCGCTCACTTCGTTGGTGCACTTGAGCGTTGCCCGGATGGAGCGCTGCGCGAAGGAGGCCCCGGCGGATGCGATCGTGCGCTGGCACTTGGCGATCGCACTCACCTCCGGCAGGGTGACGGCACCAGCCGGGACGGCGGTCAGAACCGAGAAACTCAAGATCGCAGCGAAAACGGCGCGCTCGAACATCGATGCCCTCCTGGGTGTGGGGGGGGTTCGTCGAGCGGAGCGCGCGGACTCTCGCACGGGTCTCGCGTGCGGAGCAAGCACCCTGTTCCGGCCAGCCGGTGGCTGTGCGGGGAGCGGACGGTCGGCCGGCGTGGGGTCGTGCACGGGGGCCGGACCGGGCGCCGCAGGGCCGGGGTGCCGGGGTCGGCTGCCCAGCCGGATCCGGCTCGTGCCACGCCCATCGCGGCGACGGGCGGGCGATGGCGCCGCAGGCAACCGTCCGGTGTCGCTCGCCCGGTGACGAAAACCGTGGGATCGTGGCAGCCGGCCCTGCTATGAGCGTGGGCGAGCGCTTGACCGAGCTGTTCTCAAGTGGAGGAGAGATGACAAAGGACGGACTCCTGGTCGCGGACAGCGACATGCATATCTTCGAGCCGGCCGACCTCTGGCAGCGCTGGATCGACCCGGCGTGGCGGCACGTGGCACCGGTCGGGCTCACCGAGATGCAGCGCGACATGCGCGTCAAGGTGAAGTCGCACGTCCTCCTGAAGCTCGGCACGGTCCGCCCGCTCGCCGATCGCACGGCCTGGAAGGCCGAGCACGCCAACGCGTACGCCGACGGGGAGGCCGATCGCTGGAGCCCGGCCTCGCAGGCGCGGGCGATGGACGCGGAGGGCCTCGATCTCGCGGTCATGTTCCCGACGCGCGGCCTCTTCGTGCTCGGCCTCGACCTGCCCGAGATCATGGGTCCCGACGGCCTCGAGCCCGCCTTCGCCGCGGCGATCGCGCGCGGCTACAACGACTGGCTCGCCGACTTCTGCAGCGCTCACCCCGGGCGCTTCTTCGGTGCCGCGATGGTGGCGCCGCACGACGTCGCGAGCGCGGTCGCGGAGACGCGCCGCGCGGTGACCGAGCTCGGCTTCAAGTCGATCTTCCTCTCGCCTGGCGTCGTCGGACGACGCCAGTGGCACTCGCCGGTGTACGATCCGCTCTGGGCCGAGTGCGAGCGCCTGAACGTCCCGGTGGCGTTCCACGGCGGCGGCCAGAACTACTTGAAGCCCGACTTCTCGCTCGAGATCTTCGACCGCCTCATGATGTGGCACACTTTCTCGCAGCCGCTCGGTATCATGGCGGTGGCGGTCAGCCTGACCGCGGGGGGTGTCCTCGAGCGCTTCCCGAAGCTCCGCGTGGCGCTGCTCGAGGGCAACTGCGCCTGGGCGCCTTGGCTGTTCTACCGGCTCGACGAGCACTACGAGTGGCTCGGCCGGATGGAGGCGCCCGACCTGACGATGAAGCCGTCGGAGTACTTCCTGCGCAACTGCTTCGTGTCGGTCGAGGCCGACGAGGAGCTCGTCACGCAGTACGTCGACCGCTTCGGCGACGACAACCTCGTGTTCTCGACCGACTACCCGCACGCCGACTCGAAGTACCCGCGTGCGGTCGAGTGCTTCCAGCGTCTGCCGCTGTCGCGTGACGCGCAGAAGAAGATCCTCTGGGACAACTGGAGCCGCCTCTACGACATCCCCGCACCGGTCGCGCAGGCGGAGTCCGCCGCGGCATGTCGTTCGAACGGCTGGCGAGCCGATCCGGAAGTGCGATAGTGTTGAACCAAGGGGAAAGGGCTCTGCCCAAGGCCGAGGTCCATCGGAGGAGCGGAGCCGTCGCGCGCGGCGCGACGGCGAGCACCCCACCGGGACGAGCGGCGCGACGGCGAGCACCCCACCGCGACGAATGGAGATGAAATGCACGCCGATGATCTGATCCTCGTCAGCGTCGACGACCACGTCGTCGAGCCACCCAGCATGTTCGAGCAGCACCTGCCGGTGCAGTACAAGTCGCTCGCGCCCAAGGTCGTGCGCCGCAAGGACGGGACCGACGTCTGGTACTTCAACGGTAACCAGATCCCGAACCTGGGGCTGAACGCGGTCGTCGGCCGGCCGCCGGAAGAGTACGGCATGGAGCCGACGTCGTACGACCAGATCCGTCCCGGCTGCTACGATGTGCACGAGCGCATCGGCGACATGAACGCGAACGGCGTGCTCGCGTCGATGTGCTTCCCGTCGTTCCCGACCTTCACCGGGATGAAGTTCGCGGAGCTCGCTGACAAGAGCCTCGCCGCGGTCATGCTGCGCGCCTACAACGACTGGCACATCGACGAGTGGTGCGGCTCGTACCCGGGACGCTTCATCCCGCTCGCGCTGCCGATGATGTGGGATCCACAGCTCATGGCCGACGAGGTCCGGCGCGTCGCGAAGAAGGGGTGCCACGCGCTGAGCTTCACCGAGAGCCCCGAGAAGCTGAACTTCCCGAGCTTCCACTCCGAGCACTGGGATCCGCTGTGGAAGGCGATGTGCGACGAGGGGACGGTCCTCGCGGTGCACATCGGCTCCGGCGCCGGCATGCAGTTCAACTCGATGGAGGCGCCGGTCGACGTGATGATCACGACGACGCCGATCAAGATCATCGACTTCGCGGCCGACATCCTGTGGTCGCGGGTGCTGAAGGAGTACCCGAAGCTCAAGATCGCGCTGTCCGAGGGCGGCATCGGCTGGATCCCGTACTTCCTCGAGCGCGCCGACTACGTGCACGAGCACCACCACGCCTGGACCCATCAGGACTTCAAGGGCCGGAGGCCGAGCGAGGTGTGGCGCGAGCACATGATCACCTGCTTCATCGACGACGCGATCGGCGTCCAGACGCGCAGCGCCGTCGGTCTCGACACCATCACCTGGGAGTGCGACTACCCGCACTCCGACACGACCTGGCCGAAGTCCCCCGAGATTCTCGCGAGATCGCTCGCCGGCGTGCCCGACGCCGACGTGAACAAGATGACGCACGAGAACGCGCTGCGCGCGTTCCGCCTCGACGCCTTCGCGCACCGCCCGCGCGCGAAGTGCACCGCGAAGGCGCTGCGCGCGGAGTCTCCCAACGTCGATCTGTCGGTCAAGAGCGTTCGCGGCGGCAAGCCGCCGGTCCACGACGAGAACCGTCCGGTGACCACCGCCGACGTGATGAAGCAGCTCGCCGGTGCGTTCGCGGTCCCGATCGAGGGCTGAGAGCGTCGACGAGGACTACAACGACGAGCAGGCAGGCGTCGACGCTCGGCACGCGCTCCGTGCGGCAGGCGTCGACGCTCGGCACGCGCTCCGTGCGGCAGGCGTCGACGCTCGGCACGCGCTCCGTGCGGCAGGCGTCGACGCTCGGCACGCGCTCCGTGCGGCAGGCGTCGACGCTCGGCACGCGCTCCGTGCGGCAGGCGTCGACGCCTGGCGCGCGCTCCGTGCGGCGGTCGGCGACGCTTCGCCGCCGCTCGATCGCCGCGCACCTCGCTTCGGCTGCCCTGAGCGACGGCGCGCGCGCCAGGCGGTACGCGTCGGTGGGGTGTCGGTGTCCGTGTCGGCGACGGTGCCGGTGTCGGCGCCCGGCGAGGACGGCAGGGCGCGTACCCAGTCGCCCTGCGCGCGCTCGCGCAGCTGCTGCCACAGCTTCGCGGGCTCGCGTGTCAGCGCTTGCGACGCCTGGCCGGGCACGACGTCCCAGTCGCCACGTCCCACCTCGGCGTCGAGCTGACCCGGCCCCCAGCCGGCGTGGCCGACGAACGCCCGGAACGGCGCGCTCTCGCGCGGGCCGCGGGCCAGCTCGCGCAGCAAGTCGAAGCTCGGCGTGACGAAGAGGCCGTCGAGCACCTTCGCTGCGGGCTCGGGAGCCTGCGACGCACGCACCAGCAGGATCATGCGGTCGAGCGCGACCGGTCCGCCGAGGAACATCGTCTCCGGCCGGTCCTTCAGCTCGGCGATCTCCGGCAGCACGGTTGCGAGCGCGACGTCGGTCGGGCGGTTGACGATCACGCCCAGCGCGCCCGAGTCGTCGTACTCGAGCAGCAGGACGACCGAGCGGCGGAACCTCGGGTCCGGCAGGCGGTCGCTCGCGACCAGTATCTTGCCGCGGGCGAGCCGAGCCGCCGGGGACGGTGCCGCGCCGCTCCGGCCCGTGGTCGCGACGATGCCGAGGAGCAGGAGCGTCGCCGCGACGGAGCGCGTCGCGATGGCGCGAACGGGTGCGGGTCTGTGCATTCGTGCTCTCCGCTCGACGCCAGACGCTACGCCCGCGGTGCGGTCGGGGCAATCGCCGGACCCGCCGGACCCGACCGTCGAACATGCGGGCCCCCTTGTCAGCCCGTCGCGCGATGTCCATAACCAGCGCCTGTGCCGAAGATCGCGAAGGTATCGACCCGAAAGCTCTACCGCGTCCGTTTCCTGAACGAGGGCCGAATCTTCGAGCTCTACGCGCGCGAGGTGGGGCAGGGCCTGCTGTTCGGCTTCGTCGAGATCGCGGACCTCGTGTGGGGCAGCAAGTCGGAGGTCATCATCGACCCGGGCGAGCAGGAGCTGCGCAACGAGTTCAACGGCGTGAATCGCCTGCACGTGCCGATGCACGCGATGGTTCGCATCGACGAGGTGGACAAGGGCGGCAGCGCCAAGATCATCCAGCTGCAGGGCGGCGCTACGGCGAAGGGTGCCTCCCCGATCGTGCCGGTGTACTCGCCGGGTGGCGGGGCGCCCGTCAAGCCCAAATAGCTCGCCAGCGCTCGCCGTCGATCGCGAGCCAGTCGACGCCGGCGGGGCCGTGCGTGGTGACCGCGTGCGGCGTCATGCCGAGCTTCTCGAGGACGCGGCGCGATGCGTCGTTCGCGTCGTCGACCCCGCCGAGCACGCGCGGCAGGCCGAGGGCGCCGAACGCCTGGTGCAGCACGGCGCGCGCGGCGTCGGTCGCGAGGCCGTGTCCCCAGCGTGCCGGCTCGATGCTGTACGGCACCTCGACGTCGCCGCCGTCCGGCGCGCGCAGCCCGCACATCCCGGCGAAGCCCTCCGCGTCGGTCAGGATCCACAGGCCGTAGCCGTCGGCGGCAAAGCTCGCCCGCATCGCGGCGACGACCTCGCGGGCGGTGTCCACGGCGACCGGCTGGTCGTCCCAGAGATGGCGGCGGACGTCCGCCTGGTTCCAGTGGGCGTGCAGGCGCGCGACGTCTTCTTCCGCGAACGGGCGGAAGGCGAGGCGGCCGCAGGTCGGCATCGCGTACACGCTTTCGCGGGAAAGCACGTTCCCGCGACCGCCGCGAGATCCCGTGTTTGTTCGTCGAGCGGTGCGGCGGTAAGCAGACGCCAAGGAGGTGAACGCGATGCGATGGGTGGTCGTGACGTTGCTCGCCGGCCTGCTCGCCCTTTCGGGCAGCGTGGCTTCGGCGAAGGACAAGGTTCCCTGCAAGAAGGTGAAGGAAGCGATCGCGGCCGGCAAGACGCGCGATCAGGTCGCCCAGGAGCTCGGCACGCGCGTCGAGCGGGTCGACAAGTGCATGCACAAGAAGGCCAAGGCCGATGCCTCCGGTCCCACGGGCGCAGCCGTCAGCGCCGACGACGAGGACGCCGAAGATTGACGTTCGTGCCGGCTTCGCCGGCCACGGGCGATGGAGCCGGTTCGGGTACCCTGCCGACCTGGTCGCACCGTGACGGCGCGGTCCCCGCGGTGCCCGAGGGCACCGCGGGGTCGGCCCCTGCCCCCTGGCGCCTGCCCCGCTTCCCGGCAGTCACGCGTCACCACGCCGCGCGTTGACGCGCGCCCGGCTGTGCTATCCATCAGCGCCGTGCCGAACAGGATCCACTCGACCGAACGCCGTGGCGGACGCAGCGCGCGCCCCCGCCTCCCCTGGACCTTGCCGCATCGGACGTCCGCACCGGCTTCGCCGGACACGAGGGATGGAACCGCAGGGCGTGTCCATCGGACGCTCGGCGGCCTCACGCTGATGCTCGTGGTGCTGCTGCCCGCGAGCGCAGGCGCGTTCGGTCTCGACGACGTCGCCAGACGCGCGCAGGAGCTGGCCGCGAGCAGCTACGAGCCGCGGCCGAAGGTCCCCGACTGGCTCCTCAACCTGAGCTACGACCAGTGGCGCGACATCCGCTTCCGCCCCGACGAGTCGCTCTGGCGCGACCGCAAGTCGCGATTCGAGGTGCAGCTCTTCCACCTCGGGCTGTTCTACGACCGAGCGGTGCGCATCAACCTGGTCGACGCGAAGGGCGTGCGGCCGGTCGAGTTCTCGCCCAGCCTGTTCGACTACGGCAAGAACAAGTTCGCGAGCCAGGTGCCGCAGGACCTCGGCTTCGCAGGCTTCCGCATCCACTACCCGATCAAGACGCCGAAGTACCCCGACGAGGTGATCGTGTTCCTCGGCGCCTCGTATTTCCGGGCGCTCGGCAAGAACGAGGTGTTCGGCCTCTCGGCGCGCGGCCTCGCGATCGACACCGCGGGGCCGTCGGGCGAGGAGTTTCCCGACTTCCGTGAGTTCTGGCTCGTGGTACCTTCACCGGGAGCCAAGGAGATCGAGATCTACGCGCTCCTCGACAGCCCGAGCGTCGCAGGAGCGTACCGCTTCGTGGTGCGGCCGGGCACCGAGACCGAGGTCGACGTGGAGTCGCGGCTCTTCCTGCGTCGCGAGGTGAAGAAGCTCGGCATCGCCCCGCTCACCAGCATGTACTTTCACGGCGAAAACGACTTGCGCGAGATCGTGGACTTCCGCCCCGAGGTGCACGACTCCGACGGCCTGCTGATGCAGACCGGAACGGGCGAGTGGATCTGGCGTCCGCTCGACAACCCGCGCACGCTGCACGTGTCGAGCTTCCAGATCGAGCACCCGAAGGGATTCGGGCTCATGCAGCGCGACCGCGACTTCGCGAGCTACCAGGACCTCGAGGCGCGCTCCGAGCTGCGGCCGAGCGCGTGGGTCGAGCCGAAGGGCGACTGGGGCAAGGGGCGCGTCGAGCTGATCGAGATCCCGACGAAGTCCGACATCCACGACAACATCGTCGCGTTCTGGGTGCCGGCGGAGCTGCCGAAGCCCGGCACCCCCGCGGCGTTCGCGTACTCGATGTCGTGGTTCGGTGACGATGCGAAGCGTCCACCCGGGGGACGCGTGGTCGGCACGCGGCGCGACTTCGGCACCTTCGAGGACGCGCACCGCTTCGTCGTCGACTTCGACGGCGGCAAGCTCGCGAAGCTGCCGGCCGACACGGTGGTGCGGGGCGTTGTGAGCATCGCCGGCGGCGACGACTCGGCGGAGCTGATCGAGCAGCAGGTGGTCAAGAACCCCGTCACGGGCGGCTGGCGGCTCGCGTTCCAGGTGCGCCCGCGCCACAAGGGGCCAGTCGACGTGCGCGCCTTCCTCGATGCCGGCGGCGAGGTGCTCACCGAGACCTGGTCCTACGTGGTCCTGCCGTGAGCGACCGGGCAGAGCGTCGGGGAGACGCGGCGGCGGCGACGGCAGCGCCCGGGGGCGCCGCTGCGGGCGGTCGCGTCAGCGACGGCGTGTTCCTCGAGGTGCCTGCGGATCGCCTGCTGCAGGACTGGCAGGGCGCGCACCGGCGCGCGGTCGACTATCTCGGAGCGCTCGGCGTGGCCGAGATCGACCGGAGGGCGCTGGCGGAGCAGGCGGTGCAGCGGGCGCTGCACGCACAGCCGTGGTCCGCGGACAGCGACGCCGACGCCGAGACGCGGCGCGCGCTCGAGACCATCCTCGAGGAGCGCGCCGGCCGGTCGCGCGTGCAGTGGGATCCCGCCACGGACGACTTCCTCGCCTGGCGGGTCGAGGCGGGCTTCGGTCCGCACGGCGCCGTGGCAGCACCGCCCGGTGCCGAGGTGCCGGTCCGCGACGGCGTGCTCTGGTCGATGCCGCCGCTGCTGCGTGGACCGGTGGTCCCGGCGAAGATCGAGCGCCGCTTCTCCCGCCGGGTCCTGCAGCGTGCGCGCGCCCGCCGCGCCGGCGTCGAGCAGCCGCGCTTCGGTGCCGAGCTGCGCGCCGAGCGGCGGCGCCTGCCGTGGCCGCGCGTCGCCCACCGGCGCCGGTTGCTGCTGGTCCTGCTGGTGCTGATCCCGAGCGTCATCGCGAGCGGCTTCATGGTCAACGTGCTGCCCGACCAGGGCCGTACGCCGGTCGAGGTCGCGATCGTGCTGCTGTTCGGCGCGCTCTTCGGCTGGATCTCGATCGGCTTCTGGACCGCCACGCTCGGCTTCTTCACCCTGGTCGGGCGGCGCGACCGCTTCGCGATCACCAATGGCGTCGTCGCGAACCCGGACGCGCCGATCGCGCCCGAGGCGCGCACCGCGATCGTCATGCCGATCTGCGAGGAGCCGGTGGAGCGCGTGTTCGCCGGGCTGAAGGCGATCCGCCGCTCGCTCGAGCGCGCCGGCGTGCTCGAGCACTTCGACTTCTTCATCCTGAGCGACACGCAGACCGTCGAGACCGCGGCGCGCGAAGAGGCCGCCTGGGCGACGTGGTGCCGCGACGCGCAGGCGTTCGACCGGATCTTCTACCGGCGGCGCAAGGTGCGGCTGAAGCGCAAGAGCGGCAACGTCGCCGACTTCTGCCGCCGCTGGGGCCGCAAGTACCGCTACATGATCATGCTCGACGCCGACAGCATCATGTCGGGGCCGACGCTCGCGCACATGGTGCGCATGATGGAGGAGCACCCGAAGGTCGGGCTCATCCAGACCGTCCCGACGGCGGTCAATCGCAGGTCGCTGCTCGCCCGCGTGCAGCAGTTCGCGAGCCGCGTCTACGGGCCGATGTTCGCCGCGGGGCTGCATTTCTGGCAGCTCGGTGACGGCCAGTACTGGGGCCACAACGCGATCATCCGCATCGCGCCCTTCATGGCGTACTGCGGGCTGCCGCGGCTGCCCGGCAAGCCGCCGCTCGGCGGCGAGATCATGAGCCACGACTTCGTCGAGGCGGCGCTGCTCGGCCGCGCCGGCTGGGAGCTCTGGCTCGCCTTTGACCTCCCCGGATCGTTCGAGGAGGTGCCCTCGACGCTGCTCGAGGAGATGGGCCGCGACCGCCGCTGGTGCCAGGGCAACTTGCAGCACCTGCGGCTCCTCTTCAGCGAGGGTCTTTTCGGCGCGCACCGCACGCTGTTCGTGAACGGGGTGCTCTCCTACGTGTCGGCGATGCTGTGGTTCGCGTTTCTCGTGCTCAGCACGGTGGAGGCGATCCAGATCGTCCTGCGCGAGCCGAACTACTTCCCGGACGGCCCGAGCCTCTTCCCGGACTGGCCGATCTGGCGCCCGGACTGGGCGTTCGCTCTGATGGCCGTGACGGCCGCGATCCTCTTCCTGCCGAAGTTCCTCAGCGTCCTGCTGCTGGTCGTGCAGCGCCGGAGCGGGCGCGCGTACGGCGGCGTGTTCCGCCTGCTGGTCAGCATCGTCGTGGAGACGCTGCTCGGCAGCCTGCTGGCGCCGATCCGCATGGTCTTCCACACGCGCTTCGTCGTACAGAACCTGCTCGGCCGGACGGTCTCCTGGACGTCGCAGGGCCGCGACGACAACCAGACCGGCTGGGGCGAGGCGCTGCGCAAGCACGGCTTCGACACGCTGTTCGCGACGGTCTGGGGGCTCGGCCTCTACTGGCTGAACCCCGACTACTTCTGGTGGGTGACGCCGATCATCGGCGCGCTGCTGGTTTCGATCCCGCTGTCGGTGGTGACGAGCCGCGTGGGTGTCGGCGACGCCGCGCGCCGCGTCGGTCTGTTCGTGATCCCCGAGGAGATCGACCCGCCGCAGGAGCTGCGCGATCTCGCCGCGATCCTCGAGCAGGAGCAGGCGGCGCACGCGGCCCTGGCGCGTCCGCAGCGCAACGGGCTCGTGCGGGCCGTGGTCGATCCGTACGTGAACGCGCTGCACCGCGCTCTGCTGCGGCGCCCGCGGCGGGTGCGCGCCCAGATCCGCGCGGCGCGCGTGGCCCTCGTCGAGCGGCTGCTCGCACAGGGCACCGCGGCGCTGGCGCCGCGCGAGCAGCGCATCGTCTTCAACGACCCGGACTCGGTCGACCAGCTGCATGTCGAGGTGTGGCAGCTTCCCGGGCACCTGCCCGGGCCCGTAGAGGAATGACGCGCGCGCGACGCGGCGCGGAGGAGCACGATCACGCGTCGGAGCCGACCGCGTACTGGGACGCGGTCGCGCGTCGCAACCTCGGGGACGCGGCGCCGCTCTGGCGGCGGCACGCCGACCTCGCGACGCTCGCGCTGCTCGAGCGCTGGCTGCCCGCTGGTCGTTCGCGCCGCGTGCTGAAGACCGACCTCTACGACGAGACCTGGGGCGACGGCCTCGTTCCGGCGCTCGCCGCGCGCGCGGAGCGCGTCGCCGGCATCGACGTGTCGCCGGTGATCGCCGCGGGTGCGGTGCGCCGAGGCGGTGCCACCGCGGTCGCCGGCGACGTCCGGCGGCTGCCGTTCCGCGATGGCGCGTTCGACGTCGTGGTGTCGAACTCGACGCTCGACCACTTCTCCGATCACGCCCAGATCGCCGCCGCGCTGCGCGAGCTCGAGCGCGTCATCGTACCGGGGGGAGTGCTGATCGTGACGCTCGACAACCCCGGACATCCGCTGGTGCGGCTGCGTAACAAGCTCTCCCCGCTGCTGCGCCGCGCGGGAGTGGTGCCGTACGCGGTCGGCGCAACGCACGGCCGCGATGGGCTGCGCGCGGCGCTCGAGGACGCGGGATTCACCGTCGCCGAGCTGACCGCGGTGCATCACTTTCCGCGTGTCGCCCTGGTCGGGGTCGAGCGCACTCTCGGTGGCCGGGCTGGACCGGGCGCGCTGCGCGTCGCATGTGCCGCCGAGCGTCTCGGGCGCTGGCCGACGCGGTGGTGGACGGGGCAGTACGTGGCGGCGCTGGCGCGCCGGCGCCGCGATCCGGGGAGCACGGCACTCTGAGGCGAGCCGCGGCCCCGCCTCGGGCGGCGGGCCTTCGTGTTGCGATCGGACGCGCGCCGTGAACGCGAGCGAGCCCGCGCCAGTCCGGCGCGGGCTCGCAAGGAGGCGCGTGCGGGCGGAGGTCCGCCCGCACGCGAGGTTTACTGCGCGACGTCCGCGACCTGCTTGACGCCCGCGGACACGCCGGCCGTGCCGGACATGCCGCGTCCCGGGGCGACGCAGCCCTGGAAGTGCGGGAACGCGGGTACGGTCGACAGCGAGCGACCGGTCTCGTCGTGGCTCGCGACCTGCGCGACACCCTGCGGGGCATCCGGCGGGTTGGCGCCGGGGGCGTTCGGGTCGATGTACTGCGCGCCGAACAGGACGAACATCTCGTTCTGCGTGCTCTCGCCGCCGGTGATCCGGCAGGCATCGCAGTCGCCGTCACCCGCACCGGGCGACGAGTCGCAGCTCGCGTCGTCGGCAGCACCGTTGCACGCCGCCCCGACCTTGCCGGCGGTGCAGGCGATCGGGTTGCAGGAGCCGCCGATCGTGCCCTGGGCACTCGGCGGGATGCGGGACAGCCGGGTCACCAGCTCGGTGTCCGGCGAGCCGTCGGGCTTGATGCCGTTGTTGTACGTCCCGCAGTAGCGCACGGTGCGGTCGGCCCGGTCGGGTGAGTCGAACGCCAGCGGTGGGTCGTAGCGCTGCTGCGTCGGATCGCTGAAGCTGAAAGTCTCGTAGATCTGCGTGCCGTCCGGCAACGTCGCCCAGAAGTGCTCGCCGTGCCGGTGCATGTGCGCGAAGAGGTGGAAGACGCGCGAGCCCACCGGGAAGACGTGGTCGTTGCAGAACGTCTCCTTCGTGTACGGCGGGTTGTTCGGCCGGAAGATCGCGCCGAAGTTGCTGATGCGCACCACCGGGAAGCGCTGGTCCTTGGCGAAGAAGTAGTTCAGCCGCCCGTGCATGGTGGTGTCGAGGTCGGTCGTGTTGAAGGCGTGCGTGTTCCAGTAGATCACGCCCTTCATCGGGACCTGCGAGAAGACGCCCGGGAAGAACGGCAGGTAGGCCTGCGCCTGTCCGGCGCCGCCCGCGATCTCGGCCGGCTCGTCAGACGGCGGCCCGTAGCCGACGCAGGCGAAGCTCGGCTGCATCTCGCTGTGGCAGAGGCCCTCGCTGCCGCAGGCGTCCTTGGCCTTCGGGTCGCAGGTCTGGCCGTGCTGGGCGCCGCCCGAGCAGGTCCAGCTGCCGAACGACGGGTGATTGACGTCGACGCCGCCGGGCTGGAAGTTCAGCGGCGAGTAGTAGAGCAGCAGATGGTGGCTCTGCGGATCCTGGCGCAGCTCGAAGCCGCTGAAGCGGAACAGCGTGTTGGTCGGATCCTTGAACTCGTCGGGCACCTGGTCGGTGAAGTCGTAGTAGGTCGCGAAGCAGAGCTCGTGCTCGCTCTTCTGCGGCAGTGGCCACTCCGGCATCACGAGCTGGATGCCGTCCCCCGGTGCGGGCGGATCGAGTGGCTTGACGATGATCGGCTCGGGATCGGGCAGGCAAGCGTCGAGCAGCGCCTCGCTGCCCGCGACCGTACCTTCGCGCGGTGCCCCATTGTAGATCCAGAGGCGCAGCAGCTCGAGCTCGTCCGCGCCGAGCGCCGGGCGTCCGCTCGGCATGGGCGAGCCGGAGATGTCGACGCTGCCCGGGTTGGTCGCGGCAGCGAGCTTGAGCCACAGGTAGCTGCGGTCGTTGTCGCCGGGCTCGATGAGCTTCCCCGACACTCCCGAGGCCAGCTTGTCGTAGATGTTGTCGTAGGCGACGTCGGGCGACAGGTTCAGGCCACCCTGGGCCGCACTGCCGTGGCAGATCTGCTCGGTGCAGCCGTGGCGCTCGAAGATCACCTTCTGGATGCCCTCGAAGGTGCTCGAGAACTGCTGCTCGGCCTCACAGCTCGGGTTCGGGTTCGGGCCGGGACCGGGGTCCGACGAGCCGCCGCCGGAGCCGCCGCATCCCGCGGCGGCGATCGCGACTGCGATCGCGAGACCGAGTCCGAAGTTCCGTGCCGGATCGTTTCGATGGCCCATTGCGCCAGGTCCTCCCGTGGCCGGCACACCACCTTCCGGGGCGCGCGTCGTTCCGGATTGTCGCATAGAGCCTGTGGCTGCCGCCAGACCGGGAGCTCGCGCGCGAGACCGGTCGGACCGGCGAACCGGCCGATCGCGCCGGTTTCCGGCACCCGGGCGCCGTGGAGGAGCCGCCGGACGTACGTGGAGGAGCCGCCGGACGTACGTGGAGGAGCCGCCGGACCTACGTGGAGGAGCCGCCGGACCTACGCGGCGGCTCCTCCGGCCCGTACGCGGCGGCTCCTCCGGCCCGGGATCACCTCACGGTACGACGTTCGCCGGGACGCACAGCTCTCCGACGGCGGTGGCGAGCAGGACGTCCGTGCCGAGGTCCGGGTTGTTCGTCGAGACCAGCGTCTTCGGGAACTTGTTGCCCGGCGGCAGCTTGACGCCGTAGCAGACCAGCTTCGACGCCGGGAAGTTCACCGCCGAGCCGTCGGCCGCGACCGGCTCGCAGTAGCGGCTCGGCTTCTTCACGACGAAGCTCTGCCCGCCGGGGTAGAACAGGTCCGAAACGGTCGGCGGCGCCGGCGCCATGAACTTCGGCGAGCCCTTCGCGAGCCCGGCCTTGTAGCACTTGTAGTGATCGACCGTCGTCAGGCCGTACGCCGGTGCGCCACCCGAGCCGAGCACCGCGCTCGACGGTACGAGCAGCGAGCTCTCCTGGCTCAGGAGGAGGTTGCGGCTCGCGTACTGGTCGCTCGTGGTGACGAGGCCCTTCGCAAACTTCGCGGCGCCGGCCGGGCGCTTCACCTGGTAGCCTTCCTGGTGCGCGTTCGGCTCGATCGCGCTGCTCGTGTTGACCGACGCCGGGTTGCAGATGGTCGTCGCCCTCTTGACGTCGAACGACTGCGGTCCCGCAACGATCGCGTCGGACAGCGATGCCGTGGTGCCCTGCGGCAGCGGTGTCTCGCCCTTGGCGAGCGTGGCCTTGTAGCAGAGGTACGCGTCGATGTCGGACGGGATCGCCAGCGGGGCGACCCGGCGAACCTCGGCGCCGAAGAACGCGACGTAGTACAGCGCGCCGTCCGGCCCGAAGACGATGTCCACGGGTCCGTTCGCGCTCGAGACGAACGTGGTGGCGCTACCGATGACGCCGTCGCGCGCGACGTTCGGCTCGAGATGGTAGATCTTGCCGCCGATGAAGTCGCCGAAGAAGTAGTCGTTCCCGAGCCCGCCGAACGACGCGCCGGCGAAGGCGCCGCCGGTGATCGAGCTGCCGAGCGAGCTGCCGCCGCTGTGCAGGTAGCTGAAGACGGGCGCGACGTCGCCCGGCTGCGCACAGCCCACCGGCAGCAGGGCCTCGCAGTGGGGCCACGAGTAGTTGTCGCCGGACGTGACGATGTCGATCTCCTCGACCGTCAGGTCGCCGACGTCGCCCACCCACAGGCTGCCGTTCACGGGGTCGAAGCCCATGCGGAACGGGTTCCGGAACCCGTAGGCGAAGATCTCCTCGCGCTTGCCGACCTGGCCGACGAACGGGTTGTCGACCGGGATCGTCCCGTCGAGGTTGAGCCGCAGGATCTTTCCCTCGAGCGCGTTCTGGTCCTGCGCGTAGGGGTTGGTGGCGCTGCTCGGCGGGCCGGCGTTGTCGCCGAGCCCTGTGTCGCCCACGCCGACGTGCAGCTTGCCGTCCGGCGCGATGCGCAGCACGCCGCCGTTGTGGTTGCCGTTGTCGGTGCGAATGCCGGTCAGCAGGACGGACAGCGAGCCGATGTCGATCGCGTTCGCGGCCATCGTCACGCGCACGACCTCGTTGAAGCGGCCGGTCGCGCTGCCGCAGCCGTTCACCGGGTTCGTGCGGTAGAGGTAGATGAATCCGTTGCTCGCGAACGACGGGTCGATCGCGATGCCGAGGAGCCCCATCTCGGAGCCCGTGCACACCGGGATGTTGACCAGCGTGGTCGCGACGCCGCTCGCGACGAGCCGCAGCGCGCCGCCCTTCTGCGCGACGAGCAGCCGCCCGTCGGGGAGAAACGCGATCGCCGTCGGCGCCGACAGCCCGCCGACGACCAGCGTGTCGTCGAAGCCCGAGATCGGCGTGCCTGCGCGCGCCGTGCCCGCGAGCGTCAGCAGCGCGAGCGCAATCGTGGTGATCCTTCCGTAGGTCCGCATGGAAAGCCCTCCATCCCGCACCGACCGGCCAGGCGACTCATCCCCCGGGCGCGAGCGGCGCCGAGGTTATCCGCCTCGCCGGACCCGGGCAATGCCGCTTCTGGATCTTGCACTCCAAGTGCAGTAAGGACGGCGAGCGGCGACGACGCGGGCACCCGCGGAACTCGTCGGGTGTGCGGCGTCGGCCGCCGCTGCGGTACGCACGTCAAGCGGAGGGATCTTCGTCATGCGCATGGTCAAACGGCTGCTTCTGCTGGTGCTGGCGCTCGCGGTCCTGCTCGGGATCGCATGGGCGTGGATCTTCTCGGGCGGTCAGCTCGAGGGCCCGGGCGAGGTCACCAGAACCCAGCTGCCGCCCGACGTCGTCGCGGCCCGCACCGAGACGCAGCGCGAGACGTCCGCGGCCCTCGGCGGCGTCGGGGCGGACGAGGGCGACGCGAAGACGATCCTCTTCGGCGACCTGCACGTGCACACGACGTTCTCCGCCGATGCGTTCATGCGCAGCCTGCCGCTGGTGCAGGGCGAGGGCGCGCACCCGCCCGCCGACGCGTGCGACTTCGCCCGCTTCTGCAGCGATCTCGACTTCTGGAGCATCAACGACCACGCCGAGTCGATCTCGCCGAGGCACTGGCGCGACACCAAGGAGGCGATCCGGCAGTGCAACGCGGTCGCGGGCGATCCGCAGAACCCCGACGTGGTCGCGTTTCTCGGCTGGGAGTGGACGCAGGTCGGCACGACCCCCGAGAACCACTACGGCCACAAGAACGTGGTCTTCAAGGACACCGAGGAGGATCGCGTGCCGAAGCGTCCGATCAGCGCTTCGGGCCGCTCGCTCGCGCTCCTGCAGCAGGGTGCACCGCTGCGCCAGCGTCTCGGCGTGGTGCTGCTCGATCTGCCGAACCGCGAGCGCTACCTCGACTTCGGCGAGTACCAGACCGATCTCCGCGCGACGAAGGTCTGCGAGGAGGGCGTCGACACGCGCAAGCTGCCCGACGACTGCATGGAGACCGCGGGCTCGCCGCACGAGCTGTTCGAGAAGCTCGGCCAGTGGGGCTTCGACTCGCTGGTGATCCCGCACGGCACGACGTGGGGCCTCTACACGCCGCCCGGCACGACCTTCGCCAAGCAGCTCACCCGCGAGCAGAACGATCCCGAGCGGCAGCGCCTGTTCGAGATCTTCTCCGGACACGGCAACTCGGAGGAGTACCGCGACAACCAGGAGGTGGTGTCGGGTCCGGACGGAACGATGGTGTGTGCGGAGCCGACGGCGAAGTTCCTGCCGTGCTGCTGGCAGGCGGGCGAGCTGATCCGCGCGCGCTGCGGTGACATCCCGGCCGAGCAGTGCGAGCAGCGCGTCCGCGAGGCGCGCGCCAACTACGTCGCGGCGGGTGTCGCGGGGCACCTCACGGTGCCGGGCGCGCGAGCCGAGGAGTGGAAGGACTGCGGCCAGTGCCGCGACTGCTTCCAGCCGGCGTTCTCCACGCGTCCCGGCAACTCGGCGCAGTTCGCGCTCGCGCTCAGCAACTTCGACGATCCGGGCGAGCGGAAGCGCTTCCGCTTCGGCTTCATCGGCTCGAGCGACAACCACAGCGCGCGTCCCGGCACGGGCTACAAGGAGTACGACCGCCGTCAGATGACGGAGACCACCGGTGCGCGCGACGAGACCTGGGCGCGCCGCCTGCTCGGCCCCGAGAAGCCGCGCACGCCCGAGTCGGTGCGCTTCGACCCGGACAACATCACCGTGCAGCCGTTCCAGGTCGTGGACTTCGAGCGTCAGGCGTCGTTCTTCATGACGGGCGGCCTCGTCGCCGTCCATTCGGATGGGAGATCGCGTGACGCGGTCTGGGACGCGCTCGTGCGGCGCGAGACCTACGGCACCAGCGGTCCGCGCATGCTGCTGTGGTTCGACCTGCTCAACGGCGAGGACGGCACGGTGCCCATGGGCGGCGAGACCTATCTCGGCAAGGCGCCGCGCTTCCGGGTGCGCGCCGCGGGTGCGTTCAAGCAGAAGCCCGGCTGCCCCGACTACGCGCACGGCGCCATGGCGAAGGAGCGTCTCGAGAAGCTGTGCCGCGGCGAGTGCTACAACCCGACCGACGAGCGTCACCAGATCACGCGCATCGAGGTCGTGCGCGTCCGTCCGCAGGCGCGCCCCGGCGAGCCGGTCGGCCCGCTGATCGAGGACCCGTGGAAGCGCATCGACTGCGTGCCGAGCCCGGACGGCTGCGTGGCGGAGTTCGAGGACGAGGACTTCGTCGCCGGCGGCCGCGACGCGACGTACTACGTGCGCGCGATCCAGGAGCCCTCGCCCGCCGTCAACGCGGGCGGGCTGCGCTGCCGCTACGACGAGAAGGGCGACTGCATCGAGCCCGACATCTGCTACGGCGACTACCGCACGCCGTTCTCGGACGACTGCCTGACGCCGAGCGAGGAGCGCGCCTGGTCGTCGCCGATCTACGTGAACCACGCGACGGAGGTCGCGGCGCGCTGACGCGACGCGCGCCCGAGACGCTGCCGATCAGCGTTCGTCGAGTGCGTCCCATGGCATGGCGGCGGTGATCCAGTGGGTGACCTTCTCTTCCTGGTCGTTTTGGTGCAGGTGCCGCGGTGGCTGCGCAAAGGTCGAATACGGGCGGCGGCGAACCACGACGCGGTCCTCGTCCCTGGCCATCGTCTCGACGACCGGTTGCGCTTCGTCGGGAAGCGTCTGGCCTGATATCCGCCCGCCGACGGCCATCATCACGTTGACGACGAGGGTCGGATCGTCGTCGATCCGGGCCTCGCAATAGACCTGGAGGTACGCGAACGGCCAGCGCTCGTCGAGAACGCAGAGGCTCACCTTGCCGGCGCGCGCGACCGCCTTCGTCTTCGAGCGTGCGCGCATCGTCGAGATCAGGAGCTCATCGTCGTCGGTCGGGATGTAGTAGACGACCGACATCGAAGGCCCATCGGCACGCCGCCCATACCCGAAGATGCATGTGCGATGCGTCCGCACGAACTCGCGGCGCTCCGACGGAAGCATGTCGCGATCCGTGGGGACGATCAGAGGTTCCTGAGCCAGGGGCAAGAGCTTCATTTCTCCATGCATCCTTCCGTGAATACTCTATTATCAGATGATAATAGAGTATTCGGAAAGCGTGAAGCAAGTGATCAGGAAGGCACGCCGCGTGCGGGTGGTGCGCGAAGACATTCGCGAACGGCTGCTCGACGCCGCGCTCGCGGAGTTCGGCGCGAACGGATTCGCGGGAGCTTCGACCCGAGCGATCGCCAGGCGCATCGGGGCGCACCAGCCGCAGATCAACTACCACTTCGCCTCCAAGGAGGCGCTCTGGGTCGCGGCGGTCGACCATCTCTTTGCCGAGCTCGCGCGAGCCATGGAGGGCGTGGGATCCGCGCGGGTACGCGACGGCGCCAGTGATGTGGCGGAAACCGCTACCGCGTTCGCGGAGATGATCCGACGCCTCGTCCGCTTCGCGGCGCGGCACCCCGAGCTGAACCGGATCATGGTGCACGAGGCGACCGCGGAGAGTGATCGCGTCAAGTGGATGACGGAGCGGCACGTGCGGCCTCTGTACGAAACCGTTCGCAGGCTGTGGCGCCGGCTTCGCAAGGCCGGACTGGCGGCACCCATCGACGATCGGGTGCTCCATTACGTGCTGGTCGGCGCTGCATCGATGGTCTACGTGAATGCCCCGGAAGCCCGTTTGCTGGCCGGTATCGAACCGACCGCAGCGCGGTGGGTCGAGGCTCACGCCGACGGGCTGGTCGCCACGCTGCTCCCGAACGCGCCTCGAACCGACGGTTCGAAGGACCGGCGGAGAGGCGCCTGAAGCCCGTGTCGAGACGGCGCTCCGCGAACTGCTGCGCGAGCTAGTCGAGCCTGCAGAGCAGCGGGTTGATCGCGCTCGCTGCGACGTCGCCCTCGCGGCACCCGGGCAGCCACGCCGCGAGGTCGAACACGCGCGTCGGATCGCCCGAGCCGCCGACCCGTGTGCCGTCCGCGTAGTAGATGACGGTCATCACCTCCCGCGTGCGCTCGGTCGAGTTCGGCGGTGCACCGTGCAGCGTCCAGCCCGCGTGGAAGGTCGCGTCGCCGGCGCGCGTGCTCGCGGGGCCGTCGACCGCGAAGCCGCGCTCCGCGACCACGCGCGACAGCGCGTCCTGCGACGCGCGCCCGATCGGCAGGTCGGTCAGCGCCCCGCCGGCGTGCGAGCCGCGCGCGAAGTGCATGATGCCCATGTCGGCGTCGAGGTCGACGAGCGGCATCCACATGGTGATCGTGTGCGTCGTCGCGAGCGGCCAGTAGATCTGGTCCTGGTGCCACGGCGTGAGCCCGCCGTGCGGCTCCTTGAACAGCGCCTGGTCGTGGTAGAGGCGCACGCCCCGGACGCCCATCAGCTCGGCCGCGACGCGCGCGAAGCGCCGAGCGAAGACGAAGTGCCGGACCGTGTCGTCGTGCTGCCACAGGTTCGGTGTCTGGAGGAACGCGCGTCCGTACGTGCCGCGCTCGGCGAGCGGACGCGTCTCGAAATTGCGTGCGTGCGCCGTCGCGACGATCGCGGGCCGGAAGCACGCGATCTCGTCCGGCGTGGCGAGGCCGCGCACGACCGCGAAGCCGTCGCGGCGGTAGCTCGCCGCGGCGTCTGTCGTCAGGGTCGCGCGCTCGTCGAGCGCCGGCAGCGCGTCCGGTGGCACGGCGCCTTCATCGCCGAGTCGGTGCCGCCGACGCAAGCCTGCGAACGAATCCGGGGAAGCAGATGCCGCACGTCCTTCGTGCGGAGGCAGAAGCGGAAGCCGAAGTGCCGGGATCGACCTCCCCGGAGCGCAGTTCGATGCGACGCGCAGCCCGCTCGATGCCTCGTGCGCGCGGCACCCTACCGGTCGCCCCCGATCCATGCTTGTACTGCTAGCCGGAGGAACGATGACGACCGCCACGACGGATCCCGCGCCGCAAACCCGGAATCTCGACGCGCTCCGCGCCGAGTACGAGTCCTTCCGTGCCCGCGGCCTCGCGCTCGACATGACGCGCGGCAAGCCCTGCAACGAGCAGCTCGACCTCTCGCTGGGCCTGCTCGACTGCCTCGGCCGCGACTTCAAGGCCGCCGACGGCACCGACTGCCGAAACTACGGCGTGCTCGAGGGCCTGCCCGAGGCGCGGGCGCTGTTCGCGGAGCTGCTGGACGTCCAGCCGGGCGAGGTGATCGTCGGCGGCAACTCGAGCCTCGCGATGATGCACGACGTGGTCGTGCAGGCGCTGCTCAAGGGCACGACCGGCGGGCCCGCGTGGTACGGACAGAAGCCGAAGTTCCTCTGCCCGAGCCCGGGCTACGATCGCCACTTCGCGATCTGCGAGCGCTACGACATCGCGATGGTGCCGGTCGCGATGAACGACGACGGGCCCGACATGGACGAGGTCGAGCGCCTGGTCGCATCCGACGCGTCGGTCAAGGGCATGTGGTGCGTGCCGCGCTACAGCAATCCGGGCGGCGTCGTGTACGGAAGGGCCGTGGTCGAGCGTCTCGCGGCGATGAAGACCGCGGCGCCGGACTTCCGCATCCTCTGGGACAACGCCTACGCGGTGCACCACCTCGTGGACGCCCCGCCGCCGCTCGCGAGCCTGCTCGCCGCCTGCGCCGCGGCCGGGAATCCCGACCGCGCGATCGTGCTCAGCTCGACGTCGAAGATCACCTTCGCCGGGGCCGGCGTCGCAGCACTCGCGGCGAGTGCGGCCAACGTGCGTCACCTCGTCGGCGGGCTGTCGATCCAGACCATCGGGCACGACAAGCTGAACCAGCTCCGTCACGTGCGCTTCTTCCGCGACGCGGCCGGCGTCACCGCGCACATGAAGAAGCACGCGGCGATCCTGAAGCCGAAGTTCGACGCCGTCACCGCGATCCTCGAGCGGCGCCTCGGCGGCAAGGGTGTCGCCACGTGGAGCGAGCCCGTGGGCGGCTACTTCGTGAGCCTCGACACGCCCGACGGCTGCGCCGCGAAGGTCGTCCGCATGGCCGACGAGGCCGGCGTCAAGCTGACCAAGGCGGGCGCGACCTACCCGTACGGCAAGGACCCGCGCGACCGGAACATCCGCCTCGCGCCGAGCTTTCCGCCGCTCGCGCAGGTCGAGCAGGCGATGGAGCTGGTGGCGATCTGCGTCGAGATCGCGGCGCGGGAGCGGGCGTCGGCCTGACGCAGCGCCGGACCGCCGGCGACGTGCCCGCCGGCGACGTACCCGCCGGCGACGTGCCCGCCGGCGACGTGCCCGCCGGCGACGTGCCCGCCCGCCGGCGACGTGCCCGTTGACCGTGTCCGGCCCGGGGTCTACCGTCCGGCTCGATGACGACGGCAGGACAGTTCGCCGAGCTGATCCGGGCGGTCGAGGTGGCGGCGATCGGCGTGTACGGCGATCGGCTGATGAGCTTGGTCGTGTTCGGCTCCGTCGGGCGCGGCACGGCACGGCCGGACTCCGATCTCGACCTGCTGCTCGTCGCCGATCCGCTGCCGCGTGGCCGCATGGCCCGCGTCGCTGAGTTTGCGGCCGTCGAAGACGCGCTCGCGCCGCGGCTGCGGCGACTGCGCGACCAGGGGCTCACGACGGAGATCTCGCCCGTCTTCAAGACCGGCGAGGAAGCGGCGCACGGTAGCCCGCTCTTTCTCGACATGGTCGAGGACGCCCGCATCGTGCTCGATCGTGACGGCTTCTTCGCCGGCATCCTCGCCCGGCTGCGCGGCCGGCTGCACGAGCTCGGCGCGCGTCGCGTCTGGCGAGGCGCCCGCTGGTACTGGGATCTGAAGCCCGATCGCAGGCCGGGCGAGGTCATCGAGCTGTGACGAGCACCTCGCTCGCGAGGTCCTATCTGGAGAAGGCGCGTCTGCGTCTCGAGGTCCTCGAGCTGCTCCGCGAGCGCGGCGGATACTCCGACGTCGTGCGCGAGGCGCAGGAGCTCGTCGAGCTCGCGACCAAGGCGATGCTGCGCCACGTCGGCATCGAGCCGCCGAAGTGGCACGACGTGGGATCGATCCTCGTCGAGCATGCGGAGCGCTTCTCGCCCGGGGTGCGCGCGAAGCTGGTTGCCGTCGCGAGCGCCTCGCGGGACCTGCGCAAGGAGCGGGAGTTCAGCTTCTATGGCGACGAGGACCTGATCCCGACCGAGCAGTACGGACCGGCGGACGCCGACGCGGCGATCGACAAGGCGCGCCTGGTCTTCACGGTGGCCGAGCAGGCCCTCACGGATTCTTGACGCCCCTGCCGCGGCGCGCGGTGCACCGCCTCGTGGACGACCCGCCGCCGCGCGCGAACCTGCGCTGCTGAACCATTCGCATCACGTGCGCTTCCTCGAGGACGAAGCCGTCGTCGATCCATCTCCCGGTGTTGGCGTCGGGCCGAGGGCCCAGCAGGAGCTTCTGCGTGGAGTCGCGCTCCAACGGCAGCAGCTCTGCCCGGTCAGCCCGCGCACTCCGACGGCGACGCGGCCGCGTGGCGCGCCACGATCTCCGCATCGCACGCCGCGCGCGCCACGCACCGTGGCCCGAGCTTGACGCCCAAAAGTCCGCCCAGCGTCTCGTCGAAGGCGACCGCGAGCCACGCGCCGACCGCGCCGGCGACGCCGACGTCGAGCCGGGACGCGTAGCGCGCGAAACCGCCGATGTCCTTGAACTGGTCCATGCCGATCATCAGGTCGGGCTCGTCGACGAGGCCGGGCGGGATCGGCCGCGGTGCCGCGTGCGGGTCGGCCGCGAAGGCCGCGATGTCGCGCGGCAGGCGTGCGTGGCACGAGCCGTCCTCCATGAGCGACGTCAGCGCGCGCTGGTGGGGGTGGGTGCCGTCCAGGATCTGCTGCGCCTGCAGCGCCATCGCCTCGACGCCGCCCTCGTGCGCGCGCAGCAGCACGAGGTCGTACACCGCGTGGCGGTGGAAGGTCTGCAGCACGTGGTGCGCGATCGCGTCGCGCGGCGCGAACAGGCCGACCGGATCGAGCATCGTCGCGGGCCCGGAGACGAAGCGGCGCAGGTTGTGGAACACCCACGGGATCCCCTGGCTGCGGTAGAAGATCCGCGTCTCCTCGGCGGCGCTGACCATCATCTGGTCGCGGCCCGCGACCAGGAGCTGCGGGATGGTCGGCATCGCGTCGACGTGGCCGAGGTCGCGCAGGCGCTCTAGCCGCGCGCGCACCAGCGCCGGCCGGAAGAATGCGGCGCCGAGCGCGGCGAGCTGGCGCAGCTTGTCCAGGTTCTGGCGCGGCCCGCCGACGACGTCGGCCAGCAGCCGCCGGCGCGAGCGGCCGCGCCAGGTCGGTGGCGTGGCGCCCTGCGTCTCGGCCATCGAGCGACTCGCGCGTGCCTCGTCCATGCTTACCTCGAGAGTCATGCTGCGCTCCAGTCGTCTCGCGCGAGGCGGCGATCATGCGCCGCTGGGCCCGCGGGGTCGATGCCGTCGAGCGCGTCGTGGCCGCCCGACGCCGGCCATCAGGGCATCCGTCACCTGCCCGCGACGCCGCCCGCGCGCGCCGGCTCGAACGAGAACCCGGCGTAGCCCTGCGCCGCGATGTCGGCGATGCGCGCGTAATACATCGAGCCGCCGAGATACGTGGAGAAGTAGCGCGGCTTGCCCTCGATGTTCGCGCCCGTCCACCACGAGCTCGTGCGCGGGAACAGGGTCATGCTCGCGATCCCGTCGACTTCTGCGGACCACGCGGTCTCGCTCTCCGTCGTCGGCTCGGCGGCGCCCACGCCGCGCTTCTCGAGGTGGCTGATGAAGTCGGCGATCCAGCCCATCTGGCGCTCGGCGCCGAGCGGCATGTTGTAGAGGACGCCGGGCGAGCCGGGCCCGTGGATCATGAACAGGTTGGGAAAGCCGGCGATCATCATGCCGAGGTAGTTGTGGAAGCGGTCGTGCCACCGCTCCTTCAGGCGAACGCCGGCGCGTCCCCGGGGATCGAGCCGCAGCATCGAGCCGCTGATCGCGTCGAACCCCGTCGCCAGCACGAGCATGTCGATCGGGTGCTCCCCCGATCGCGTCACCACGCTGCTGCGCGTGAAGCGCTCGATCGGGTCCTCGCGCAGGTCGACCAGGGTGACGTTGTCGCGGTTGAAGGTCTCGAAGTAGCCGTCGTCGAGGACCGGTCGCTTGGTCATCACGAAATAGTCGGGCAGCAGCTTCCGCGCGGTCTCGGGGTCGCGCACGACCTCGCGGATCTTGTCGCGAAAGAACTCGGCCAGCACGGCGTTGGATTCCTCGCTCGTCGCGACGTCGTTGTAGCCGTCGAGGAAGAAGCGGAAGCCGCCGCGCTGCCACAGCTTTTCGTAGAGGGCGCGCCGCTGCTCGCGGCCGTGCTCGAGGGACGCCCGCGGATTCGGGTCGAAGGGGAACCCGCCCATGTTCGCGAGCATCGTCGCACGGATCTTCGCGAAGTCGGCGCGCGCCGCCGCTTGCTCCTGCGGCGCGAGCGGGCGGTTGGCCGCCGGCGCGGAGTACTGCGGCGTGCGCTGGAGCACGGTCACGTGCGCGGCGGTCTTCGCGATCTCCGGGATCGACTGGATTCCCGACGAGCCAGTGCCGAGCACGGCCACGCGCTTGCCCGCGAAGCTGACCGGGTGGTGCGGCCAGCGGCCGGTGTGGTAGCGCTCGCCCGCGAACTCGTCGATCCCGGGGATGTTCGGGATGTTCGCGGCCGAGAGAGCGCCGACCGCACAGATGAGGAACGGCGCGGTCGCGCTGTCTCCGCGATCGGTCTCCACCGTCCAGCGCTGCGCCGCCTCGTCGTAACGAGCGTCGCGTACCCAGGTCTCGAACTGGATGTCGCGCCGCAGATCGAACTTGTCGGCGACGTGGCGGAGGTACGCGAGCACCGCCGCCCAGTCGGACTGGGTCTCCTCCCAATCCCATTCCTGCATGAGCTCGTCGGAGAACGTGTAGCAGTAGAACGGGCTGCCGGGACCATCGACGCGCGCGCCGGGGTAGCGGTTGTACCACCACGTGCCGCCGACATCGGCGGCGCCGTCGTACACGCGCACCGCGAGGCCCATCCCGCGGAGGTGGTGCAGTGCGTACATCCCGCTGACGCCGGCGCCGATGACGATCACGTCGTAGCTCTCGTCCCGGGTCGTCATCTCTTGCTCCTGTGCGGTTTCTCTCGAGGTGGACGCGCAGTCGGCCCGGGCGGTCGCGGGCGGCGCGTCCGCGAGACGCCCGCGCCTTTCCCGCCGCTACCCGGGCGCTGAACCATGCGCCGCAAGCGTTGGTAGCACGGACATTCACGCTGCCGAACCGCTCCCGTCGGTGCCGGAGAAGGTCGTCTCGAACGGACTCGCCCCCCGTCGCGCCACCTGCAGGCGGCCTTGCGGCGCGACGCGGCGTTCCCACGCATCGAGGCGGGTGGCGCCTGCAGCACGGTGGGCGATTCCGCGATTCTCGGTGAAGCCGCCGCGAGCACGGTCACGACGCTGCGCAGCGCCCTGCTGCCGGGTGGTCCGGCGCCGTCGGCCTGCACCGCGCGGCAGCTCGGCGCGGCGAGCCGAGCGATCGCGCGGCTCGTGCGCGCACACCTGCGCGACGCGCGGACGCCCGATCCGGTCCGACTCGCGGCCGCGGTCGCCGACGCGCGCACCGAGCTGGGTGCGCGGTTCGTCCGCGCGGCGCAGCGCGGCGACTGCCTGTCGACGAGCACCGGCGACGACGTCTCGAGCAGCCTAGAGCAGGCCGCCGTCACCTTCCGCGGCATGCTGCTCGGCACCTGCCCCTGCTGGACGGCCGCCACGATCGACGCGGCGTTCCCGCCGGGCTACTTCGACGCGAACGGGCGCGACGGTGTGGTGTGCGACGCGCCGGTGCCGAGCATCTCGGCGACCGACACGTGCGATCTGCTCGGACCGATGGGCCAGGTCTTCACGCTGCCGCGCGGTGGCGCCGGGATCTTCAACGGCAACTCGTGCCTGCTGCTCCCCGACCTCGACCCCAACGACACGGGCACCTGCTCGGGAGCGCCGAATCTCGTGCCGATCACGGCGGAGCAGGTGGCGGCGTGCACCGCGCGCCTGCTCGCGTCCGATGCGTATCACCAGCCCTGCGACCGAGCGTGCCGCGGGTCAGCGCGCGGGGCGGCCGGCGAGCCCCGCGATGAACGCCGCCAGGCGCGACTCGGCGCCCGCGGCGTCGCTCCCGGACAGCATCGCCTCGCCCATGGGGTCGCAGGCGACGCGCAGCGGCGCGTCGTCGTCGAGGATCGCGTCGACGATGCGGCGCGCCGCCTCCGCCGGCGCCGTCACCATGTCGTCGAGCGCCGTCCGGGCCGCGTGCAGCGCCTCGGCAGCGGGTCGGTACTCGGGGAACGCGCAGGCCTCGGGCGTACGCGCGGAGCCGGCGAGCATGTCGGTGTCGATCGGTCCGGGCAGCACCTCCAGCACCCGGATGCCGAGCGGCGCGAGCTCCGCGCGCAGCGATTCCCCGAGTGCTGCGACGGCCGCCTTGCTCGCGCGGTACACCGCGTAGAACGGGACCGGGGCCAGCAGCGACGACGAGGTCACGTTGCACACCACGCCGCCGCCGGC
Source organism: Deltaproteobacteria bacterium (assembly GCA_016874715.1). Taxonomy (GTDB): domain Bacteria; phylum Desulfobacterota; class Binatia; order UBA12015; family UBA12015; genus VGTK01. Next base: position 4,807 of record VGTK01000009.1, on the reverse strand, counting down.
CGCGCGCAGCGCCGGCACGGCGCGCCGCGTCACCTCGGCGAGGCCGAACACGTTGGTCTCGAAGACGCGTCGCCAGTCCTCGGCCGGTTGCGCTTCGACGGGCAGGTTCGCGCACTCGATGCCGGCGTTGTTGACCAGCACGCGAATCCCGTCGGGGATGGCGATGGTCGCGGGGCGGTCGACATCGAGGGCCGCGACGCGCAGACGACCTCCCAGGGCAGCGGCCCGGCCGGGAAGATCGGCACCGGCCGCCGGCTCGCGCATGGTCGCGACCACCTCGAAGCCCCGCGCCGCCAGCTCCAGTGCCACGGCGCGGCCGATGCCCCGGCTCGCTCCGGTGACGAGCGCGATCCCCGACACGATCATGGCAGGCCCCCATATCCCCGTCGGGGGCTCGTTGCACGCATTGCGGCCGGGCCTGCGCCCCGGGCGCAGTTCCGCGCGCGAAGGGCTCGCCTCCGGGGGCTGCTCCGTGCATGATGACCCTCGCCCCGCCACCGAAGGCGAGGGTACGGAGGCAGTCGATGCGCTTTCTGCTGGTGAACCCTTTCTACCCCGTCGCCGAGATCCCCTCGCCACCGCTCGGGATCTCGTATCTGGCCGCTGCGCTCGAGCGCATCGGCGTCGAAGTGCGTGTGCTCGACCTGGTCGTCAGCGCCTGCGACCGCAGGAAGCTCGAGCGCATCCTCGACGACTTCCAGCCCGACATCGTCGGCGCGACGTCGGTCACGATGACCTTCGATTCGGCGATCTCGGTCATCCGCAGCGTCAAGGAGATCGATCCGTCGATCTTCACCGCGATGGGCGGCGCGCACGTCAGCTTCTGCGCCGAGCAGACGCTGACCAAGCACCCCGAGCTCGATCTCGTCGCACTGGGCGAGGGCGAGGAGACCATCGTCGACATCGTGCGGGCGTTCGAGAACGGCCGTGACTTCTCGAAGGTCCCGGGCCTGACGTACCGCGAGAACGGCGAGATCCGTACCACGGGCGCGCGCGGCTACTGGATCGACGTCGACACGCTGCCCGTGCCGTCGCGTCACCTGGTGCCGCTCGGCCGCTATCGCGCGCTCGACCTGCCGATCTCGATGACGACGAGCCGCGGCTGCCCGTTCCAGTGCATCTTCTGCACCGGACGCCAGCTGGTCGGCGCGAAGATCCGCTACCGTCAAGCCAAGAGCGTGGTCGACGAGATGCAGCACGTGGCATCGCTCGGCTTCAAGCGGCTCAACCTCGCCGACGACCTCTTCACCGCGCGGAAAGATCACGCGCACGCGGTGTGCGACGAGATCCTCGCGCGCGGCCTCAAGGTCACCTGGACGAGCTTCTCGAACGTCAACACGGTGGACGTCCCGCTGCTGAAGAAGATGAAGGAGGCGGGCTGCATCCTGGTGAGCTTCGGCCTCGAGTCCGCGAACGCCGACATCCTCAAGACGGTGAAGAAGGGCACGAAGATTCCGAAGATCATCGAGGCGGTGCAGATGTGCAACGAGGCCGGCGTGCAGCCGCACGGCTCGTTCATCATCGGGCTCCCCGGCGAGACGCCGGAGACGCTGCGCGAGCTGCACGAGTTCTCGCGCAAGCTCGCCGACATGGGCTGCGAGACCGGCGTGCACATGCTGGCCCCGTTCCCCGGCACCGCCGTCTACGAGCAGCGCGAGAAGTACGGCATCAAGCTGCTCACCGACGACTGGTCGCAGTTCCACGCCAACCACGCCATCACCGAGAACGACGCCGTCAGCAACGAGATCCAGGAGGCGATCGCGATGGAGATGGAGGAGCGCGCGAAGCAGCGCTTCTGGGACATGGCCGAGCGCATCGGCAACGGCACCGCGAGCGCCGAGGACCTCGAGACGTACTACCGGGTCGAGCGCCACGGCGTGTACTACGCGGTCATGATGGAGGACCTGCTCGAGACCGACGGCAGCTGGGACCTCCGGCTCGGCGACACCGGCAGCGACGACGTCGAGGCCGCGGCGATCGCCGAGCTCGGCGCGCGGATCCACGCGCGCACCGAGCAGAAGCCGGACGCGATCGAGCGCGCGCTGCGCCACGGTCTGAAGGAGCGCTTCCTGCGCTTCGACGTCGAGGACGGGCGCTGCACGTGGGCGTGGACCGACGAGGGGCCGTCGATGAAGCGCTCGAGCGACGTCGCGACCCTGCCGCACGCGCGCACCGGCGGCATCGGCGAGGTGGCGGCCTCGGCCTGACGAGGCGAGCTGTCCGGAGGCCGCGCGGTCGGACGATCGCGCGGCCTCCGGAGCTTCAGCGCCCGCCCTTCACCGCGCCGTGGCGCTCGCGGATGCGCTCGAGCGCGCCGCCGCGGCGCCACATCCAGCACGAGTCCGGGATCGCGGTCAGCCCCGGATGACGCTCGGTCGCGCGGACCTTCTCGTGCCACGCGTCCGGGTGCGCGGCGCGGCACTGCACGAGCGCCGGGGCGAACATCAGCAGCGCGTCGATCCAGGGACGCGCGTGCGGCGCGCCGTCGAGGCGGTGCTGCAGCTCGGATGCAGCACCGCGCGCGAGTCCCAGGCCGTCGAGCGCCGCGAGCCAAGGATTGCGGTCGGTCCATGCCACGCCGGCGAACGCCTCGTCGCGGCGCTCGCGCTCCGCGCCGCGGATCGCGAGCAGGCTTCCGGGCCACAGGTCCGCGGTGATCTCGGCTGCGAGCTCGTGGTGTCGGGCGAAGCGCAGCGGTGCGAGCGACGTCGGCGGTGCGGCGTTCCAGTGCAGATCGCCCATGCGCATGCCGGTCGCGACGCGGCCGTCCGCGTGCGCGTGGCCGTCGAACACGAGGTCGCGGCGGAAGAGCGTCCCCGCGCTGGGTGACGCGAAGCGCCCGGGGACGTTCGCGCGCTGCCAGTCGAGCCCGGCGCGGACCGCGGCGTCCATGAACAGCGCGAGCGTCATCACGTGCGAGCAGCCGAGCGCGCCGCCGATGCGCTCGCGGAGCGCCGCCGAGAAGCCGTCGCCGAGCCGCGTGCCGGCGAGTGCGGTCACCGCGGCCATCGGGTCGCGGCAGCTCTCGCCCGCCGTCTCGGGCGATGCCTCGAACGCGACCGTCGGCTGCGCCGGCGTGAACTCCTCGATGACGCCGGTCGCGGGATCGATCAGCCACGCGAGCTCCATGTGGTGGATGATCCCCATCCCCTGCATGCTGCCGCCGACGGGCAGGAAGCCGCGCGTGCGCAGGTCGATCAGCGAGCCGCGCGCGACGACGCGTCCGTCGTCGCGCAGCGTCGCGACGAGCGCGTGCGCGCGGGTGTGGATGGGTTCGCCGCCGAGGTCGAGTCGCACGCGCCGGTCTTAGCGCGCCACGGCCGTGCGGAGCCAGCAGCGGAACGCGCGCGCTCGGGCGCGTCACCCCCGGGATCTCGACGCGTGCTGCTGCGCGCGGGTCCGGCGGAGGCGCGCTTGTCGTGCAGGGGGCGGCGGGACTACACAAAGCGCATGGCACCGACGCCGGAATCGGGGCTCTCGATCGAGCTGCGCGACCGCTTCTGGGCGCCGCGAGCGACCCAGCTCCGAAGGCGCACGCTCGATGTGGTCCTGGAGCGGCTGGAGAAGCAGGGCGCGGTCGACAACTTTCGTCGCCTCGCGGGCCGGCCCGACCTCGCCCGCCGCGCGATGCACTTCTCGGACTCCGACGTCTACAAGTGGCTCGAGGCCGCGATCCTCGCCGGACGCTCCGACCTCGCCGAGCCGATGGTCGAGCTGATCGAGCGTGTGCAGGCGCCGGACGGGTACGTGCACACGTACTACGGCGCGCCGGGTGCGCCGCCGCGCTGGTCGGACCTCGACTTCGGCCACGAGCACTACTGCTTCGGCCACCTGATGGAGGCGGCGGTCGCGCACCACGCGGCGACGGGCTCCGAGCGATTGCTCACCGTCGCGACGCGGCTCGCCGACCACCTGTGCGGCACCTTCGGACCCGGGCGCGACGAGCGCACCGACACGCACCCGGAGGTCGAGCTGGCGCTGTGCCGGCTCGCGGCCGCGACGGGGAGGGCGCGCTACGTCGAGCAGGCGGCTTGGGCGGTCGAGCGCCGCCTCGCGGCGGCCGGGACGGATCTCGACGGCTTCGTGCTCGGCGGGCACGCCGTGCGCGCGCTCTACCTCGTGTCGGCGATCGCCGAGGTCGCGCTCGCGACGGGCGCGGTGCGCTGGACCGACGCGGCGACGCGCCTCTTCGACGCGCTGGTGAACGAGCACGCCTACCCGACCGGTGCCGTGGGCGCGCGCTGGCTCGGCGAGTCCGTCGGGCGCCCCTTCGAGCAGCCGGACGCGATGGCCTACGCCGAGAGCTGCGCCGCGGTCGCGGCGACGCAGCTGAGCGCGCGTGTCTGGCGCCTCGCCCGCGACCCGCGCGCGCTCGACCAGATCGAGCTGCTGCTCTTCAACGCCGTGCCGTGCGGCACCGGCGCGGGCGGCGACAGCTGGTTCTACTCGCAGCCGCAGGCGGTCGCGGAGGTCGCCGCCGATCCGAACCCCTGGGTGTACGGCTTCGACTACGGGCTGCTCATGATGCGCGAGTGGTTCCCGGCGCGGCGCCACGCGTGGTTCGACGTGCCGTGCTGTCCGCCGAACCTCGCTCGCATGTTCGCGACCGTCGAGCGTCGGGTCGCGGAGGTCGATGCCGCGTCGGGCGATCTTCTGCTGCACCTGCCGCTCGCGTGCCGTCTGCGCGGTGCGGGCTGGGACGTCGAGGTCCACGGCGACTACCCGTTCGAGGGCGGCATCCGCGTGGCCGTGCACGCGGCTCCGGCCGGCCGCGCCGTGCGCGTGCGCCGGCCGGGGTGGGCCGGCG
>VGTK01000008.1 GCA_016874715.1 Deltaproteobacteria bacterium | reverse complement strand
GTCCGTGCGCCGCCGCAGCTCGTCGCGCAGCAGCTGCGACGCCGCCGGGACGGGCCGCGGCGTCCACCGCCGCGGCGCCTCGATGCGGGTCTCGGCGGCCGGGCTCAGCAGCGCCGCCAGCAGCTCGATCCCCGCGATGCCATCCACCATGCAGTGGTGGACCTTGCACAGCATCGCGAAGCGGTTCCCCGGCAGGCCCTCGACGAAGTACATCTCCCAGAGGGGACGCCTGCGGTCGAGCGGACGCTCGAGCAGGCGGGCGATCAGCGACTTGAGCTGCTCGTCCGTGCCCGGGCGCGGCAGGTGGCTGTGGCGCACGTGGAGGTCGAGGTCGAACGCATCGTCGTCGACCCACACGGGGTCTCCGGTGACCGGGACGAAGTGCAGGCGCTGCCGGTAGCGCGGCAGCAGGTGCAGGCGCGAGGCCACGTGGCAGCGAACGCGCTCGATGTCGATGCCGCCGTCGGGGCGTGCCAGCGAGCCGCCGTCGAAGATCGCCGTGAGCGCGACGTGCATGTAGGTCGCCGGGGTCTCGAAGTGCAGGAACGCGTGATCGAGGCCCGAAAGCCGCACGTACCCGTCGTCGTTCATGTCGTCCTCCCGCACGCGCGGCCCGCGCTCAACCGACCGCGCGCTCCTCCCCGGCGTCGTCGAGCGACGCTCCCTCCACCCGGCCGATCGCGCGCGCCGCCGCCATGCCGTCCTGCAGGAACGCCTCGATCTCGTCGATCCGCGCGCTCGCGTCGCGATAGCCGATGTCCATCAGGGTGCGCGTGTAGAAGGGGTCGAACAGGAGGTAGCTCGTGAGGTCGGCGCTCTGCGCGTCCGGGGTGCCGAGTCCGTCGAGCAGGAAGCGCACGAGGCGGGGCATGCGATGGGCGAAGCGCTGCGCGACGAGCGCCAGATCCTCGGACGGGCTGACCACCAGCGGAGAGACCACCCGCATCGGCTCGACCGGCGTGCCGTCGGCCGCAGGCCGCGGCGCAGGCGGTCGCTCGCGCGCGTACGACTGGATCAGCTCGTTCATTCGCCTGAGGTGGTCGAGGTCGGCGTCGAGATGGTCGAGGAAGATCGCGTTCAGGAACACGCCGCAGATCTGCGCCATGGGCGGCGACGGCATGCCTTCGGCGTGCTCCGGCGCCTCGCTCCCGACACCGAGCTCCTCCTGCCAGAGCGAGTCGGCCGCGCGCTGCGAGCGGATGCCGATGCCGAACACGTGCGTCGCGCCGAGACGGATCGCCGGGCTGAGCGGCGTGACCAGCCGCAGCGCGCCGTCGCCGAAATAGACGTCGCCGACCGACGACGGCAGCGGCACGGGCGGAAACACGATCGGAATGGCGGCCGACGCGCATACGTGGTCGACCGTGAGACGAACCGGCAGCACGACGCGCCGGCTCTTGACCCAGATCGGGTGCCCCGGGCGTCCCTGCACGAAGGTGAACGACCGTCCGGAGTGGTAGCTCGTCGCGAGGATCGCCACCGCGTAGAGGTGGCCGTCGCGGATCCCGTCCGCGATGCCGTCGAGCGGCAGCGCGCGAGCGAGAAAGCCGCGCAGCGGCGTCGCGTCGAGCAGCGCCTGGGACAGGGTGCTGCCGAGGACGGAGCCCAGCGCCATGTCGCGCACGAAGCGCAGGGCTCCCATCGACAGAGAGACGGCGTCGGTGTGGAACACGTGCTCGACCTGCAGCTGCGCCCAGAGCCGCGCCAGCTCCGCGGTCGCCTCGCGGAAGTCGCCGCTGCGCGCCGCGATCGCGCTCCCGTTGATCGCACCGGCGGAGGCGCCGGTGATGATGGGGAACGGCGACGGCATGCCGGCGAGCGACGGCAGCTCGCCGATCCTCTTCAGCACACCCGCCTGATAGGCGCCGCGCGCGCCGCCTGCGGTGAGAACGAGACCGAGCATCGACGCAACATCAAGCAATGGACACGCCAGCGCGAGGACGCGTAGCGCCCCCGCCATCGGTGCCCGACGACCCGTGCGCAGCCTCCTGCCGCCCGATTCGGCAGCACGATGGCGCGCGATTGCGCATGCCGCAGCGCGGCGGCGCGCTCAGAGTCCGTGAATCCGTCCCCTCCCGGCTCGGTCCGGGGATCGATTCACGAACTCTCAGCGCGCGTAGAGCGCGGCAGCGGCCGTGACGCTGCGCCTGACGAACTCGCGCAGGTCCTTCGGCTCGAGCACCTCGACGTCCGGTCCCCACGACAGGATCCACCACGCGAGCTCCTGCCAGCCGCGGACGTCCAGGCGCAGGAGCGTGCCGCCGCCGTGCAGCGGCGTGAAGGTCTGCGAGGGGTGGATCAGGCGTTCCGGGATCTGCTCCTCGGCACGACCGCGCAGCCGGAGCGAGACCGTGACCTCCGGCCCCGACCAGATCCCCGGCACGTCGGCCGTGAGGCGGCGCGGCGAGTAGCCCGGCGGCACGACGAAGCGCTCCCCGGTGCGCCGGACGCTCTCGACGCGGTCGACCGCGAGGTAGATCGGGTTCCGGTGCCGGTGCGACAGCCCGAGCAGGTAGAGCGCGTCGCGGTAGAGGACGATGGTGTACGGCTCGAAGCGGTGCCGGCTCCTGCGCCCGTTCGGGTGCCGGTAGTCGATCTCGAGACGTTCGGGCTTGAGCACCGAGCGCAGGATCGTGTCCATGTGCGACTCGAGGCGCGAGTAGTCCTTCGCCGCGAACGGAACGTAGAAGAACTTGCGCTCGACGTTCTCGAGGCCGCGCCGCGTGTCGCTCGGCAGCTTCTCCAGGTACTTCTCCCAGACCTCCGACGCGCTCTCGTGCAGCACCGTGCCCTGCAGCACGCGCAGCGCCGCGAGCGCGAAGAACACCGATGCCGCCTGGTACGTGTTCGAGTCGACGCCGCCTGCGAGCCCGCGCAGCCGCAGCAGCGGGCGGCCGTTGCTCTTGACGAGCTCGATGAGCGGCAGACCGTCGGGCGCGGGCACCTCCTGGATCATCACCTTCGCGTAGCGCTCGGCGGTCTTGCGCGAGATCGACAGCTCGTCGGCGAGCGCGCCGAGCTCGCGCCCGTGCGGTGAGCGCAGCAGCGCGACCAGCGCCCGCATCATGCGTCCGGCGGAGCCGTAGTTGGGCACCCGCGACGGCGGGCGCCGGCGGGTGGCGCGGGACGATGCCGTGCGCGGCATGTCCGGTCCTGCCACGGACCTCCGCCGCGCAGCAAGCGTGGCGGACCGCCGGCGACGCGCGCGCCCGGACGAGCCGCCTGACGCCGTGCGGCATCAGCGCCGTCATTCGTCGCTCGCACCGCCCGTACCGCTCGCGCCCGGGCCCGGCGACCTGCTAGGCGTAGCGGGTTGTTCCCGCCCGGCGCTGGGCCGCCGGGTCGCGGGACGTTGGATCAACCGTCCTTGAATTTGAAGAGGTGAGCGCGTGCGTGCAGCAGTCTTCGTAGGAAGCGAGCAACTGGCGATCGAGAACATCAAGCCGGCGGATCCGGGTCCGCAGGACGTCGTGGTGGAGATCCAGGCGAGCGGCGTCTGCCACTCGGACCTGTCGCTCGCCCGGGGCTACGTCCCACTTCCCCCGGGCTTCGTCCTTGGCCACGAGGGCACCGGCAAGGTCGTCGAGGTCGGCAAGGAAGTGTCGCGCGTCAGGAAGGGCGACCGCGTCATCGCCTCCTTCATCCCGGCGTGCGGCAACTGCTGGTACTGCCAGCACGACCAGTCGAACCACTGCGACCTCGAGTCCGAGACCGCGTTCTCGCCGCGCGGCACGCGCGAGGACGGCTCGCCGTACTTCGCGATGACCGGTCTCGGCACGTTCGCCGAGGCGATGACCTGCAACCAGCACTCGCTGGTCAAGGTCGAGACCGACGTTCCCGCCGAGCAGCTGTCGCTGATCGGCTGCGGCGTCACCACCGGCGTCGGCGCGGCGCTCAACACGGCGGAGGTCCTGCCCGGCTCGACGGTCGCGGTCCTCGGCTGCGGCGGCGTCGGCACCGCGGTCATCCAGGGCGCGCGCATCGCGGGCGCGTCGCGCATCATCGCGGTCGACGGCCAGCCGCTCAAGCGCGAGCAGGCGAAGAAGTTCGGCGCGACCGACGTCGTCGACCCGGCGCAGGGCGATCCCGTACAGCAGGTCAAGGACCTCACGCAGGGCCGCGGCGCCGACTACTCCTTCGAGGTCGTCGGCCTGCCCGAGACGATGATCACGGCGTACAACATGGCGCGCAAGGGCGGCACCGTGTGCATCGTCGGCATGGCGCGTGCGGACGCGACGGTGACCTTCCCCGCGTTCCAGCTGTTCTTCGAGGAGAAGCGCATCCTCGGCAGCAAGTACGGCACGGCGCACGTGCGCCGCGACTTCCAGCGCTTCGTCGACCTCATCGAGACCGGCCGTCTCGACGTGAGCCACATGGTCTCGCGCAAGATCAAGCTCGATCAGGTCAACGAGGCGTTCCGCGCGATGGAGGCCGGCGAGGTCATCCGCAGCGTGATCATGCCCGGCTGAAGCGAGCCCCGGGCGCGCCGTCCACGCGGCGGCGCGCCCGCTTCTTCCGCACCGCTCGGTGCATCGCACCTCGAGCGGGCTGCGCCGTCGCTCACCTCGCGAACGCGACCGGCAGGCGAACGAGGCCGCGCACCAGCAGCGACGGCTGCGCCTCCGGCTGCCCCGCGAGTTCGATCCGCCGCCAGCGCCGGAGGATCTCCTCGAAGGCGACGCGCACCTCGAGCCGGGCGAGCGCCGCACCCAGACAGAAGTGCTCGCCGAAGCCGAACGCGACGTGCCCGGCCGCGTCGCGGGCGATGCGGAAGCTCTCGGCGTCCTCGCCGAACACGCGCTCGTTGCGGTTCGCCGACGCGTACAGCAGGAACAGGCGGTCGCCCTCGGCGATCTTCGTGCCGCGCAGCTCCGTGTCGCGCGACGCCGTCCGCAGGAACGCGAGGATCGGGCTGCCGAAGCGCAGCATCTCCTCGACCGCGCGCGGCACGAGCGTCGGGTCGGCGACGAGACGCTCCATCTCGCCGGGATTGCGCGCCAGCGCGAGAGTGCCCTGCGAGAGCATGTTGCGCGTCGTCTCGTTGCCGGCGACCAGCAGGGCCATGCAGAACATCAGCAGGTCGAACTCGTCGAGCTGCTCGCCGTCGATCTGAGACGTGACGAGGGCCGAGAGAATCTCCGCCCCAGGATTCGTTCGCCGTTCGGCGAGCACCGCGGCGAAGTACGTCAGCAGCTCGGCCGCCTGGGCCATGCTCGCGGGCGAGGCCTCACTCGCGGCCTCGATCGCCGCGTCCGACCACTTGCGGAACTGCTCGAGGTCCGAGCCCGGCACGCCGAGCATCTCGGCGATCACGAGGATCGGCAGCTGCACCGCGAAGTCGGCGACGAACTCCACGTCGCGGCCCTAGCCGAAGGCATCGAGCAGGCGGCACGTCGTCTCGCGGATCCAACCCTCGAGCGTGCGCAGCCGTCCCCGGCTGAACGCCGGCTGCACGAGCTTGCGGTACTTCCCGTGCTCGGGCGGGTCGATGTACAGGATCGACTGCCGCGGCAGGATCGGGCGCTCGAGGTCGGACAGCAGCGTGCCGCGGCTCGAGCAGAAGGTCTCCGGGTCGCGCGACACCGCGATCACGTCGGCGTGCCGCGCGACGGCCCAGAACCCCGCCGTCTCGCAGCGGTAGAGCGCGTCCTGCGCGCGCAGCCGCCGGTAGACCGGAAACGGGTCGCCGGCGTGGAACGCCGGATCGGCGAGCGGCAGCGCGCCGGACTCGGACTCGTTCACCACGTGCCCGCGGCGCCGGTCAGCGCCGCGCCTCGACGCCGCCGAGGAACGCCTCGATCAGCTGCCCGGGTGACGGCTGCTGCCGTCCCCGATCGGCGAGCCCTATCAGGAAGCCGACCAGGTTGCCCATGAAGAGCAGCGCCACGTCGCGCGCCGCCAGGTCGTCGCGCACCTCGCCGCGGTCGCGCGCCGCCTCGACGATCCGCTCGAGCTCGTCGATGAGCGGGTGTCCCTCGCGCACCGCCATGCGGCGGACGTGCAGCGCTACCGTCTCCAGCAGGAGACGGCGCTCGGACGGTACGGACTCGATGGCCGTGAACGCGGTGACGATACCGGTCAGGGCCAGGCGCAGCGGAGCGCCGTGCTGCAGGACGGCCTGCAGCAGCCCGACGATCTCCAGCTCCCGCCGGCGGTCGTAATCGACGAGCACGTCTTCCTTGGTCGGAAAGTGGAAGTAGAACGTGCTGCGGGCGACGCCGATCGAGGCGACGATGCGGTCCACCTGCGCTCCCACGACCCCCTCGCGGCGGATCTCGTCGAGTGCAGCCTGGAACAGCCGCTCCCGCGTCTCGGCGCGCTGGCGCTCGCGCAGCGAGCCGGCGGACGGGTCCTCCTGGATATCCCTCTGCATCCGTGCGCGGCGCACATGGCGCGAGGCAGGCCGTCAACGTATTTTCGTCTCATCGGACCTCGGCGATGGTCGATCTGCACGGACTCCGCGCGGACCCTGCCCCATCACGCGCCAGCGGTCGCTCGCCCGCCACGCCGATTCCTGCCACGGTGGGCCCGATGGGGCTCGAGGCGCACGCTCTGCTGGCCGCCGCGCGGAGCACGACCGGACTCGACGACTTCGGCGACCCGAGCTTTCGCGACGGCCTCGACGTGCTGCTCGCGGCGCTCGCCGGAGAGTCCGCGCTGAACGACATCGGTCGGCTCGCGCACGAGGCTCTCCTCGGCGGCTACCTGCAGCAGCGGCTGCGCGTCGCGGACTGGTACCGCCGCCATCCCGAGATCGCGCAGCAGCGGATCGGCGGTCCCCTGTTCGTGACGGGGCTGCCGCGCACCGGGACCACTGCCCTCTCCCACCTGCTCGCGGCCGATCCCGACACCCGATCGCTCGCGATGTGGGAGTCGCAGGAGCCGACGCCGCCGCCCGAGCGCGCGACGTACGCGACCGACCGGCGGATCGCCGAGGCCGACGCGCGCAACGCGTTCTTCCGCGGCGATCCCGACTTCCTTCGGATGTACGACGGCACGGCGACGAGCCCGACCGAGAACATCGACCTCCTCGGCCAGCACTTCGCGACGCAGCACTTCGAAGGCATGGCGCACGTGCCCTCGTACATCCGCTGGTGGCTCGGCCACGACATGGTGCCAGCGTACCGGCACCACGAGCGCGTGCTGAAGCTGCTCGAGTGGCGCTGCCCGCCGACTCGCTGGTTCCTCAAGAGCCCGCCCGACCTCTGCCACCTGGACGCGTTCTGCGCCGTCTACCCGGACGCGCGCATCGTCTGGACGCACCGCGACCCGGCGAAGGTGCTCGCGTCGGTGTGCAAGCTGATCTTCATCGTGCGACGCACGCAGACCGACCGCGTGGACCTGCACGAGCTCGGGCGTGAGCAGCTGGCGCTGTGGTCGGAGGCGGTGCGGCGCGGGCTCGCCTTCCGGAAGGCCGCCGGCGAGGCACGCTTCGCCGACGTCCTGATGGGCAACCTCGTCGCCGACCCGATCGCGACCGTCGCGGCGCTGTACGATCGCGTCGGCCTGCCACTCACCGCTGCGGCGGAGTCCGCCATGCAGGCCTGGTCGGACGACCACCCGCAGCACAAGCACGGCGCGATGCCGTACACGCTCGAGGAGTTCGGTCTGTCGCTCGACGAGGTCCGCGACGCCTTCCGCGACTACACGCGGCACTTCGACCTGCGCCTCGAAGACTGACGTCCGCACCGGCTTCGCCGACCACGAAGGGCGAAACCGGCACGGCGCTTCATCTGACGTCCGCACCGGCTTCGCCGTCCGCGAGGGGTGAACCCGGCACGGCGCTTCACCCGACGCGAAGGAGGTTCCCGTGGCAGACGAAAGCTCGCCCCAGGCGAAGGACGCTGCCCTCGGTGCGCAGCTCATCGCCAACGACAAGTGGCTCAACTGGAACATCCTGCGCTCCGACGAGTGGGCGCAGGGCACCGCCGCGGATCTGCTCGAGGGCGACGCGTGGCAGCGCTTCTGTACCCGGCTCGCCGCGCTCGAGGCGCGCGTGCGCGCCACCGCGGTTCCCGACGACGCCGCGACACGCGCCGACGGCGTCCGCTACCTGACGACGCTGCTGCGCAACGCGCTCGACGTGGCGATCGAGGACCTCGACCCGCTGCGTCCGACCGTGCGCTGGATGGACCGGCGCAACAAGTTCGGCTGGGACTGCCCCGACGCGCTGTACGCGACGATCCCGGTCGCCGAGAACGCGACCTACCGCCTGACGGGACGGCGCGGCAACGTCCACTTCTTCGGCCTTCAGGTCGCGGCAGGCATCCGGACCCTCGCGAACGCCGACGCCGACGACTTCGCCCTCGACGGGGACGGCCGCTTCGACGTGCTCCTCGGCGGACCGCCGCGGGAGCGCAACTGGATCCCGCTCGAGCCCGGCGCGCGCTGGGTGTTCGTGCGGCAGTTCTTCTACGACTGGTCGCGCGAGGAGCCCGCACCGCTGTGGATCGACCGCGTCGACGGCGGCGCGCCGAGCGCGCCGCACGGGCGACTCGATCCGGCGTTCTTCGCGCGGCGGCTCGACGCTGTCGCAACCAACGTCGAGGCCAGCGTCGAGCTGTGGCTGGGCACGGTGCTCGCGCTACGCGAGCGCTTCCTCAACGCGTTCCCCACGGACGCCTTCGGCGGCACCGCCATGGGGGCCATGAAGCACCAGGCGGCCGGCACCTGCTACTACCGCGTGCGTCCGGACGAGGCGCTGCTCGTGGAAGTCCCGGTGCCGCGCGCGAAGTACTGGAGCATCGACCTGTGCAACTTCTGGCTCGAGTCGCTCGACTTCGCGAGCCACCAGTCGAGCCTCAACGGACACCAGGCGGCGATCGACGGCGACGGCGTGTTCCGCGCGGTGGTCACGCACGACGACCCCGGCGTCGCGAACTGGCTCGACCCGGTCGGCCACGCGGAAGGCTCGCTGATCTACCGCTGGAACATGGCCGAGGACACGCCGATCCCGACCATCCGGCTGCTGCCGCGCGAGCAGCTCGCAGGCGCGTTGCCGTCCGACACCCGGCGCGTCGCGCCCGCAGAGCGCGCGCACGCGATCGAGATGCGCCGCGAGGGCGTCCGCCGCCGCTTCGCGCGTCCTGCCTGGTAGCGGGTCTCGGGCGGAACGAAAGAGGGCGCCGGTCCCGTGACCGACGCCCCCTCGTGCGCTTCCGCCTCCGCGCGCGCAGCGCGCGGCCGAGCGAAGCGAGCGCGGGAAGTGGGGCCCCCTCAAGCTCCGCTTGACGGGGCGAGGGGTCGCGTGACCCCTCGTTGCGATGACTACCGCCCGGCGGAGATCATCGACGCCACCGTGAAGTAGTCGGCCGACGTGCCCGACTTCGCGCCCTGGTTGAAGTACCAGCCCATCTCGTTGGGGAACCGCGTGCTCGGCAGGCTCGCCTTGGTGGCGTGCGACGCCTGCACGTCGACCATCACGATCGACGGCAGGAAGCCCTGCTCGTCCTCGTACTGGATCTCGGCGCCCGGGAACGCCGCCTTGCGGAAGCTGAAGTCGTTCAGCCAGACCTTCCACAGGGTTCCGGCGCGGTCGAAGATGTCCGAGTAGAGGATCGCGTAGGTCTCCTTGTCGACCCAGAGGATGCGCTTCGAGTACGCGTACTGGGCGAGCTTCGGCGTGCCCTCGATGACCCAGACCTTGCGCGGCTCCCAGACGTCGTCGAAGGCGAAGTTCGCGCTGCCCGGCGCCCACTTCACCGGGAAGTTCTGGGCGTGCATGACGCCGAGCATCTCCTTCTCGCCGACCAGCTTCCACTCGAACCAGGCCGGGTTGCCGGCGTAGCCGTAGTAGCTGTCGACGTCGGTGTCCTGGCCGAACAGCGCGTCCGAGCGCTGCGCCGACGACAGACGGCGCACGCGGCGCAGGCTGGGCAGGTAGAGCCATGTATCGTCCTGCTTGTCCGCGTCGAGGTAGCGGAACGACAGCGTGCCGACGCCCTTCAAGTCGAACGGCTCGAGGATCGGGTAAAGGGCCTGCTTCGAGCGCACACCGTCGCCGTTCGGCTCGTAGGCGGGCTTCGGATCGACGTAGAGGCGGCCGATGTACGACATGCCGCGCAGGTGATCGAGCAGGAAGTGGCGCTCGATCGACAGCTCGCTGCCGCCGGTGCCGATCGTGCCGGTGTCGGCGTCGAAGTTGCGCAGGTCGACGTCGTCGGTGATCAGCGGCTTGTTGTCGTAGTTCCACATGATCTTGATCGCCACCTGCGGATCCGCGGGATCGATCTTCGGAAACGGCAGGCCGGCGACGTAGTTCTCCATCTGGCGGCCGTCGGCCGAGAGCTTCACCTGGCCGGAGAACTTCTCGGTGGCCTCGAGATACGCCCTGGGCATCTCGATCTTCTTGTACGCCCCGATCGTGATCGGCATGCCGTGGTCGACGCACCACTTCACGCCGGGGGAGATCATGTCCTGGATCTGCGCGACGTTCGACGCGTCGTACTTCTCCCCGGGACTCGCGGCGCGGCTCGTCGCCGGCGAGCCGAGCAGCAGGAGCGCCGCCATCATCCAAGCAGAACGGTTCCTCGTCATCGTCTCCCTCCGGGGCCGAGTCCTTCCGTGCAGCTACTGTGCAAGCAGCCTCGGGCGCAAGCGGTTGGCCGGCCCGATGGGTGCCCCCATCAGCTTCCCGGGCCGGCGACGGAGCCGTCGAGCTCGTCGTCGGCGATCGGCGCCGCGTGGTCCCCGCCACCGTTCGCACGGCGGAAAGACGCGTGCAGACCCGTCGGAAACGAGCCGCCGCGCTCGCAAAGCTCGGCGAACCGGCTAAGCCACACGATCTCCGCCCAGCCCTCGAAGCACGCCGACAGCCGCCCCCGGTCCACGCGCGCGACCGACCCCACGTCGCGCAGCACGCGCCGCACCGAGACCGCCATTCGGCTCGCGTCGCCGTCGTCGAACTGCAGGAGGTCGATCTCCGGCCCGGCGAGACACTCGAACATCTCCTCCTGGGTGGCGAACCAGAGAAACGACCCGACGGCGCCGCTCGTGGGTCTCCGGCGAGATACCCGCATGCGGCGACGCGCGGATCGCGCGCCGCCGCCTCCTCGTAGGTGTGCAGTGCGCGAGCGAGCCGCTCGCTGGTCGAGTCCGATTCCATTGCCTGATGGCCGTTCTCATTGGCGAAATAAGCTTGATATTGCGATTCCTGCGCAGCTATTTTTCTTCCTGTGCGTGTGCCGACGCCGCCCGGCCGCGATGTCACCGCGGCAGCATGCTGACCTGGGCGCGGTCCCAACCGCTGTCCGGCAGCCGCCGTCGCATCGCGTCCCCGGTCACCCGCCACCTCGTGCGGTCCGCTCGACGCGCGCCCTTACGAGGACGACGACCCTCCGCTACACTCTCCCGGCGCGGGGCGGGCCCCGGGGAGGTCGGAATGGCAGCAGCGGAGCAGCAGACGGCTTCACGCTTCGGCACGCACGGTCGCGTGCTGATCGTGGATCTGGGCACCAGGACGTCGCGCATCGAGGCAATCGACGAGTCGGTCTACCGGAGCTTTCTCGGCGGCTACGGGCTCGGCGCGTACCTGATGTGGAAGCACTTTCCGCCGCGCACCGACGCGCTCGCCCCCGAGGCCTGCTTCGCGATCGTGTCCGGTCTCCTGACCGGCGCCCGCACGCCGTTCTCGGGACGCATCCAGATCGTCGGCAAGTCGCCGCTCACCGGGACCTGGGCCGACTCGAACTCGGGCGGCAGCGTCGCGAGCCAGCTGCGCCGAGCCGGCTACGACGCGCTGCTCGTCACCGGACGCGCGAGCGAGCCGGTCGTGCTCGTGGTGCGCGACGGCGAGGTGCGCCTCGATCCGGCCGGCGACCTCTGGGGCCAGGAGATCCCGCCCGTGTTCGACGCGCTGCGCACGCGCTACGGCGGCAAGTCGGAGGTCGGGGTCAGCGCCATCGGGCCGGCCGGCGAGCAGCAGGCGCGCATCGCCAGCGTGATGAACGACCGCTACCACGCCTTCGGCCGCCAGGCGTTCGGCGCGATCTACGGCAGCAAGAACCTGAAGGCGATCGTCGTCGCGGGCTCGGGCGAGGTTCCCGTCGCGAACCCGACGCGCTTCAAGGACCTCTGCAACGCGATCACGTCAGAGTACCGGAGTGCCTTGTCGCTGAAGACGCGCTTCATGGTGTTCATGGCCAAGCCGAAGAAGTCGATGGCCTGGATGTACCGGATGATGACGAAGTTCGGCATGAAGGTCGAAGCGCCGCAGCAGGCGATGCGCCAGGTCTGGAGCGACCGCGGCACGACCAGCGCCGTCGCGATCAGCATCGAGAATGGCGACGCGCCCATCAAGAACTGGAAAGGGGCGGGCTCGGTCGACTTCCCGATGCGCACGAAGAGCTGGAAGCTCGACGGGAAGGAGGTCGACAAGTACATCACGAAGAAGCTGTCGTGCGGCGACTGTCCGATGCCCTGCAAGGGCATCGTCGCCGTCAAGAAGCGTGGCCTCTCCGACGTCCGTCGTCCGGACTACGAGACCATCGCCGGCTTCGGCGCGAACCTGCTCAACGACGACCTCGAGATCGTCACCGCCTGCCACGACGCCTGCAACCGCTACGGCATGGACGCCGTCAGCTCGAGCGCCACCCTCGCCTGGCTGTGCGACCTGATGGACGAGGGCATCATCACGAAGGACGACCTCGACGGCATCGACATGCGCTGGGGCAACGGCGAGGCGGCGCTCGCGCTGACCGTCAAGATCGGCAAGGGCGAAGGCTGCGGCAAGTGGCTGCAGAACGGCTCCGCGGCGGCCGCCGCGCACCTCGGACGCGGCAGCGAGAAGTTCGCCGTGCACGTGCACGGCTCCGAGCCGGCGTACCACGACACGCGCTTCACTTCGCTGATGGGCGTGACGTACATCGCCGACCCCACGCCCGGCCGACACACCGCGGGGAGCGCTTCGTGGAACGAAACCTTCAACTCGAAGTTCCCGATCCCGAACGTGGTCGACGAGAAGGACGTCACCGTCGCGTGGCACGGCAACGAGGGCAACAAGGGGATCGCCCAGGCGCACTTCTCGAACGCACACCAGGTGCTCAACGGCCTCGGGCTGTGCATGTTCACCAACCTGACCGGCACCCTGCCCTGGCTCGATCTGACCAACGCGCTCACCGGCTGGAACATGACCGGGCAGGATCTGCTGCTCGCGGGCGAGCGCATCCAGAATCTGCGCGCCGCGTTCAACCGGCGCGAGGGCGTCAAGCCAGCGGACTTCAAGCCGCACCCGCGCATGCTCGGCCAGGGCGACGGCAACCTCCAGGCGGGACCGCTCAAGGGCATCAGCGTGCCCCTCGAGGAGCTGAAGGCCGACTACTACCGCGCAATGCAGTGGGACCTCGAGAGCGGCAACCTGTCGCGGGCGCGCGCCGACGCGCTCGGCATGACGGCGCTGCTCGAGGGCTACCTGCAGTAATGGCGCTGCGGGCGGCGCTGCGCCGCCTCCTCGGCCGGGCCGGGGACGGCGGCGACGCGATTCGCGTCCGCGTGCTGCTCAAGGGCCGCACGGGCGCGGGCTGGTACGACTGCGACGAGCGGCTCACCCTGCCCCGCGGCGCGACGCTGGCGACGCTGATCGAGGTGGCCTCGCAGCGAGGCATCCGTCTGCGCGAGGCGCTCGCCGAGAGCCCGCACCTGAAGCACACGCTGATGCTCAACGGCGAACGCTGCCCGGTCGACGACAACGCCGGCCGGGCGCTCGCCGACGGCGACGAGATCTACCTGCTCGCGCCGTTCGCCGGCGGCTGACGTCCATCGCGCCAGCCGCGCGGGTTGGCGAAGAAGTCGCTCTCCCACGTGTCGATCGCGGCGGCGAGGCGCTCCGAGGTCTCGGGATGCCGTTCGGAGACGTCGTAGGACTCGTCCGCGTCGACGGTCACGTCGAACAGCAGCGGGTCGTGCGTCACCAGGGGCGCGGTCTCGCCGGTCTCCGGATCGGTGTACGTGTAGCCGTGCGCGATGCGTCCGGCCACGGTGTTCGGCTTGTCGAGCGGAATCGGCCACGTGTACAGGTTGACCCAGCGGTAGAACTTCCACGGACCGCTGCGTACCCCGTCGATCACGTTCGCGTTGAAGAAGAACAGCACGTCGTGCGGGTCGGCACCCGACGCACCGCTCAGCTGCGGCCAGAGGTCGCGGCCGTCGACGACGCGATCGCGCGGCAGCTCGAGTCCGGCGAGCCGCAGCACTGTCGGGAACACGTCGACGTTCATCGCCGGCGCCGAGACGACGGTTCCGGCGGGGATACGGCCCGGCCAGACGACGATCGCGGGCACGCGCTGGCCGCCCTCCATCGGCTGGCCCTTGCGGCCGCGCAGGCCACCCGCGCTGCCGAGGTGCCACGGGCCGTTGTCGCTGGTGAAGACCAGCAGCGTGTCGTCGAGCAGCCCGCGCTCGGCGAGCGCGTCGACGATGCGGCCGACGCTCCAGTCGAGCTCCTGCACCGAATCGCCGTACGCGCCGGCGCTCGTGCGGCCGGCGAACTGCGGCGACGGTACGAGCGGCGTGTGGACGTTCTTGGTCGCGAAGTAGAGGAAGAACGGGCGCGCGCGGTTCGCGTCGATGAAGCCGACCGCCTCGTCGGTGAGCATCGCGGCGACGCCCCCCTGGCGGAGGCCCAGGTTCTCCTGCACGGGCGTCTCGTCCCGCCAGAAGGAGTACGGAAACTCGTCGTTGGACCCCGGGAAGCCGGCGAAGAAATCGAATCCGTGACGGCGCGGGAAGTACTGCGGGTCGTAGGTGAAGTCGCCGAGGTGCCACTTGCCGACGATGCCCGTCGCGTAGCCCGCGAGGCGCAGCGCCTCCGCGAGCGTGATCTCCGATGCCGGAAGCCCCGCGACCGCCGATTCGCCCGCCTGCGCCATGTCGGTCGCGCCGAGTGCCGCCGACCAGCGCCCGCTGCGCCGTGCGAGCTTCCGCCTCCAGTCGTCCGCGCCGCGCTGGATCGGGAAGTTGATGCCCGTACGCAGGGGATAGCGCCCCGTCAGCAGTCCCGCGCGCGACGGCGAGCAGTTCGAGTGGCTCGAGTAGAAGTCGGTGAAGCGTGCGCCCTGCCGTGCGAGGTCGTCGATGCGCGGCGTCCGGAGGAGCTCGTTTCCGTAGGCGCCGAGGTCGCCGTAGCCGAGATCGTCGGCCATGATGACGACCACGTTCGGCGGACGATCCGGCCTGACCGCACTCGGCGCGACGACGTCCTCGACGGCGACCGCGTCGCGCCGCGGGTCGTCGTAGACCGACAGGTCGAGCGTCGCCTCGCCGAGCCCGACGCGCGGCACCGGACGCGGCCACAGCCACCAGGCGGCGACCAGCACGAGCAAACCGAGGACGATCCGCCGTCGCATCGTCGCCGCCATACTGCGACGGCCCGTCGGGAGCAACAGGCGCCCGACCCCGCGCCGCAGGGCGCGCGCGGCCACTAGCGCAGCGCCCCGCCCCTCCGATAGACCAGCCGTCGTGGCCACTCCGCGCGCATCGCAGCTCGTTCTGCTGTACGAGCTGGGCTGCGCCTTCGCCGGACGGATCGAGCTCGACGAGCTGGTCCCGCTGGTGATCGGCAAGTGCCGGGACGTCCTCGACGCCGAGGGCGGATCCGTCCTGCTGCTCGACGAGGCGCGCGGCGAGCTGTTCTTTCCTTACGTCGTCGCCGAGAGCACCGGGGCGGCGGAACGGCTCTCGAGCCTGCGCGTACCGCTCGACGGCAGCATCGCCGGCGCCGTGGTGACGAGCGGCACACCGCTCCGCGTCGACGACGCGACCCGCGACCCGCGCTTCTACGGCGGTGCCGACCGGCTTACGGGCGTGCGCACGCAGACTCTGCTCGCGGCTCCGCTGCGCGCACGCCGTGGCATCATCGGCGTGATCGAGGTCGTGAACCGCCGCGGCGGTGCGAGCTTCGACGACCAGGATCTCGCGCTGCTCGACGCGCTCGCCGGCAGCGTCGCGATCGCGCTCGAGAACGCGCGCCTCTACGAGCGGGTGAAGGCGTCCGAGGAGAAGCTCCGCACGGAGGTCGGCGTGCTGCGCCGCGACCTGGCACGCCGCGACCGCTTCGCGGAGATCGTCGGTACCGGCCCCGCGATGAGCGAGGTCTTCCGCCTGATGGAGAGTGCGGCCGCGTCACCGATCGCCGTGCTGATCGAGGGCGAGACCGGCACCGGCAAGGAGCTCGTCGCGCGCGCGGTGCACCGCGAGAGCCCGCGCTCGGACGGACCGTTCCTGGCCGTCAACTGCGCCGCGTTCCAGGACACGCTGCTCGAGAGCGAGCTGTTCGGCCACCGTCGCGGTGCCTTCACCGGCGCCACGAGCGACCGTCGCGGTCTCTTCGAGGCCGCCGAGAAGGGGACGGTCTTCCTCGACGAGGTGGGCGAGATGCCGGCGTCGATGCAGGCGAAGCTGCTGCGCGTCCTCGAGCAGGGGGAAGTGATTCCCGTCGGCGACACGCGGCCGCGACGCGTCGACGTACGGATCGTGTCGGCGACCAACCGCGATCTCCGCACCGAGGTCGCGGAGCGCCGCTTCCGCGAGGACCTCTACTACCGGCTGTCGGCCTTCCCGATCCAGCTGCCGCCGCTGCGCGCGCGGCGCGAGGACGTGCCGCTGCTGGCCCAGGCGTTCGTCGCAGGAGCGGCGGAGCGGCACGGCAAGCGCATCGCCGGCCTCGATCCGGCGGCGCTGGATCACCTGCTGCGATTCGACTGGCCGGGCAACGTGCGCGAGCTGCGCAACGAGATGGAGCGCGCGGTCGCCCTCGCACACGAGGGTGACACCATCGCCGCCACCCACCTCTCGGAACGCGCGCGTGCGGCGTCGCCGCAGGCCGGCGAGCCGAGCGCGTTCGCCTCGGCCGCGACCGACCGCACGGGGCTGCCGCTGCTCGAGGCCCGCGACCGCTTCGAGGCGCGCTACATCGCCGAGGTCCTGCGGCAGCAGAACGGCAACGTCTCGCACGCCGCGAAGGCGCTCGGCCTGTCGCGCGTCATGCTGCAGCGCAAGATGAAGGCCTTCGGGCTGCGCTGAAGGGGCGGTGCAGCCGATCGTATGCAGCGCAGCCCGAAACCGGCCGCCAGCTGCATACCAAGCGCAGCAGCGAGACTGCGCGCGCGATCGCTCCGCCGCGAACTCCTCCAGCGTTTGCAGGGGTTTTTCGATGCGGCGCCAGCCGGCACGGGCATTGCGAAAGGGTGACTGGCAGGAGGCTGGAGCCATGATGAACTTCGCGATGATGAGCTACGACGTCGTCCCGGGCGTGATGGTCGGCGTGATGGGTCCCGCGCTCGGCGTGATGGCCGCGGTCGCGTTCAGCGGCGTCGCCTACGGCTTTGCCGTCCTCGCCCATGCGGCGCTGCACCGTACCGATCGTCCCGACTCGAGCGCGCGCGTCCTCCAGCTGCGGCCCGCACGCCACGCCGCCTGAGCTCCGGAGCGCCACGCCCCGCCGGCGGTGCCGAGCAGTCGCTCCCCACCGCCGGCGCGACGGCTACACCAGCTCGTCGCCGCGGGCCGCCGTGTAGGTCTTCCAGTCGACCCAGCCGTTCGTCGTACGGAAGCCCCAGTCCCGGCTCTTCTGCCGATGGAGGAACAGCGTCGTCGCCGGAGCTCCCGCCGGCAGCACCAGGCGGTGCAGGTGCTGCGCACGCCGGACGACGATCGAGCCCGGCCCGTACCAGCGGCGCCCCGCGTCGGTGATCTCCCAGTAGCCACCGCGCAGGATGATGCTCGCGTAGTCCCACGGATGGTCGTGCAGGTCACGGTCGTCGTCGCTGCGCAGGATGCGGTGGATGCGCGCCGACAGCCAGGGCGTGCGGAAGACCCAGAAGCGCTCCATGTACCCCTCGAGGTGCAGGTAGGGGTGGCGCGCACCGATCCGCTCGAGCAGCGCCGCGAGCCGGTCGCACACCGCCACCGCCACGGCGCTGGGGCGCGTCTCCGCCTCCGCCGCGACTCCTGCGGTCGCCTCCCCGTCGTGCACGCCGTCCATCGCGGGCCGCCTTTAGCAAAGCCGGCCCGCCGGCGGAAATGAACAACGCCGTTGACTAGCCGACCGGAACCCGGGTAGACGGGGCCGGTGCGGACGACGGGCACCACGACCGCGGGGCGCGCGCGCCCCCGCGACCCCGACGCGACCCACCATCTGATCCTGACTGCCGCGCAGACGATGATGGCCGAGCAGGGACCGCACGGCCTCACCGTGAGCGACGTCGCGCGGCGCGCGGGCGTCAACCGCGGCACGGCCTACCAGCACTTCCCGACGCGCGAGCGCCTGGTCGCCGCCGTGATCGAACGCGTCGGACGCGACACCAAGCAGCTGCTCGACGCGACCGCGCCG
The DNA here is from genome assembly GCA_016874715.1 of Deltaproteobacteria bacterium. GTDB lineage: Bacteria > Desulfobacterota > Binatia > UBA12015 > UBA12015 > VGTK01. The sequence goes on along the minus strand of VGTK01000008.1, from coordinate 44,014 downwards.
AGCGGCCTCGACGAGCGCATCGACGCGACGGTCGAGCACTTCGTCGGCAACCCGGAGCTGGTGCGCCTGTCGCTGTTCCGCATGCTCGCCGGGATCCCCCACCCGAGCACCGAGCTCTGGGAGGGCTACGTCGAGCGCGTGCGCGCGCTCGTTGCGAGCGCCGGCACGTCCCCCGACGCCGACGGCGACATGCTCGCCGTCATCCTGCTCGGTGCGACCATGCTGTGGTCGCTGCGCGTGCAGAGCGGCGGCGCGAGGGCGGCGACGACGCGCCGCTACCTGCGCGAGCTGAAGCGGGTCATGCTCCACGGCGTGATCCGGCCCGAGCAGCACCCGGACGTCGTCGCGGCGCTACGCGACGGGAACGCGCCGGCCCGCGCGAAGCGGACCGGCAGGAAGAGCCTGTCGCGCACCACTCCCGCCGCGCGGCGCAGCGGCCGCGGCACCGGCCGGAACGACATCGAGAACGTTGGAGCCGGCGCACACGCCCGCCGGGGAGCAGCCTCATGAAGCTGGAAGAGCTCGTCCTGGTCAGCGTCGACGATCACGTCGTCGAGCCACCCGACATGTTCGACCGCCACGTACCGGCGGCCTATCGCAATCACGCCCCGCGCGTGATCCGCACCGCCAAGGGCGACGACGTGTGGAGCTTCGAGGGCCAGCTCCGTCCGAACGTCGGGCTCAACGCCGTCGCCGGTCGTCCGCCCGAGGAGTACGGCTTCGAGCCGACGAGCTTCACGCAGATGCGCAAGGGGTGCTACGACATCCACGAGCGCATCCGCGACATGAACGTGAACGGTCTGTTCTCGTCGATGTGCTTCGGCTCGTTCCCGTCGTTCTGCGGGCTGCTCTGGGTGCGCGCGAAGGACAAGAAGATCGCGCACGTGATGCTGCAGGCCTACAACGACTGGCACGTCGACGAGTGGTGCGCGGCGTACCCCGGCCGCTTCCTGCCGCTCGCGCAGCTGCCGCTGTGGGACATCGAGCTGATGACGGCGGAGGTGCGCCGCGTGGGGAAGAAGGGCTGCCACGCGGTCGCGTTTCCCGAGAACCCGGCGATGCTCAACCTGCCGAGCATCCACGACCGCGCGTGGGATCCGTTCTGGGAGGCCTGCGTCGACGAGAGGGTCGTGCTCGCGATCCACATCGGCAGCGTCTGGCAGCCGTCGCCGCCGTCGCCGCAGTCGGCGCCGGAGACGATGATGGCCGGCGTGCCGGTCGCGAGCCTGCACACCGCCGCGGACTTCGTGTTCTCCGAGGTCTTCCGCCGCCACCCCGACCTGCGCATCGCGCTGTCGGAGGGCGGGATCGGCTGGATTCCCTACTTCCTCGAGCGCATCGACTACCTGAACGAGCGCCACGCGAGGTGGACGCGCTGGGACTTCGGCAGCGAGCGCCCGAGCGACGTGTTCCGCCGCCACTTCCTCACCTGCTTCATCGACGACGCGACGGGTATCCGGGAACGCGCGGCCATCGGCGTCGACACGATCTCGTGGGAGTGCGACTACCCGCACTCGGACAGCACCTGGCCGTCAGCGCCCGAGCGCCTGATGAAGAGCCTCGCCGGCGTACCCGACGCCGACGTCGCGAAGATCACGCACGGGAACGCGCTGCGCTTCTTCCACGCCGAGGACGCGCTCGCCAAGGTCGGCGGACGCGCCAACGCGACCGTCGGCGCACTGCGCGCGCAGGCGCGCGACGTCGACTTGACGCCGCTCCGCTCCGGCGGCGGCAAGCCGCCCGCCGAGGACCTGCGACCCGTCACCGCCGGCGACGTGCTGCGGCAGCTGGCGACGGCGCTCGACGGCAACGCGCTGCGGGCCGGGTGACGGAGTCCTCGCCATCGGGGCGCAGCGCCCTCCGGGCTCATCGACACGACGAGGTGCACGTGCGCGAATTCGACCCCTTCGCCTGGGAGTTCCACGAGGACCCCTACCCCACCTACCGCTGGCTGCGCGACGAGGCGCCCTTCTACCGCAACGAGAAGCTCGGGTTCGTCGCGCTGTCGCGCTACGATGACGTGCTCACCGGATTCAAGGACGTCGAGCACTTCTCGAACAAGGACGGCGTGGCGCTCGAGCAGTCAAGCCAGGGCGACCCGAGCGAGACCACGTCGTTCCTCGCCATGGACCCGCCGCGCCACGACGTGATGCGCGGGCTCGTCGCGCGCGGCTTCACGCCGCGCCGCGTGATGGATCTCGAGCCGCGCATCCGCGCCCTCGCGACGACACACGTCGACCGCTTCATCGAGCAGGGCCGCTGCGACCTCATCCAGGACTTCGCAGGCCGGCTGCCGATGGACGTGATCAGCGAGATGATCGGCGTCGTGCCGGAGGACCGCGACCAGCTGCGCTTCTGGGCGGACACGCTGATGCACCGGGAGGACGGCGTGATCGACATCCCGAAGGAGGGGATGGAGGCTGCGCTCAACATCATCGTCTACTTCCAGGATCTGGTTGCGCAGCGGAAGAGGCAGCGTACGACGGACCTCGCGAGCGCGCTGCTCGACGTGCGCATCGACGGCGTCGACCTCACCGACAAGGAAGTGATCTCGTTCCTCTTCCTGATGGTGATCGCCGGCAACGAGACCACCACCAAGCTGCTCGGCAACGCGGTCTACTGGCTGTGGAAGCACCCCGACCAGCGCGCGCTGGTGCGCGCCGACGCGTCGCTGATTCCGTCCTGGATCGAGGAGACGCTGCGCTTCGACGGCTCGACGCAGCTGCTGCGCCGCACCGCGCGCGGTGAGCCCGAGTTCCACGGGCAGAAGATCCGCGACGGCGAGCGCGTCGTCCTGCTGGTGGGTGCTGCCGACCGCGACGAGCGCATGTTCCCGAACCCGGACGTCTACGACATCCGCCGCGACACGAGCCAGCACCTCGCGTTCGGCAAAGGTACGCACTTCTGCATGGGTGCGTCGCTCGCGCGGCTCGAGGCGCGCGCCGCCCTCGAGGAGATCCAGCGCCGATTGCCCGACTTCGAGCTCGACGAGCCGGCGCTGCAGCGCGTGCACTCGGTCAACGTGCGCGGCTTCGCGTCGCTGCCGATCCGGTTCACGCCCGGACGCAGGGGGGGATGACCGTGGCCGAGCAGACACCGCCGAAGCAGCGCCGCGCGCGCAACGAGTTCGAGCCCGTCAAGGTCGGCTGGCTCGGCGCCTGCCTCGATGGCGAGGGTGGCGGCTACGACAAGATCCACCGCATGGCCTTCGACGAAGCGCTGGAGCAAGGTGTGCTCACGCGGCAGGTCGAGCACGTGATCCACATCGAGGACGGCTTGCCGAACGGCTCCGCGAAGAACGCCGTCGACGGCTACCGGTGGCTCGTCGACCAGGGCTGCGTCATCGTCGCCGGCGCCTACTCGTCGGACAACGCGATCGCGGTGGCACCGGTCGCGAACGAGCTGAAGGTTCCCCTGATCTCGTGGTGCGGCACCGAGCGCTTCTCCGGCGAGTACTGCTTCCGGCTCGGCAACGGCGACTGCGGCGGCGACGCGGCGCTGATGGCCGGCTGGCTGAAGCGCAAGGGCCACAAGCGCATCGCGGTGCTCAACGAGGTGTCGCCCAACGGCGAGGAATACTTCCGCTTCTTCCGCCAGGAGTGCCGGCGTCTCGGCATCGGCGTCGGCGCGGTCGAGACCGTGTCGCAGCAGCCGAAGGACCTCGCCGAGAACCTCATGCACCTGAAGCAGTCGGGCTGCGACGCGCTCGCGTACATGGGCTACGGCATGCTGGTCGCGCAGGGGTTGATGCGCCCGGCGCTCGAGAAGATCGGCTGGGACCCGCCGCGCATCATGACGACGGCATTCATGTTCTACCTGGTCGGCTTCGAGCACTTCGAGGGCTGGGTCGGCATCGACCAGCTCTGCCCCGACAACCCGCTCGTCGAGCCGTTCCGCGCCGCCTTCCACGCGCGGCACGGCACCAACCCGCCGATGTGGCCGAACGCCATTCCCGTCCTCGCCTGCGATACCGCGCGCGTGATGGTCGAGGCGCTGCACCGCGCGCCGATCCTGACCGGTCCGGGCCTCAAGGACGGCCTCGAGCGCATCCGCTTCCTGCCGTCCTCGACCGGCGGACCGCGCACGCACATCGCGGCCGCGCCCGGCGACCACAACCTGTTCAAGGGAGACTGGCTGCTCTACGGCCGCGTGCGCGACGCGAAGCTCGAGTTCGAGGGCCTGTACGAGCCCGTCCCCGGTACGTACTGAGCGGTCCGCCGCGACGGGGCCGCGCGCCCGCGTTCGGGCCCGCCGCGAGCCCGGGCGAAACGCCGACACTCCGCGCGCAGCGGCAGGCGCGCGCATCGACAGGCGCCACGCGGCCGTGATACGCGAGACGCATTCGCCGAGACACCCGCGTCTCCGACCACGCGGCAGAGGAGCGACCCGATGAGCACCGCACCGAACACCGAGCTACCGTGGCACCTGCGCGACAACTGGGCGCCGGTCTTCGAAGAGGTCACCCGCGCCGAGCTCCCGGTCGAGGGCGAGCTGCCGCGCGAGCTGCGCGGGCTCTACGTCCGCAACGGGATGAACCCGCGCTCCGGATGGTCGGACCACTGGTTCTTCGGCACCGGGATGCTGCACGGCGTCGAGCTGCGCGACGGCAAGGCGAGCTACCGGAACCGCTTCGTCCGGACCCCGTACTACGAGAAGAACCTCGACCTGATGTCGGCGATCGCCGACCCGACCGCCTCGCCGGCCAACACGCACGTGGTGGCGCACGCCGGCCGCATCCTCGCGCTCGAGGAGGCGCACCTGCCGTGGCAGGTCGATCGCGAGCTCAACACGGTCGGCTGCGTCGACTTCGACGGCAAGCTGAGCGCCGCGTTCACCGCCCACCCGCGCGTCTGCCCGGAGACCGGCGAGCTGCTCGCCTTCGGCTACTCCTTCATGCAGCCGCCGCACCTCGCGTACTACCGCATCGACCCGCAGGGACGCCTCGTCCAGCTCGAGCCGATCGAGATCCCGCGCCCGGTGATGATGCACGACTGGAACGTCACCCGGAACCACGTCGTGTTCATGGATCTGCCGATCGTGTTCGACCTGAACCGGCTCGCCGCGGGCAAGGAGCCGCTCGGCTTCGACGCCGACGCCGGTGCGCGCCTCGGCGTCATGCCGCGCGACGGCGGCAATGCCGACGTGCGCTGGTTCGAGATCGACCCCTGCTACGTCTTCCACCCGCTGAACGCCCACGAGGAAGACGGGCGCATCGTGCTGCACGTCTGCCGGCAGCCGCACGCGATGCAGGGAGGATTGCAGGAAGTCGGCTCGAAGGACGACACCGCGGCTCGCCTGTGGCGCTGGACGATCGATCTCGAAGCGGGTCGCGTCAAGGAGGAGCAGATCGACGACGCGCCGGGCGACTTCCCGCGGATCGACGATCGCCGCACCGGGCTCCCGGCGCGCTACGGCTACACCATGGGGCTCGTCCCGAGGGTCGGCTCCCCGAGCTACGACCGCTGGATCTACAAGTACGACCTCGTCACCGGGAAGCGCGAGCGCCACGACCTCGGCGCGGGGATCCGCGGCGGCGAGCCCGTCTTCGCTCCGCGGGCCGCTGACGCCGCCGAGGACGACGGGTGGCTGCTGCTGATCGCGCACGACGATCGCGAGGGCGTCTCCTCGTTCGTGGTACTCGATGCGCGCGACATCGAGGCCCCGCCGGTCGCGCGGGTACCGCTGCCGCAGCGCGTCCCCTTCGGCGCGCACGGCAGCTGGATCCCGGAAACCTGAGCGACGAGCGCGCACCGCGTGCGACAGGAGACGACGTGAGCGAGAGACCCCGAGCATCGAGGGCCTTCGCGGCCATCACCCGGGCGCTGCCGCTCGCTGCCGTGCTGGCGTCTGCGATGCTGCTGGCCGTGTGCCCGGCAAGCGCCGATCCGCAGACCGGAAAGATCACCATCGTCGCGACCGGGTTCGGCAGCGAGAAGGGCGAGGTGCTGGTCCAGCTCGCCAACTCCCAGAAGGACTACGACGAAGACGACGACGGCTTCCGCATGGCGAGCGTCAAGCCCGCCGGGGGACGCGCGACGATCGTCTTCGAGGACGTCCCCTACGGCGAGTACGCGATCAAGCTCTTCCACGACGAGAACTCGAACCGGAAGCTCGACATCGGCTGGACCGGCCCCGAGGAGCGCTACGGGTTCTCGAACAACGAGCGCGGGCTGATCGGGCCTCCGGCCTTCGAGAAGGTACGCTTCGAGCTCTCGGCTCCGGAGAAGAACCTGGAGATCGCGGTCAAGTAGCCGAAGGGCCGTCTCTTCGCCGTCGGACGGACAGCCGTGCCGGCTCCAGCCTTCGTGGCCGGCGAAGCCGGCGCGGACGCCGGGTGGAACGCCGAGCCGGTTCCAGCCGACGTGGCCGCCAGCCGGCGCCGACGTCAGATCTTCTCGAGGAGATTGCGCAGCCGGTCGAGCGTACGCACGCGGTCCGCGCGCTCCCCTCCGACGAGGGAGATGTTGAGCGTCGTGACGCCCGACGCCCGGTACTCGGCCAGGCGGTCGCGCACGAAGGCCTCGGGGCCGACCAGGGAGGTCTCGTCGAGGTAGGAGGAGGGAACCGCCGCCTCCGCCTCCTTCTTGCGGCCGGACAGATACAGGTCCTGGATGCGCGCCGCCTCCTCGACGTAGCCGTAGCTCGCGAAGAGGTCGTTGTAGAAGTTCTTGCCGCGCGCGCCCATCCCGCCCACGTACAGCGCGATGCCGGGCCGTGCGGCGTTGCGCAAGGACTCGAGGCCCTCGCCGATCGCTACCAGACCACCCGCGAAGACCTCGAGCTCGCCGCGTTCCGGCGCGCGGCGCCGCCGCCCCGCATCGAGCGCGGAGCCCCAGCAGTCCCGGGCCCGCGCCGGGTGGTAGAAGAGCGGCAGCCAGCCGTCGGCGAGCTCCGCGGTCTGCTCGACGCTGCGCTGCGCGAGTGCCGCGATCACGATCGGGATGTCGTCGCGCACCGGTCGCGTGAGCATCTTGAGCGGCTTGCCGAGCCCGGTGCCCTTCTCCGGCGGCAGCGGCAGCCGGTAGTGGCGTCCCTCGTTGACGATCGGCTCGCGCCGCCACGCCTGGCGGCAGATCGTCACGATCTCGCGAATCCGACCGAGCGGTGCGTCGAACGGAACCCCGTGGAAGCCCTCGATGACCTGCGGACCGGACGTTCCCAGACCGAGCACCGCGCGACCACCCGAAAGCGCGTCCACCCCGGCTGCGGTCATCGCCAGCAGCGACGGCGTGCGCGTGTAGATCGGCAGGATGCCCGAGGCGATCCGGACGCGCTCGGTCTTCGCGGCGAGGTACCCCATCATGCTCGGCGCATCGAAGCCGTACGCCTCGGCCACCCAGACGAGATCGAGGCCCGCCCTCTCGAGCTCGGCAACCTCGGCCGCGGCGGCCTGGAAACCCCCGGTGTAGCTCAGCTGCGTTGCGATCTTCATCAATCTTGCCCCTGTTCTCGGTGTCCGACGAGCTCGGCGCTGCGCTGCCAGAGCCGCCCCGCGACGCCCGCCTGCCCGGCGAGCTTCGGAGTGCGCGCCGGTGCGCAGTCGGAAAAGTAGATCGTCTCGCCGGCGCGCGCGAGCTCCGGCGCCGTGGCGGCGTAGACGGTCGTGGCTGCACCACGATCGACGCCTTTCATGAAGGGCCACATGAGGAGCCCCACCGGCAGCATCCACCACGGCTGGTCGCGGGCCAGCTCGGTCTGCACGATGCCCGGGTGAAGCGCGTACGCGGCGACACCATCCTCGCCGAAGCGCCGGTTGAGCTCGCCCGCGAACAGGAGATTCATCAGCTTCGAGGAGCCGTACGATCGCCACCCGCTGTAGCGCCGGGCTTCCCAGTTGAGGTCGGTCAGCTCCTCGTCGAGTGCTGCGAAGTGCATCGCGTCCGAGGCCACGTTGACGATCCGTGCGGGCGCCGACTGCCGGATGCGATCGAGCAGCAGCAGGGTCAGCAGGAAGTGCCCGAGATGATTCACGCCGAGGTGCGCCTCGAAGCCGTCCCGGGTCTGTCGACGATCGGGCAACATCACCCCGGCGTTGTTGATCAGCAGGTGGATCGGGCGCGCGCTCGCTGTCCGTGCCGCCGCAAAGGCCCGCACCGACGCGAGCGACGCGAGGTCGAGCTCCGCGATATCGATCCGCGACGGCTCTACCCGGCCACCAGCCCCCGCGATCAGCCCCTCGCGCGCCACCCGCGCGCGCTGCGCGTCACGACACGCCATCGTGACCTCGGCGCCGCACAGGGCGAGCACCCGCACGGTCTCGAGCCCGATGCCGGTGTTGGCGCCGGTGACGATCGCGTGTCGGCCGCGGAGATCCACTCCGCGGCCGGCCTGCTCGGCTGTCGTTCGGCGGTCGAAGGCGCCCTGCACCCTCGGAGCCGCCCTAGCCCCGCGCCTGCTTCGCCGCGTCCGCGGCCGAGACCCAGTTCGAGTGGAACCCGTAGGGCACGGTGCGTGGCGTGCGGATGCGCGCGACCGGCCCGGCCGCGAAGCGCTGCGCGTCGATCACCCAGCACTCGGTCGCGTTCTCGCCCTCGTCGTGCACGAAGCCGACGACGTAGCCGTCGTCCTCGGCCCGGCTGTCGACCCGCGGCGCGAACACGAACTCCTGGCCGAACTGGTCCGCGGCGAACTCGACCACCTCGCGCCGGTCGCCCTGCCGATCGTGCTTGACCACGCCGTCGAAGAGCAGCCCGCGCGTCGGATGGAAGCGCGCCGCGTAGCCGTAGCGGGTCGGCACGCCGATGCAGGTCTCGTTGATGCGCGAGAACTCGACCGGGATGTCGCCGACGCGCTCCTCGCTCACCTTCCCCGACGTCAGGTTGAACCGGTAGCGGTGAAAGCGCGCCTGCTCGTCCGCCAGCATGTCGCGCGAGGTCTCGAGGACCGACGTACGGGCACTCCGACACGCCTCCAGCACGACCTCGTCCCCCTCGTCCCACGCGTTGAAGACGTGGAAGATGTAACCCGTCTGGACGTCGAACCAGCGGACCTTCGACCCGTCGCCGTAGCGCGGCAGGATGCCCACGCGGGCGCCGTTCGCCGGCTCCCAGTCGAACGCGTGCCCACCGTTCATCACACGCTCGATCGAGAACGTGACCGGCATGTCGAAGATCAGGCTGCGGCTCTCGGTGATCGCCATGTCGTGGATCATCACCGGCGCCCCCTGCAGCTCGATCCCGGTCGTGTGCTTGACCGCGCCGCGGGCATCGACGACGCCGTAGCGCACGTACGGCTGCTCGACCGGGCTGTAGCAGAACACGATGAGCTCGCCGGTGCGCGGATCCACCTTCGGGTGCGCGGAGACGGCGTAGGGCCAGCCGCCGCCGAAGTCGTACTCACCCATCGTCTCGAGGTCCGGCAGCCGCAGCTGGTGCGGGCTGCCCGCTTCCCACAACGCGAGGAGCCGATTCGCGTGCCAGGCGAGCGCCGTGTTGGCGAGGTTCTTCATCATCGGCGCGTCGGCCGGCGGCGCCATCTTGCCGATCGAGTTGAAGCCGCCCCAGAGCGCGCGCCCCTCCTGGCGCTCGCGCTCGAAGCCGGCGGTGCGAACCCAGCGATTGCGGTAGCTCGCCTCCCCGCCGCGGATCTCGACCGCGTGGACCATGCCGTCGCCGTCGAAGGGGTGGTAGGCCTCCGGGTCGACCGGCTCGAACTGGTTGTTCGGTCCGGTCCGCAGGAAGAAGCCCGCGAGGTCCTTCGGGATCGAGCCTTCGACCTGCGTGCACGGCAGGGAGACCTCGTCCTGCGTGGGGGCGAAGTTGCCTCGCAGATACGGATTCGCCGCTTGAGCCGGATACGGATTTGCCGCTTGCGCCATGGTCGCCTCCTCGGGCGGACACGGGACGACGGGAGTGCGCGATCGCTCCCGGATCCCGGGTTAGTGAGTCTTCACTAACGCACGCCGACCGCGGCCGGTCAACCCCGCGCCGGGCTGTGATGTCGCGCGCGCCGCGACCTGCGACGCGGGCCGCGGCGCCCGTCGTGCGACGGCGACTGCCCGAGGCATCGGGCCGCCCCCCGCGACGACGGCGCGCACGGATCGCGACTCCGCCCTTTGACCTCGCCCTCCGGGTGCCGTAGTGAACTCTCACTACCGACGGTCGCCAGCGGTGCAGGCGCGGGCTCGCGGATGCCCCGGCCAGCCGGCCGGAGCCGGTGACCTGACGGAGAACGAGACATGCCGATCACGCCCGCACGGAACACGCGCCGCACCCCGCCGGCGGGTGCGCGGAGCCGGGCGCCACGCATGGAGGCCGAGCAGCGGCGCGAGCAGCTGCTCGACGCGGCCGAGGTCGCCTTCGCCGCGCGCGGCTACCGCGACGCCGGCACCGCCGACGTCGCAGCCGCGGCCCGCGTGAGCGAGCCCACCATCTACCGGTACTTCGACAGCAAGCGCGACCTCTACCTCGCCATGCTCGACCGCAACTCACGCCGCCTGCTCGACGCCTGGCGCGAGATCGCCGCCAACAGCGTGAGCCCGATGGCGGCGCTGGACGAGATCGGCCGCTGGTACTTCACGCAGCTGCGACGCGATCCCGCCCCGTTCCGCCTGCGCGCCCGTTCGCTCCTCGAGATCGCCGGCGACGAGAGGCTCACCGAGCACGCGCGGCGCCACTTCCGCGAAACGTTCGAGTTCGTCCTGTCACTCTACGAGCGCGCGCGCACCGCGAAGGAGATCGGCCGCGACGCCGATCCCCGTGCTCGCGCGTGGCTGTTCATGGCGGTTGGCGGGCTGCTCGATCAGTTCCTGCTGATCGACCTCGACGGGATCGATGGGGCCGAGCTACGCCGCGTGATGGAGGTCGTCCGTCCGCCGCAACGGGTGCCGGCGCACGATGGGCGGAAGGCACCGCGACGCGCGCGCAGCTCGCATCGCGGGAGCAAGGCCCGTCCGGCAGCTTCGACAGGGAGATGAACGCATGCGCGAATTGGCTGGCAAGGTCGCAGTGGTCACGGGGGGCGGATCGGGCATCGGCCGGGGGATGGCCCTCGCCTTCGCCGAGGCGGGGATGCACGTCGCGATCGGCGACATCGACCGTCAGGCGGCACAGGACGTCCTGCGCGAGATCGAGCGGCACGGGGTCCGCGCGCTCGCGCTGCAGCTCGACGTGACCGACCGCGACGCGGTGTACGCCTTCGCGGAGCGCATCTTCGCCGAGTTCGGCGCCGTCCATCTGCTCTGCAACAACGCCGGCGTCGTGACCTTCGATCCGATGGACAAGATCAAGGACGAGGACTGGCGCTGGGTGTGCGCGGTGAATCTCGATGGCGTCGTGCACGGCCTGCAGGCGTTCCTGCCGCGCATGAAGGCCCAGCCGGGCGAGAAGCACGTCGTCAACACCGCCTCGATCGCGGGTGTGGCGCCGCACACCGAGATCGCGCCGTACGTCGCGTCGAAGTACGCCGTGGTCGGCATCTCGGAGACGCTGTACGCCGAGCGCGACCAGCACGGCATCGGATCTTCGGTCCTCTGCCCGGGGAACGTGCGGACGAAGATCGTGTCGAGCGGCCGCAATCGCCAGGACGCGCTCGGCGGGCCCGATGGGCGCGAGCACCCCGACGTGCAGCGCCAGATCGAGGCCGGCATGGATCCCCTCGAGGTCGGTCGAATCGTCCGCCAGGCCGTGCTCGACGACGAGCTCTACATCTTCACCCACTCCGACACGCGAAGGATCACCGAGGAGCGCTTCCAGCGGATCCTCGCGGCCTTCGATCGCTGCGACGAGCGCAGCAGAAGCACGAGCGCGAAGTAGGCCCCTCCCCCGCTCGGCCCGTCCCGTCTCGCGTGGAGCGACAGGAGGTTCGGATGCAGCCCATCGTGGGGTTCGAGTCCCTCGCCGACGAGTTCAAGATCCGCACCGACCGCATCGTCTGGTGCTCCATGTCGACCAGCGACGCCGCGCGGCGCATTCGGTCGCGCATCGTGCACCCCGTCTGGGACGGGCGCGTCGGCTGGCTCCTCACCGACCGCCACTCGCACAAGTCGCGCGACGTCGACGGCCACCCGTGGGCGTCGCTCACCTACATCGACAACGTACAGGAGCAGGTGCACGTCGACTGCCGCACCTCGTGGGAGTCGCGCGAGAGCGAGAAGAAGCGGCTGTGGGACTGGTTCAAGGACATACCGCCGCCGGTCGGCTACGACCCCGGACTCTTCTTCCCGAAGGGTCCCACCGACGAGTCTTTCGGCTGCCTGCGCCTCGAGCCATGGCGGATCGAGCTCTGGTCGCTCGCCGACCTGATCGGCGGCAAGCCGCCGCAGGTGTGGAAGGTACCGGGCCAGGGGCGCTGAGCCTCGCCCGCCCGACGCCGTCTCGGCCCGAGCTCGTCTCAGCCCCAGCTCGTGTAGGTCCCCGAGAAGCGATGCGGGATCCGGCGCACGGCGGCGAGAAGCTCGCCCGCCTCGTCGGGGCTCGCGTCGGGCAGGACGAACTCCACCTGATCGGATAGCCCTCCGAAGCGGGCCGCGAGGGCCGCGGGGAGCCGATCGTACGTCGCCACCGCGCAGAAGGTTTCGACCACCTCGTCGGTGACGCGCCTGGCCATCTCGTCCCAGCGCCCCTGCTTCGAGAGCTGATGCAGCTCCATCCCCAGGTCGTCCCAGCCGTGCACCGCGAACACCGGGTGGTAGCTCCGCGTCGAGCCGTAGAACGCGATCCGGTAGCGGATCGACTCGCGCGCGCGGGCGACCGCCTCCTCGTCGCGGCCGGTGACCACGAAGCCGCCGCCGCAGACGTCGAACTGCTCGCGCGGACGCCCGGCCTGCTTGAGGCCCTCCTCGAGGCTCGGAAGAGCCACCTCCTCGAGGTACTTGCGGGTACAGAAGCCGTGCAGGCGAACGCCGTCGCACACGCGTCCGGCGAGGCGCAGCATCGCGGGGCGAACGGCGGCGATGTAGATCGGCGATTCCGGATTCTCGAGCGGCGGCGGGGTGAACTCCGGCGTCATCAGCGTGAAGCGGTAGTAGCGGCCGACGTAGTCGAGTGCGCTGCCCTGGCGCCACGTGCGCCAGATGGCGCGCAGGGACTCGATGTACTCCCGGAGCTGCACGGCGGGCTGCTCGGGCCAGGCGACACTGAAGCGGCGCTCGTTGTGGCCCTTCACCTGCGTGCCGAGCCCGAGACCGAAGCGCCCACCGGAGTTGCGCTGCAGGTCCCAGACCATCTGCGCGACCACCATCGGGCTGCGCGGGAAGGCCACGGCCACCGCGGTCCGCACCTGCACCCGCTCGGTCGCCGACAGTGCTGCGGCCGCCATGAAGAAGGGATCCGCCGAGATCTCGGGAACGGCCAGCGAGTCGAAGCCGAGCGACTCGTACTTGCGAGCCGCGTCCGCGACGTTCCGCCACAGCGGATCCATGAGAAACGATTCCACGCGCATGCTGGCTTGCTCCCTTCGGAGGACTCTCGCGACGGTACTCTCTACTCCGCGACCCGGACGAGCTGCTTGCCGAGGTTCTTGCCGTAGAACAGCCTGAGCAGCGCCTCCGGCGCGCGCTCGATTCCCTGCACCACGTCCACCCCGTAGACGATCTCGCCGGCATCGACCCAGCGCTTCAGCGCGTCCCGCGCCTCGCCGAACCGCGCCGCGTAGTCGATCACGATGAAGCCCTCCATCCGCGCGCGCTGGATCACGAGGTTCATCAGGTTGCGCGGACCGGGCGGCGGCTCGATCTCGTTGTACGCCGAGATGCCGCCGCACAGCACGACGCGCGCCTTCATGCGGATCTGCTCGAGTACGGCGTCGAGGATGTCGCCGCCGACGTTGTCGAAGTAGACGTCCACGCCGTGCGGCGCGAGCGCGCGCAGGCGCGCGCGCACGTCCTCGTGCTTGTAGTCGATCGCCGCGTCGAAGCGCGCCTCGCCGGTGAGCCAGGCGCACTTGTCGGGGCCGCCGGCGATGCCGATGACCTTGCAGCCCGCGATGCGCGCGATCTGTCCCGCGATCGAGCCCGTCGCACCGGCGGCGCCCGAGACGACGACCGTCTCGCCCGCCTTCGGTGCGCCGAGATCGAGCAGCCCGAAGTACGCGGTCAATCCCGTCAGGCCGAGCACGCTCATCAGCTGCTGCGGATCGGTGCCCGCCGGAACCTTCGCGGCACCGAACGGCCCGCCCCCCGTGACGACGGAGTACTGCTGCCAGCCCGCCATGCCTTCGACGAGGTCGCCGACCTCGAGCGACGGCGCGCGCGACTCGACCACGCGCCCCACCGAGACCGCCCGCATCACCTCGCCGAGGCCGACCGGCGGCATGTAGCTGGGGCGGTCCTCCATCCAGCCGCGCTGCGTCGGGTCGCACGAGAGATACAGCGTCTCGACCAGCGCCTCCCCTGGTGCAAGCTGCGGCACGGGTGCTTCGCGCAGCTGCCAGCTGGCCTCGCTCAGCATGCCGTGCGGGCGCGCGGCGAGGAGCCACTGTTTGTTGACCGTCGGTCGAGGCATCGCAGGACTCCCTTCGGTTCGGCGCGGTGTCGACGGATAGGACGGCGTCGCACGGGTAGCGACGCCGCGCGGCCCGCAGCCACCCGGCAGGAGCTCACCGGCCCGTGACGAGCGGTCAGGCAGGCGGCGCACCCGCCAGACCGGAATCTCCCGGCGCCAGCGGTGGGGATGCGTTCGCGCCCTCGGTCGGTGGCAGCTCCTCTGCCGCGCCGTCTTCCTCCGGGGCGAGCTCGGCATCCACCTCGGTTAGCCAGGCCGTGGCCGCGGCGGCGGTCTTCTCGTGCGAAGCGGCGGCCTGGAACGCCTGACGCGCCTCCTGCCACTTCGAGTCGCTCGCGCACGCGATGCCGAGCAGTAGCTGGGCGTTGCCGGGATCCGAGAGATTCCCCTTCTCGAGCGCGCGCGCGAGCGACTGGCGCGCCGCCGCCCAGTTCTCGCGGTCGACCTGGACCTGCGCCAGGCGGAAGTACAGCTCCCCGTTGGCAGACCGGGCGGCGGCCTGCTCGAGTGGCTTCTCGGCCTTGTCGCGGTCGCGCGCGAGCACCCACGCATCGGCGAGCAGCTGCCACGTCTCGGCGGTCTCGGGGATGACGCCTTCGGCCATGCCCTTCTCGAGTACCAGCGCCGCCTGGTAGGGGATGCGGTTGTAGAGGTAGAGCTGCGCGAGCTGCCGGAGCTCCTTGTCCTCGGTCAGCACGCCCTGCTCGTAGGCGATCGCCGACACCGCCAGGGCCTTGTTGAAGTCACCCGCCTCCGCATGGACGGCCGACAGCTGCTGCCAGTAGATCTTCTTCGGGTAGAACGCGGTCAGAGCCTCGAGCGCCGCGGTCGCGTCACCGTACTGCTTGTTCTCGACGTACACCGCGAGGACGAGCTGGAGCCAGGGCTCCTTGGGGACCTTGGCGCGCTCGACCGCCGCCCGGCCGTGCACCAGCGCCTCCTCCTTGTCGCCGGTGTGGAACAGCGCGATCGCGTAGATGTAGTGCGCGTCCGAGCTCGGGTCGGGAGTCTTGGTGAACCAGTCGCGGAACACCGTGACGGCATCCGCGTAGCGCTCACGGAGCACGTAGAGCTGCGCCACGTTGAACTGCACGTTGGCCTGCGCCGAATCCGGCAGGGCGTCCTTCGCGAGGCTCTTCTCGAACGCTGCCGTCGCCTCCTCGTACTTCTCCTGCATGCCGTAGACGTAGCCGTAGCTCTGCCACACCAGCGCCTGCTCGTGGTCGTTCAGCCGCGGGCTGTCCTTGAGGTCGTCGAGCTTGGCCATCGCCTCGTCGAACTGGCTTGCGGCGATCGCCTCGTGCGCGAGATTGAGACGCTTGAACGTCCAGTCGCTGACCGCCTGGACGCGCTTGGTCTTTGGCTTGACCGGCGCACCTTCCTGCCCTCGCGCCCCGCTCGGGTCGAGCAGGAGGGTTCCGGCGAGGAGCACGGCCGCAAGCAAGGACGTCTGCAACGGCCTCGTCGACGGCGAGGGGTGGAACGGGTACGCCGCCCCATCCGATCGGCGGGGTTGCCGTGAGAGAAACTCGCCCATCAGCTCTCCATCTCGAACGAGATCACGAGCCGGACGCCGGGACGGTCGACGGCCGCACCGTTCTCGATCTTCGGCTTGTAGCGATACTTCTCGACCGCGTTGGTCGCCGCGCGCTCGAAGACGCCCTTCGGGTCGGCGTCGACCACGGCGATGTTCTCGGTCGTGCCCTCCCTGGTGACCGTGAACTCGACCAACACCCAGCCCTTGATGCCGCGCGCCGCGGCACGTGGCGGGTACATCGGGTTCACGCGCACCAGCGGCACCGCGTCGGTGTCCGACCCGCCCCCGGACACGTCGCCGGTCCCATCCCCACCTCCGGGATCGCCCCCAGGGGCGCCCAGGTAGGGCTTTCCCGCCAGCGCGAAGCCGCCCTGGAAGTCGCCCGGGCTCACGGCGAGCCCCTGCACTCCCGGTGCTGCCGACCGCGCAATCGCGAGCGGCGCCCCGCCGACCGAGGGCTTCGTCCGCTTCCGATCGGGCAGACGACGCGTCCTGGTCTCGGTCACCTCGTCGCGGCGCAAGCGGAGGAACTCGAAGACCGGGCGCACGCCGCGATCGATCGCATCGGTCTTGCCCGGACTCACCAGCGCATGGAGGAGGCCGAAGATCGCCAGGTTCGCCAGGAACCCGCCGAGCGCGGCGAGCGCATAACGACCCAACCTGGTGCGTCGTGTCTCCGTCGAGTAGGCGGGCCCGGCCTTCACCCCTCCGGGGCCGGCGAAGCCGGTGAGCTCGTCAGTCGCCTTCACTCGCCGCCCCGATGGCCACCTGCTTGATCCCGCCGAGCTGCACCTCGTCCATCACCTCGCCGATGAGCCCGGCGCGCGCCGCCTTGTCCGCGACGACCACCACCGTGTCGTCCGGGCGTTCCGCGTGCAGACGCTCGATGTTCGTGCGCACCTCGCGCAGATCGACCTGACGGCGATCCATCCAGATGTCTCCGCCGGCCGTGACGGCGATCAGGATGTTGCCCGACTCCTCGTGCTCCGCCGTGGCCGCGAGCGGACGGCTGACGACGATGCCGGCCTCGCGCACGAAAGATGTCGTGATGATGAAGAAGATCAGCAGGTTCATGACGAAGTCGAGCATCGGCGCCAGGTCGATGCCGCTCTCGCCAATCTCCTCGGTGTGCCGCCGCGACCGCATGCTCCCCCCTCACCGTGTTCCGGCAAACGAGATGTTCTGCACACCGCCCTCGCGCACCTGATCGATCACCTGCACGAGCACCCCGGCCTCGGCATCCTTGTCCGCCACCAGCAGCACTCCGGCCTCGGGCTTCTGGACGTGCAGACGCTCGATGTTGGCACGCACGGCGCGTACGTCGACGATGCGGTCCTCGATCCAGATCTCACCGCTGCCGCGGACCGTCACCAGCACGCTCGACGTCTCGCCCGACGATTCGCCGCCCGACGCGCCGGCCCGGTTCACCGTGAGGCCCAGCTCCTTGGTGAACACCGCCGTGATGATGAAGAAGATCAGCAGGTTCATCACGAAGTCGAGCATCGGCGCCAGGTCGATGGCACCGGACTCTTCCTCGTGGAAGTGCCGTCGCATGCGCATGGTCAGACCTCGAAGTGATCCGCGAGCAGCTCGGTCTCACGACGTGCCCGCGACTGGAAGTAGTACACCGGGTAGAGCCCGGTGACGCTGACGGCGAGGCCGGTCATGGTGCAGATCATCGCGTGCGAGACGCCGCTCGCCATGGTGCGCGCGTCCGCCGAGCCGCGCATCGCCATCGAGTCGAACACCTCGAGCATGCCGCTCACCGTCCCGACCAGGCCGAGCAGGGGCGCCATCGGCACCAGCGTCTTCAGGAGCGGGAAGCCGGCGGTCATCGCGGCGTTGAGGCGCGAGATCATGGCCTGCCGGATCTGGCGCGCGCACCAGCTACGGCGTTCCGGGCGGGCCTTCCACGCCGCGAGCATCGCCGACGCCTCGCCGGGCAGCACGCGCCAGAAGAACCAGAAGCGCTCGAGGATCAGGGTCCAGAGCACGAGCCCGCAGAGGAAGATCAGGAACACGAACGGTCCGCCTTCGTCGACGAGCGCCGCGACGGCCGCGTACGGGGCGAGGATGCGCTCAAGCACGACGCTGCCTCGTCTCGATGTGCTCGGCGAGGAGGCCCGTGCTCTGCTCGTCGAGGATCTGCACGATCGAGCGCGACAGCGACGACAGCCCGGCATTCGCGAACAGGAGCGGGATCGCGATGCCGAGGCCGAGCACGGTCGCGATCATCGCCTGACCGATGCCGTGCGCCATCAGCTTGGGATCGCTCGAGCCCGACTCGGTGATGCTCTGGAAGGTGATGATCATGCCGATGACGGTACCGACCAGCCCGAGCAGCGGGCCCGCCGCCACCGCCAGACGCAGGAACGGCTGGAAGCGCTCGAGCCGCGGCACCTCGCGCAGCACCGCCTCGGAGATGCGCAGCTCGGCGACCTCGGCGTCCTCCTCGATGCGCGCGGGGTCGCCCTTGAAGCTCCGCAGCACGCGGCCCAGCGGGTTGTCGGCGGTGGGCGCCTCGAGGCGTCCCAGCTGTCGCGTCACCGCGAGCCGCACGCGGAAGAGGTAGAAGAACTGGAACACGGCACAGAGTGCCCCGACGATTCCCACGACGAGGATCACGTAGCCGACGGCCTCGCCGTGGCTGATGCGCTCGAGCCACCCGGGGCGCTGCACCGAGAGGGCGAGCAGCGCACCGCGCGCCGGGTCGATGATCGAGGGCACGTAGCCCGACGTCGCACCGGTCACGCCACGCGCCATGTCGACCAGCTCGTCCGTCGGCTGCCGCGCCAGGACCGCGAGCTGCTTCATGCTCGGCAGGTAGCTCAGGTACTCGGACCCTGCGATGGCCGTGAAGCCGCCGATGCTGACCACCTCCCGGTCGACGGGCGTGCCCTCGGCCGTCACGACCTTGCTCTGGTAGCGCGCCACCCGGCCGGTCTCGGTCATCTCGCGCAGCATCTCGAACCAGAGCTGCTCGAGCTCGGGGATGGCCGGCAGCGACTTCGACTTCGCGAGCTTGACGAGAAAATCGTCGCGCTCCGGATGGCGCGCGCTGATCAGGGAGTTCAGCGACACGCTCGAGACGTCCTGCGCCACCTGGCGCGTCACGCCGAAGAGCTCGCCGAGGTTGCCCTCGCGCGCCTTGAGCTGCGTCTCGAGCTCCTTGAGCTTGATCTCGTTGCCGTCGAAGTCCGCCGACAGCTTCTGGCTCTTCGCCGTGGCTGCCGCGAGCTCCTGCTTCGCCTTCTCGAGCAGGGCCTGCTGTTGGTTGCGGTCGGCGAGAAACTCCCGCTCGCGCTCCTTGTCCAGCTCCCGCCGCGTCTGCTGGCTCTGGCGCGCCATCTCCAGCAGCTGATCGAGCGAGCGCGCCGCCGGTGCCGGATCCGCTGCCCAGGCCTCGCCCGACACCGCCGCCACGAAGAGAAGCGCCCCGAAGAGGATGCGCATCACGACTCCACCTCCTTCGGTGCCGGCACCGGCACCACGAGAAGATCCGGCGCACCGAGCTTCTTCGCGACCGCGACGTTCTTCGCGAACGCCGACTTGTAGTCGTTGTCGATCACCCAGGCCTTCTTCTCGCCGTCCCAGTAGCCGGTCTCCTTCTGGTCCAGCGTCTGGTACATGAGGGCGACCCGGCCGACCCGCAGGAACTGCACCGTGCGCGCCTGGTCGCCTTCGCCGAGCTTGCCCTCGTGCGCCTCGAGCGTCCGGCCGTACTCCATCTCGATCTGGTAGGCCTCGACGATCCGGCGGAACTTCTCCGAGATCGAGACGTTCGCCCGGTCCATCATCTCGAGCAGAGTGTTCACGCGCTTCCTCCGCTCCTCCGGCAGGAACGGCAGGTCGAGCTCGACGAACTGCTGGAGCGTCGCGAGCATGCGCTGCATCAGCGGCAGGACGTCGCGCGACGTCGCCTCGACCTCCTGGAGCTGGCGCTCGAGCTGCTGCATCTCCTCGACCTGCGAGGGGATCTGCGCCGCGATCTGCTCGCTGTACGTCTGGATGCTCTCGGTCTCGTTCTTGACGCGCCGGTACTCCGCGAGGAGCTTCTGCGTCTCGTCGTCGAGGCCGTCGATGCGCTCCTGGGTGGCCGCGGAGTCCTTCTGCAGGGCCGCATCGTCGGCGACCAGGCCGCGCAGCTTCTCCGGATCCTCCGCCGCGGGCGCCGCCCATACCGGGCCTCGGAGCAGCAGCAATGCGGCGGCACTCGCCAGCAGCGCGCCGCGGCGCCGCGGCCGCCGCGACATCACTTTCCGTGTCGTCAAGGTCATCTTCGATCTCCCTCAGAATCGGTAACGCAGCGTCGCGCCGAACGTTCGCGGCGGGGCGACCACCGCGGCGTATCCACTGACGATCGGCACGTCGAACCCGACCACCGCGTAGGACGCGTCGGTGAGGTTCTTGACCCACATCGTGAGCTCCCACGCCTCGTCCTGGGTGCGAAGCCCGAGGCGCATGTTCACCAGGTTGACCGGCGGCTGCCGCAGTGTCCGGTCGAGGTCCTGCTGCAAGTACAGGAGGTCCCGGTAGCTGTACTCCGCGCGATAGAAGGCGTCGGTCGGCCACTCGAGCACGGGCAGGTTGCCGATCGGATAGGTGACCTGCGCGAACGTCGAGACGGTCCACTGTGGCGCGTTGTCGAGCGGCCTGCCGCTCAGGTCCTGCGTGCAGGCGACCGGTGCTGCGACGTTGCCCGCGTCGATACGCGCGAAGAAGGAATCCTCCGCAGTACACGGTGCGTTGTCGAAGTCGTCGTACTTCGCGACGTTGTATCCCGTGGACAGACCGAACACGAGGATCGGGTGCGGCACGAAGAACATGTCGGTCTCGACGCCGTAGCTGGTCAGGCTGCCTGCGTTCGTGACCGAGAACGAGTTGCCGTCGAACGCCTGCGACTGGAAGTTGTCGTACAGGGTGTAGAAGCCGGTGGCGTTGAACGTCACCATGCCGTCGAGCCAGGTGCTGCGGAGGCCGACCTCGAAGTCGGTCGCCACCTCGTCGGCGAATTCCGTGTTCAGGGCGCCGGCCGTGCGCTGCTGGTTGAAGCCGCCGGACTTGAAGCCGCGCGCGATGCGCCCGAAAAAGTTGATCTCGGGTACCGGGTAGTACTGGAGCGAGCCCATCGGCGACAGGTTGAACACCGACAGGGACTCGTCCAGCTCCTGATCCGGCCCGAACGGGCCGGCGTCGAGAACCTTGAATCCCGAGATCTGGGTCCCGACGCGAGCCTTCCGCTCGTAGTTGCCACGCACGCCGACGGTCAGCGCCCACTGATCGGTGAAGCGGTACGTCGCCTGCCCGAAGAGCGCATAGCTCTGCGTCGTGAAGCTGTTGGTATCGGTGTTGATGACGCGCCCGCGCTCGTCCCCCGAAGCGGTGAACAGCGGGCCGACGGTCGGCGACGCGAGGAGCCAGTCACGGCTGATGCCGGTCATCCCGACGGTGTCGTTCTTCTGCCAGTAGAAGTAGGCGCCGGCCACGTACTCGAGATCCTCACCGTAGGGCGAGGTGAGGCGGAGCTCGGAGGACGCCTGCTCGAAGCTCTCGTCGGTCGAGTTGAACACGGCCTCGTAGCGCGAGAAGTCGCCGTCGAGCACGCTGAACGACTTGAACTGACGGTAGCCGTTCAGCCAGGTCAGCACGTAGTCGCCGATGTCGTAGTTGAGCTCGCCGGCGACGCCCCACACCGTCACGTCGTTGGTCGTCTGCTCGTTGACGTCCACCTGGCGATCGAACGGATCGGCCGGGGGCAGCGGGCGGTCGGGCGTCTCGAGGAAGCCCACGCGGCTGCCCGGTGGAATCGGCAGGGCGATCGGCCGGAACGTGACGTCGAGGTTCGGGTAGCCGTCGTAGGTGATGATGTCGGCGGCACAGCAGAGGGTCTGCTCGGTGCCGTAGTCGGTCCAGAACGTGAACTGCAAGTCGTCCGTGAAGTTGGTCAGCGTCTGCAGACGGAAGCCGTTGCGGTCGCCGTTGTTGCGCCCTTCGCCACCCGCGAGGTTGACGTCGAACGGGTCGCGCTGCACCCAGTATCCGGAGAGCCGCAGCGCCATCGTTTCATCGATCAGGGGCGCATTGATCGTGCCCCGCACCTGGAGGTTGTCGTAGTTTCCGGCGTCACCCTCGATGAGTCCCTCCCACACGTCGAGTACCGGCTTCTTGGTCACCACGCTGATCGCACCCGCCGCCGTGTTCTTGCCGAAGAGCGTCCCCTGCGGACCGCGCAGCACCTCGATGCGCTCGATGTCGACGAGGTCGACGATCGAGGCAGCACCCGTGCGACCCTGGAAGATGCCGTCGATGAACACGCCGACGCTCGGGTCGATGCCCGCATTGTTTCCGTCGCTGCCGATACCGCGGATTCGCACCGCCGTCGAACGCGAATCGTTCACCGCGTTGATCTGGACGTTGGGGGTGTACTGCGACATGTCGAGGACGTTGGTCAAGCCCGAGTCCTCGATGAAGCTCGAGGTCAGCGCGGTGATCGAGATCGGCACGTCCTGGATGTTCTGCGAGCGCCGCTGCGCCGTGACGACGATCTCCTCCACGTTCTGCGCGGCATCGGGCAGCTCGGGACGCAGCAGCAGCACGCCCGCCTGCGGCTGATCCCAGGAACGCGGCTCCTTCTCGTCGGCTCCGGCTGCCGGTGGCGGTGCGGCCTTGCCGGCGGCGCCCGGCTTGTCGGCCGCCTGGGTCGATGCAGGCTGGGCAGTCGGACCGCCCGACGGCGATCGCGCCGCCGTCGGCGTCGGGCGGGGCGCGTCCTGCGCCCGCGCGCTGCCCGCACCTCCCACCCAGAGCGTCAGGGCCAGGATCACGAGCGTTGCGCGCACGGCGACCAGGCGGGCATGACGCGGGCGGCGGGGAATCGCGAGGCGGGCGTAAGACTTCACGAAGATCTCCTTGATGCGGTGGGATCTCCGTCCTAGGGGCACTCCTTGCTCCCGCGCAAGTCGCATTCGTCTCATGTGGCGGTCCATCCCCCGTCCAGCTCGAGCACCTGGCCGCTTGCGTAGGCACAGGTCGCGAGAAAGAGCGCCGCCTCCGCGGTGTCAGCCACGCTGCCCGCGCGATGCATCGGGATGCGCCGCAGCGTGTCCTGCCAGAACTCTGCGAGCTGCTCGCCGCTCAGGTTCGGCTCGATCGCGGTACCCTCGATCAGGCCGGGCGAGAGGACGTTCACCCGGATGCCGCGCGGCGCCAGCTCGACCGCCAGGTTGCGCCCGAGCGCGTTCACGGCCCCGCACAGCGCCGAGCCGCCGCTGTAAAGCGGAACGTTCGCTCGATCGGCGATCCCCGAGCAGAGCACGATGGCACTCCCCGCAGGCATGCGCGGTACGGCGTGGTGGCAGGCGAACATCTGACCGAAGAAGCGGCCCTGGAAGAGCTCCTGCCAGGCCCGCGGCGGCAGCTCGTCGATGGCACCGAACACCGCACCACCCGCGCACGTGACCAGCAGGTCGACCCGCGGCAGGCCGGCGAACACGGCCGCCACCTCCGCCTCGACGCCGACGTCGGCCGGCACGGCGCGCGCACCACGGCCGATCCTCGACGCCGCCGCTTCGAGGCGATCGCGACGACGCCCGACGAGGACGACCGTCGCGCCCTCGTCGGCGAAGCGCTCGGCGATGGCGAGGCCGATGCCCGTCCCGCCGCCGGTGACCACCGCGACCTTTCCGTCGAGCTTGCCCATCAGGCACTCACCGTGGCCGGGTCGAGCCGCAGAAACTCGAGCGCGTTGTCGCGCAGCACGCGTCGCTGCGTCTCCTCCTTGATCGGCAGCGCGCGGAACTGCTCGACGCAGGCGCGGAGCCCGAGGCCGTTGGTGCCGAAGAGCACCTTGTCGCGCCCGCGCGAGCTGTCCATGAAGCGCACCTGCCGCTCGTCGAGGCTGCGCGGGAAGTACGCCGAGATGTCGCCGTAGACGTTGGGATGACGCCACAGCATCGAGCACCACTCGTCGATCCACGGCCATCCCGTGTGCGACAGGTTGATGCGCAGGTTCGGGAAGTCGATCGCCACGTCGTCGACCAGCATCGGGCGGCCGACGTCCGACGGCAGCACCTCGGCGGACTGCCCCACCTGCATGCCGACCGCGATGTCGAGCTCGTTGCACTTGGCGTACAGCGGGTAGAACCGGCGGTCGTTCGGTGCGAGCCCGAAGGACAGCGGATGAAACCAGACGTACTTGAAGCCGTAGCTGCGGACGCCCTTCTCGACCTCGGCGAGGCTCTCCTCGATGCGAAACGGGTTGTAGCTCGCAGCACCGACGATCCGGCCCTTGCCCTCGGCGACGAGTGCGCCGACGTCGTCGACGCCGTAGTCCAGGATGAGCTTGTGGTGGTAGCGGTACGACCACATCTTCGTCGCCGTGATCACGACGTGCGAGTAGCCGAGCTCGTCCATGTCGCGCAGCAGCTCGGCCACCGACTCGTGCCCGGTGAGAAGCCCGCGCGCCGCATCGCTGCTGGCGCCGGAGCCGGCCTCCCCGCGCGGCGCGTCCGACCCGGCACCCGGCTTCGGGCTGCGCATCGCCTTGAAGGTCGTGCGCAGCATGATCTTGAACTCCTCGTACTGGAACGGATCCGAGCCTAGGCTGCGCTTCGCCTCCGGCGGGTGGTTCATCACGTCGATGGCGAGGATGCGTTCGGAGCTCATCGACACCTCAGTATCTCCAGCGCGGCGAGGGCGGCATGATCGAGTACTCGGCGCAGCCGTAGCCGCGCTCGCCGGTCTCCTCGACCTCGAAGTCGAAGAACCCCTCGTGGCAGTCCATCGTGCACTCGGCGTCGTTCTCGCCACGCATCAGACCGTTGACGGTCTGCGCGTACTTGCGGCCGGTGCGCACGTGGATGCGCTCGCCGTCGGGCAGCGTGAACGCGTAGCGGAAGCTCATCGCCGAGCGGCCGTCCGCCTCGAGACGCACCTCGCAGGTGCAGTCGCGGATCGGCCGGCTGCCGCGGGCATCCGACAGGAAGCCGCCGACGCGCGGCGCCCCGGGAATGGGCGGCGCAAAGTCCGGGTTCATCCAGCCGAAGGCGTTCAGGTGGCTGTCCGCGAGCTGGATCGACGGCCAGAAGTGCCCGAGGCTCGCCGGTGGCGCGAGCGGCGGGATGTCCCAGGCGGTCTCGCTGCTGAAGCGGAACGTCCAGGAATGATCCCGGTGCGCGAAGCTGTCGATGGCGCGACGTCCGGGGCGCGGGCCGCCACGCACCTCGAACTCGCCGCGGCAGTGCAGTCCCTGCTCGTAGTGACCGCCGTAGTACATCGCGCCCGAAAGGGGGTTGCCGCCGATCGAGTCGGCGTAGTCGAACACCGGGAAGCGGCCGCTGTAGCGCAGGTCGAAGCCGTACTTCGGACCGTCGAACTCGACGCGGATCTCCTCCAGCGGGCGAACCACGGTGTACGTCATGTGCCCTTCGGTGAGGCGCGCGAAGCGCCCCCGCTCCGCGAGCGGCGCCTTGTTCGCCCAGGGCTGCGGCACCCCGTCGATCACCAGCATCGTGCCGAAGCGCGCGTAGCCGCGATTGGTGCTGGCGTGGACGTGATTGACGCCGAACACGTCCGCTTCGCGGTCGCAGATCGACAGCCAGAAGTTGTCGCTCCACAGCCCCTGCGCCACGTCGGGCGCGCGGTGCAGGTACTCGTCTTCGGCTCGGATCACGAGAGGCTCCTCCCCTTCTGCTGGATCTCGTCCATGAAGGCGTGCGCGGCGGCGTCGAAGGCGAGGATCTCGAACACGGAGCCCGCCCGAGCGGTCGCGTCGAAGTAGGCGAACTCGACGCGCATGCCGGTATCGAGCAGCCCTTCGGCGACGCAGGCGAGGCCCTGCGCCCGCAGGCGCGCAGTGGTCCCGGCGAAGTCGTCGACGAGAAAGCCGAGGTGATGCAGCCCGCTCCGCCCCGCATCGAGGAACTCGCGATGGATGCTGTCGCCGCGCGCCGGGTAGACGAGCTCGATCTGGGTGTCGCCCGCGTAGCCGATCGCCAGGTCGAGCGTGGCGTCGGCGCGTGCGCCGCGGTGCGTGCAGCCCTCGCCGAGCTCGACGCCGGCGAGGCGCTCGAAGTGGCGCACGCCGAGCGCGCCGGCGAAGAAGCGCTCGGCGGCAGCGAGATCCGGCACGACGTACGCGACCTGAAAGAGACGGTCGCCGAGGGACTCGAGCGCCGCGCTCAAGCAGCCGCCCCCGGACGGATGATCACCTTGGTCGCACCGCGCGACTTGTCCGCCGCCAGCCGGAAGCCCTCCTCGAGCTGGTCGAGCGGCAGGATGTGGCTGACCAGGTCCTGCGCCGGCACCTTGCGCGACGCCATCCAGTCGAGGCAGAGCTCGTAGTCGGCGCGATTCCCGACCACGCCGTGGTTCAGGCAGAACAGCAGCGTGACGTCCTTGAGGATCGCCTGCCACGAGTCGATCGGCACCAGGTCGTCCCAGAGGCCGAGCACGACGACCTTCGCCGCGGGCCGCACGATCTCGAGCGCCTGCGCAAGCGTCGGTGCGTGGCTGCCGACGGTCTCGACCACGAGGTCGGCACCGCGCCCGTCGGTCTCCTCGAGGATGCGCTCGACCAGGTGCTCGTCGCCGCTCGGCAGCACGACGTCGGCCCCGAAGCGGGCAGCGAGCTCCTTCTGTGCGTCGTACTTGGCGGTGATGATGACCTTCTCGGCGCCGAGGACCTTCGCCGCACCGGCAGCACACAGGCCCAGCACGCCGGCACCCAGGACGACGACGGTCTCGCCGCCCGCGAGCCCCGCGCGGCGCACGCCGCTCACCGCGCAGGCGTAGGGCTGCACGAGCGACGCCACGTGGGTCTCGATCCCTTCCGGCACCACGTAGAGCCCGCGCTCCCCGAGGCTCAGGTACTCGACGAAACCTTCGAGCCCCGGCGGACGGATGCGCGAGCACTGCGTGAAGAGCCCGCGCGCGCAGTAGACGCAGCCGCCGCACGAGCGGCTCTCGAACTGGTCGATCGCGACCCGATCGCCGACCTTGACCGTGCGCACGCGCGAGCCGGTGTCGACGACGGTGCCCGCGAACTCGTGCCCGCCGGCGCCCGGCATCGGAAACTGCATGAGACGCGTCGCCGGCCCGCCCCCGGTCCACCAGTGCAGGTTGCTGCCGCAGATGCCGATCCCGTCGAGCCGGATCAGCACGGAGTCCGCATCGACCGCCGGACGCTCGTAGTCGACGATCTCGATCTTGTAGGGTTCGACCAGCACCCCGCCGCGCATCGTTTCCATGGCTGTCCTTCTCTTCTCCCGGCCCCGTCAGCTTCCGGCCGGCGAATCGGTGACGTCGCGCTGGCTGAGCGACGCGAAGTCGGTTCCGGCACCGACCCCCGCGAGCTCCCGGCGCAGGCTGTCCGCGAAGTAGCTCTGGAGCCGCCGTACCCGCGCGCGGCTCGCCTCGTCCTGCGTCGCACGGCTCGCCGCGACCACCGCCTGCAGCTGCTCCTTGAGCGCCGCGTTCTCGGCCATCAGCGCCACCACGTCGGGCGTCGGCTTTGCCACCGGCACGGCGCACGGGACGCCGATCTCGCGCAGCACCGCGCGCGCCGACTCGTTCTCGCGGGCGACCGCCGTCGCCGCCGCCGAGCCGTAGGCCTCGGGCAGGCCGTCGAGCAGCGTCGCCAGCGTCTCGGCCTGCGTGCGGGCCATCGGGTCCTGCAGGTGCGGCAGGATCCACTCGCGCACGCAGCGCGCGAGGCCACGGACCATCTCGGGGAAGGGAATCGTCTGGTCGATCATCGTTCCAACCCGATGGCGGCGGCGAGCGCCGCGATCGCCTGATGTGCGCCACGGCCGATCTGCACCAGGCGAAGGTCCGAGGTGCGGCCATCGGCGAAGGCCCTGAGCCCCGTGAGTCCGACCAGCGTCGCCTTCAGCTGCTCGAGCACCTGGTAGAAGGCAACCCGGTCCGCGTCGACCGCGATGCCGGAACGCGCCGCGTAGCGCTCGGCCATCTCGCCGCTCACGTCGCACCAGCCGGCGATCCCCGGCAGCCGCGTGAACGCGATGTCCGCCATCGGGTCGCCGAGAAAGGCCCGCTCCCAGTCGAGCACCGCCACGATGCGGCCATCGCGCCAGATGAAGTTGCCCATGCGGTAGTCGTCGTGCACGAGCGACAGGCGCTGTGCGCGCGGACGACGCTCGTCGAGCCACGCGATCGCCTCGCGGAACACCGGGTACGGACGAAGCGCGATGCGGTCGAGCACCTCGCGGCAGCGCGCGAGCTCGAGCGCCGCCGGGTCGCCCGCATCATCGGGCACGCCGAGGAAGCCGAGATCGAGCGGCTGCCAGTCGAGCACGTGCAGGTCGGCCAGCGCATCGATGAACGCGTGGTGCAGCGCACGCCGCTTCTCGGCCGGGATCGTCTCGTCCCACGGCAGCGGGATCTCGCCTTCGACCAGCTCCATCAGGAAGAACGAGGTCCCCAGCACGGCGCCGGTCGGCTCGACCCACAGCACGCGCGGCACGGGCACGGGTGTCTTCGCGAGCGCGCGCAGCACGCGGAACTCCCGCGAGGCGTCGTACGGCTCGAGCACGCCGCCGCGCGGTGCCCGCCGCAGGATCAGGTTGCCAGCGCGCGCGGCTCCGTCCTCGCGCCACTCGGCCGCGAGCCGCCACGTCTCGTACGAGAAGCCGCCCGGGATCCGCGCCAGATCGCGCACCGTCGCGTCGCCGCCGGTCTGCCCGGCGATGAACCGCGCGAGTGTCTGCTCCATCTCCTGCATCGTCAGGCCCAGAGCTTGCGCTCGTCGAAGGTGATCCAACGGTCGGGGACCACCCGCCCGACCAGGCGACCGTCGCTGTCCATGCTCTGCAGCCAGCCGTCCCGGGCCGCCTCGGGAATGCCCAGCTTGACCACGAGCGCCTCGAGGAAGCGCCGCCGGAGCTTCGCATCGTCGTCGAGCTCGACCTTGCCGACCACCGTGACCGAGCCCATGCCGGGCACCCCGAAGCACGCCGACAGGCGCGGATCGCGCCGCCACGCGATGGTCTTCGGTCGATCGACGGTCGTGGTGACCCACAGCGCACCGTCGAGCACCGCGTGCGACACCCAGACAGCGAGCGCGACGCCGTCGCGCCGCACCCAGGTGACCACGCAGCCCGGTGCCGCGTCGATCAGCTGCCACGCGTCGGCCTCGCTCATGCGAAACGCGTTCAGATCTTCCCAGACGACGTCGTCAGCCACGTTCGCTCCCCCCGGGATCTCAGACCAGCCAGCGGGGCCAGGGCGGCTGCACCGAGTACTCCGCCACGCCGTACCCGCGCTCACCCGTCTCCTCGACCTCGAAGTCGAAGAACGGCTCGTAGCAGTCGAGCCGGTTCTCGAGGTCGTTCTCGCCCCGGTCCCACAGCTTCGTCTGGCCGTACTTCCGCCCGGTGCGCACGTGCAGGACCTTGCCGTCCGGCATCGTGATCGCGTAGCGGAACGCGGCTGCGGTGCGCTGATCGTCCTCGGCGAGGAACTCGCACGTCGCGTGCAGGATCGGCTTCACCCCCTCGGTGCTGGCCACGAAGCCGCCCACGGGCCCCTTGTCGGGCGGCAGCCCGAAGCCTTCCGGGCGGATCACGCCGAACGCATTGATGTGCTTGTCCGGCAGCTGGATCGACGGCCAGAAGTGGCCGGCGAGCGCGCCGAGCTGCGGTTCCCAGGGCGGCTCCTCGGCGAAGCGCGTCGACCACGAGTGGTCGCGGTGCGCGAAGCTGTCGATGCGTCGCGTCTCGCCCTTCCGCGGCCCGCCACGGATCTCGAAGGTGCCGGTGCAGTGCATGCCCTGCTCGAAGTGGCCGCCGTAGTTGTGAAACTTCGCGAGCGGGTTGCCGTTGATGCTGTCCGCGTAGTCGAACACCGGAAAGCGCCCGACGAAGCGCAAATCGAAGCCGAAGCGCGGCCCGTCGAAGGCGATGCGGATCTCCTCGAGCGGCTTCACAACCGTGTAGGTCAAGCGCCCGTCGGTGTACGGCCCGCGGTCGGGCTCGACGCCGAGCGGGTACTTGTTGCCGTACAGCTGCTGCACGCCGTCGATGATGTACAGCGCCTCGAAGCGCCCGAAGCCCTTGTTGGTCAGGTGGAAGTGATTGCAGCCGAAGATGTTGGCCTCGCGATCGACCACGCTCACCCACAGGGTGTCGCCCCAGAGACCTCCGGCCTCCTCGGGCGGACACGCGTGACGGTATTCGTCTTCAGGACGGACCATGGCTCAGAGAACCTCCAGGAACTGGTTGGGGTCGAGATACTCGACCGAGTGGACGACGCGCCCCTCCTCGTCGAAACGGAGGATCGTCACGCCCTGATTGCGATAGGTCTTGCCCGTGCTCGTCGGGGCTTCGTCCTCCCAGCGCACGCAGACGGTGTCGCCCTCCGCGATCGTCGCGAGGATGCGGAAGCACATGCCCTCGGTGAACAGCTCGGGGATGAGGTTCGGGTTCTGCCCCTTGGCCCCCATGCGTTCGGGCGTGAGCCCGACCACCTCGACCTGCCCGTCCGGTGCCAGGTTCGCGAACAGGTAGCCGAAGTCGGAGCGCGAGAAGGCGAGGAAGATGTCGCGCGCCCGCGCCGCGTTGCGCTGCTCACGCGCGCTTCTCCCGGCAACCTCGAACCGTTCGATGTCCAGCACGGCACTCGCCTTCATCGTGACCCTCCCACGCTCGTTCGCGTCGTCATTGCAGCAGGAAGCCGGCGTCGACGACGATCGTCTCGCCGGTGATGTACGCCGAGGCCGGTGCGGCGAGGAAGAGCGCCACGTCGGCGACCTCCTCGGGCCGGCCCCAGCGTCCGCCGAGCGGCACCAGGTCCTTCGGGTCGCCGAGCCCGCCCTCGGCGATCAGCGGGCTCGTCCCGGGCGTCTCGATCACACCCGGCGCCATCGCGTTCACCCCGATGCCCATCGGTCCGAGCTCGAGCGCGGCACTCTTGGTGAGCATGATCACCGCCGCCTTGCTCGCGTTGTAGTGCGCAATGCCCGGCGCCGTGGGCCGGATTCCCTGCACCGAGGCGAGGTTGATGATGCGGCCGCCCTTCCCCGCCGCGGCCATCATGCCGCCGCCGATCTGCGTCGCGAGGAACGTCCCGCGCAGATTCAGCGCGATCACCCGGTCCCACTCGTCGACCGGCATCTCGAGCATCTTCGAGAACGGGTAGATGCCGGCGTTGTTCACCAGCACGTCGAAGCCGCCGAGCTCTCTCTGCGCGCGCTCGAAGAGTCCGCGCAGCACGTCGGGATCGGCCGCGTCGCCGCCCACTGCGATCGCGCGGCCGCCGGCCCCCGCGATCGAGCGGGCAACCTCCGCGGCACCCGCCTCGCGAAGATCCTGCACGGCGACCGCCGCGCCCGCCTCGGCGAAGCAGGTCGCGATCGCCTTGCCCAGTCCCTGTGCCGCACCGGTCACGACGGCCACCTTGCCGCCGAGCCCGAACCGCGCCTCGATTCCCCTTGCCATCCTTCAGCCTCCTGCGATCGACTTCGGCAAGCCGAGCGCACGCTCGGCGATCACGTTGCGCATCACCTCGGACGTCCCGCCGCCGATCGTGTAGGCGCG
Organism: Deltaproteobacteria bacterium; assembly: GCA_016874715.1. GTDB lineage: Bacteria > Desulfobacterota > Binatia > UBA12015 > UBA12015 > VGTK01. The sequence continues at coordinate 12,485 of VGTK01000008.1, read as the reverse complement.
CGCGTCGAGAAACAGTCCCTGCCAGCGGCCGCGGTCGAGCGCCTGCGGATTGCCGCGTCCGATCGCCGCATACGGCCCCTGGATGTCGAGAGCCGCGTCCATGATGCTCCGCCGCAGCTCCGACGCCGCCAGCTTGCCGATCGCGGCCGCCGGTCCGGGGTCGACGCCCCGGCTCTGCGCGGTGAGCACGCGGTAGCCGGTGTACTTGAGCGCCTCCTTCTCGACGAAGAGTCGGGCGAGGCGCTGACGAAGCCCGGCATCGTCGAGCCGGCGCCGCTGCGACGCGAGCGACTTGAGCTCCTCCAGCCGCTTCTCGAGCTCGACCACGCCCGCGAGCCCGGAGCGCTCGAAGGACAGCGTCGCCTTCGCGACGCGCCAGCCATCGTGCAGCTCGCCGACGAGGTTCGCGCGCGGGACGCGCACATCGTCGAGGAAGACCTCGCTGAAGTGGCTCTTGCGGGTGATCTGGCGCAGCGGCTCGACGCGCACGCCCGGGCTCCGCATGTCCATCAGCAGGTAGCTGATGCCCTGCTGCGCGCGGCCCGCGCGATCCGTACGGACGAGCAGGAAGCACCAGTCGGCGATCGGGCCGAGGCTCGTCCACACCTTCTGCCCGTTGACCACGAAGTCGTCGCCGTCCACCACAGCGGCGGTACGCAGCGACGCCAGGTCGGAGCCCGCGCCAGGCTCGGAGAAGCCCTGGCACCAGAGATCGTCGGCGCGCAGGATGCGCGGCAGGAAGCGCCGCTTCTGCTCCTCGCTGCCGAAGGCGATCAGCGCCGGGCCGAGGATGTTGAGCCCGATCGTGTTGATCAGGGGTGGCGCGCCGAGACGCGCGCACTCCTCGCCGAAGATCACCTGCCGGACCGGCGAAGCCTCCTGCCCACCGTACGCGCGCGGCCACGCGAGGCCGACGTAGCCCGCGTCGTAGAGCTTGCGCTGCCAGGCGCGCGACTGCTCGACCGCCGCCGCCGGGTCGGACGGCAGCGAGCGCGTCTCGGCCAGCGCACGCTCGAGGAACGCGCGCAGCGTGGCGCGGAACGCCCTGTCCTCGGTCGCGTCGGCGAGGTCCATCAGAGAAGCCTCCCGACCGCGGCGCCGTGCTGCGTGGCCTCGGCCACGTAGCGCGGTGCGAACGCCGAGCCGACGCAGTAGATCTCCGCGACGCGGTGCTTGAGCGCGCGGTACAGCGCGTCGTCGCTCGCCATGCCGATGCTGGTGACGATCGCGTCGACGCTCTCGATTCGCGTCTCGCGCCCGGTGTGCGCGTCGGCGATGATCAGCGTGCGCCCGACGAGGGCGCGCGGCTGCGCCGAAGAATGGATCCGGACTCCCGCCGCGTGCAGGCGATGCAGGACGATCCCCTTGGAGTAGCGATCCACCGCCTCGGCGACGCCGAGCCACTTGTGCACGATCTCCACCCTGGCGCCGCGCTCGGCGAGAAAGTCCGCGACCGACGGCGTCATCATGTGGTCGTCCTCGGACAGCACCACGACGTGCCCGCGCGCGGTCGCCGCTCCGGAGAGGACCGAGACCAGGTCGTGGATCGCCACCGAGGAGTCGCCCGGGAGCGAGCCGTCCCGCGGCCGCGCGCCGGTCGCGACGACGACCGCGTCGGCGCCGTGCGCGAGCACCATCTCGGCGGTCGCGGCGACGCCGAGGCGCACGTCGACGCCGAGCCGGGAGAGCTCCCGGGCTGCCCACGCCGGAAAGTCGAGCAGCGCATCCCGTCGCGGCGCGCGCGCGGCGATGCACATCGCGCCACCGAGAGCGTTGCCCCTCTCCAGCAGCGTCACGCCGTGACCGCGTGCGGCGGCGACACGCGCCGCCTCCAGCCCGGCCGGTCCGCCGCCGATCACCAGCACGTTCTTCCGGACGGGCGCGGGCTCGAGCGGGCGCCACTCGCGCTCGTGGCCGACCTCGGGGTTGACCGCGCAGAGCGCGGTCTTCACCTCGGCGTGCACCACCTTGCCGATGCAGGTGTTGCACGCGATGCACTTGCGGATCTCCGAGAAGCGGCCCGCTCGAGCCTTGGCGGGCATCTCCGGATCGGCGAGCAGCGCGCGCGTCATGCCGATCAGGTCGGCGGCTCCGTCGTGCAGCAGCTGCTCGGCGACCTCCGGATCGTTCACGCGGCCGGCGTAGACCACCGGCACGCGAACGGCGCGACGGATCGCCGCCGCGTGGCCCGCGAAGGCGGCGACCGGGTACTGCATCGGCGGCACGTAGCTCGGCATGCCCCACGTCGAGCCGACGTCGACGCTCAGGTAGTCGACCGGGGCCGCCTCGCTGATCATCGCCGCCATGTGGCACATGTCGTCCAGGCGGTAGCCGCCGTCGCGATGCTCGTCGGCGCACACGCGCAGGCCGACGGCGAGCCCCTCGGGGACGCGCCTACGGATGCGGGCGACCGCCTCGACGACGAAGCGGATGCGATTCTCGAGGTTCCCACCCCAGCGGTCCTGGCGCCGGTTGGTCCACGGCGAGAGGAAGCACTGCGGCAGGGTCTCGTGCGCGCAGTGGACCTCGACGGCGTCGGCGCCGGCGGCGTGGCACGCCGCGGCCGCCGCCGGGTAGGCGTCGAGCAGCTGCTCGATCTCGTCGTCGTCGAGGACGTGCGGGATGACGTCGCTGTTGAGCGCCGTCTGCACGGCGGACGGCCCCATCAGCGACTGGAGGTGCGTGAGCTGCATGACGCAGACGCTGCCGTGCTCGTGCACCGCATCGGTGAAGCGCCGTACGCGCGGGACGAAGTCGGGGTGCTGGAACGCCGTCGCCCCGATCGCCGCGCTGCCCGGCAGGATCTCGTCGCCACGCCCCGGCGGCAGCGGCGTCGGCAGAACCCAGGTCTCGTTGCCGATCCAGCCCGCCCCGCCGGCGGCCCGCGCCACGTGGTGGCGCAGGAACGGCTCGTCGGGCAGGCCGTCGGCGCGCCCCGAGTTGATCGAGTAGGTCGTCGAGACGATGCGGTTCGGCACCCGCATGGGGCCGATCGCAATGGGCTCGAAGAGGCGGGAGAGGCTCGGCACGTGGTTCAGCTCGGGCGGAAGCCGATGTTCTTCCAGCTCACGACGTGGTCGATGTGGAACTTCATCGCGACGCGGTTCGGGGTGAGCAGCGAGCGCACGAACAGCTCGCGCGCGCGCTCGCTGGCGTAGTAGCGCTCGCCGTGCATGCGGCAGATCTCCTCGACGCTCGCGCGGTCCTCGACGAACTCGACGCGCGTCTTGAGCGTCATCGCGCCGCCGAACGGCAGCCCGAGCCCGTTGGTCGAGATGCACACGCCGCAGCGCGGATCGCGCGTGAGCGCGCGCACCTTCACCCGGGGCTTCACGCACGTGCTCCAGAGCTCGCCGTTGCGCAGGACGTAGACGTGCACCGTCACCATGGGAAAGCCTTCCTTGGTGAGGTGGGTCAGGAACATCTCGCGACCGGCCTCGAGCAGCGCCTGCACCTCCTCCTTCGAGAACTGCGTCTCCGGGTGCTTGTTGGGGTCGCCCCACTTGTCGACCAGGTCGGGGTCGATCTGCTCCAGAGCCTTCTCCAGGATCCAGAAGTCGTCTTTCTGCTCCGCCATGGTGCCCTCCCGTTCCGTCGTCACTCAGCTGATCAGGTAGCCGCCGTCGACCACCAGCGTCGTCCCGGTCACGTACCGCGCCGCCGGTCCGGCGAGGAAGACGACCGCCCCCGCGATGTCCTCGGGCACGGCGACGCGCCCGAGCGGAATGCGCGGCGTCAGCACGTCGCGCAGGCCGGACTCGAGGTTCTCGCGCGTGCCCTCGGTCTCGACGCCGCCCGGGCACACGGCGTTCACGCGGATGCCCTCGGGCGCGAGCTCGAGCGCCGCGCTGCGGGTCAGCATCACCAGCCCGCCCTTCGACGCGCAGTACTGCGCCATCCCCGGAAAGCAGGGATGAAAGCCCGCCATCGACGACAGGTTGACGATCGCGCCGCCGCCCCCCCGCGCGCGCATGACCCGTGCGGCCTCGCGCGTGCAGAGCATCGGGCCGCGCAGGTTCACCGCCATCACCCGGTCCCACTCCGCGACCGTGGTCTCGGCGATGGGACTCGACGGGTAGATGCCGGCGTTGTTGACCAGCACGTCGAGCGCGCCGAGGCGATCGCACACCGCATCGACGAGCCCCTGCACGGCGCCCTCGTCGGACACGTCGGCACGGAGCCCGATCGCGCGGCCGCCCAGCGTTCGCGCGACGTCCTCGGCGCCCCGCTGGTCGAGGTCGGCCACCGCCACGGTCGCACCCGCCGCGGCGAGCGCGCGCGCGATCCCGCGTCCGATGCCGGCGGCGCCGCCGGTGACCAGGGCGACCTTGCCGCCGAGACCGAAGAGCTCGTCAAGCCCCACGCGACTCGGCCTCCCGCGAGCGCAGCATCACGACGGCCTCGCCGGTGGTGGTGACGTCGCCCCGCTGGTTCTCGGTCCTGACCTCGCAGCGCACCGCGTGCCGCTTGCCGTCGATCGGCTGCTCGAGCACGTCCTTGCCGCGCACCGTGCCGCGGCACCACGTGGTGTCGCCGAGCAGGTTGAACGTCGGGTAGCGCTGCGTCAGCGACGTCAGGAACCCGTCGTCGCCCATCCAGTTCATCAGCATGTGCACGAGCCAGCTGGTGCGCTCGTAGCCCGCCTCGTACGCGCCCGGCAGCCCGAGGATGCGCTGCGAGCGAACATTCGACCAGTGGATCGCGACCGGCGCCTCGGGGATGCCCTGCTCGTTGATGAACGGCAGTCCCGGGTGCTTCTCGAACAGCTGGAAGGCGAGCTTGTGGCCGACGAACCAGCCGCCGGCGCCACCCCAGCTCTCGAACGCGAACTTGCTGATCTCGGTGGTCGGACCCTTGACGACGAACGGGATCTCGTCGCCGACCCGAACGTCCTCCCACCACAGCACGTCGCTGCCGCGGCGCTGCTCGCGCGCGTACTCGCCCTTGATGCGCTCGATGTCCTCGGGCGTGTAGTGCGCGAGCTCGCGCTGCTGGTACTTGCTCGCGCGCTTCGCGCCGTCGCGCTCGAAGCGGTGCCACGAGGTCGCGTAGGTCGCGACCTGCGCGCCGCTCTCGTCCTCGATCAGCGTCTCGTAGTCCTGGCGCACGGCGCGCCCGCCGCCGAACTTGCTCGGGATGATCTCGACTGCGCGCAGGTAGCTCGTCGGGTCGAGCACGTCGTCGAGCCCGAGCGGACGCTGCCACGTGTAGCGCGCATCGCGCCAGATCGTGTGGCAGCCCGGCAGACCGTCGGACGCGCCGTTCGTGCGCTCGAGAAACCCGATGATGCTCTGCGGCACGAGCTGCCGGTGATGCCGGCTCTGCTCGGCGTCCTCGCGGCTCAGGTAGAGCGGGTTGTCGTCGCCGGAGCCCAGCGCGAAGCGGCGGATGGTCTCGGCCGTCACGCGCATCTTACCGGCCTGGTGCATGTTGCTGCCCTTGCGGGGCAGGCCGATGCGGCCGCGCAGGCGCTCGACGCCCTCCTCGGTGATCTTGCCGAACGCGGCGCTCACGCAGAACCTCCTGCTCCGGGTGCAGCGCCGGCGCCGGCGGCGCTCTCGGCGGCGAGCTTGTCCCCTACCGCGCGCACCAGCGGCTCCTTCTGGACCTTGCCGGTCGGCGTCTGCGGCAACGCGGCCAGCACCTCGAGGCGCTCCGGGACGTTGTGCTTCATCACCTGCTTCCCGGCGAGAAACGACTTCACCTCGTCGAGCGTGAGCGTCTCGCCGGGCTTGAGCTCGACGCAGGCGCAGACGCGCTCGCCGAGCCGCGCGTCGGGCATGCCGATCACGGCGGCGCGCAGGATCTTCGGGTGCTCGTGCAGCAGGTCCTCGATCTCCTTCGGAAAGATCTTGGTGCCGCCGCGGTTGATCATCTCCTTCTGGCGGCCGGCGAGGTGCAGGTAGCCGCGCTCGTCGACGAAGCCGAGGTCGCCGGTGAAGAACCAGCCGTCGGCGTTGCGCGTCTCGGCGGTGCGCTCGGGGTTCTTGTAGTACGCGAGGAACAGCGACGGCCCGCGGTAGGCGATCTCGCCGACCTCGCCGGTCGGCCGCTCCGTGCTCCGGTCGGCGGCGAAGATGCGCAGCTCCGCGCCCGGCACCGGCTTGCCCACCGTGTCGCGGATCAGCTCCGGCGGATCGCTCGCCGCGACCTGCGTGTGGACGATGTTCTCGCCCATGCCGTACATGTTGCCGCTCTTCACGCCGAAGACGCGCTGGATGTCCTTCATCACCTCGGGCGGGCACTGTGCGCCGCCCACGCCGACGCTCTTCACGCTGCGGATGTCGGTGCGCGGCAGGTCGGGGTGCGACAGCAGGCTGATCAGGTGCGCGGGCGTACCGGACAGCGCCGTCACGCGCTCGCGCTCGATGATCTTCAGGATCTCGGTGGGCGAGAAGCGCTCGACGAGCACCATGCGCACGCCGCGCAGCAGCACCTGGTACGTCGCCAGGTGGCCGAAGGAGTGTGACATCGGGCTGTTGGCGAGGATGACGTCGTCGCGCGAGGCCGGGTTCGCCTGCGTGGTCATGTCGGCGAAGCGCTTCATCACCGACACCAGGGTGTTGTGCGTGTGCAGGAAGCCCTTCGGCGCGCCCTCGGTACCGGAGGTGAAGTTCAGGTAGAACACGTCGTCCGCGCCGATCGCGGCCGACGAGAGGTACGCGTCGAGCCCGTCGTCGGAGCCGAGCAGGCTGTCGTACGTCGCGTCCCCACCCGCGACACCGGAGCCCACGGTGATCACCTGCGCCAGCTCGGGCAGGCGCGCGCGCATGCCGGCGACCGCAGCCGCGTGCTCGAAGCCCTGATAGCTCCCCGCGACGATCATCGCGCGCGAGTCGCAGAAGCGCAGCATCGACTCCATCTCGCGCTCGCGGTAGACCATGTGCATCGGCTGGATCACCGCGCCGATGCGCGCGAGCGCGATCTGCAGCACGCAGAGCTCCGGCCAGTTGGGAAGCTGGACCGTGACGATGTCGCCCTTGCGTATCCCCAGGCGCACGAGCCCGGCCGCCACGCGGCGCGCCTCGTCCGCCCAGTCGGCGAACGAGCTGCGACGCTCGCCGGCGACGATCGCGACGTGGTCCGGCATGCGCTGCGCGCTCTCGTCGAAGAAGCTCTGCAGCGTCCGATCGAGCCACAGCCCCGCCTCGACGAAGCGCCTGCGGTACTCCGGCGGAAACGTCGGGAACGGCGCGCGGCTCATCGCAGCACCCCGGTGCGCTCGAGCGACGCGAGCTCCGCGTCCGACAGCCCGAGGATCTCGCCCAGGACGTAGCCGTTGTGCTGACCGACGCGCGGCGAGGGGCCGGCGATCGCGCGCGGCGTCGCCGCGAGGTGCCAGGGCGTGCTGTACACGGTGCGCGCCCCCTCCTCGAAGCTCTCGACTTCCGTCGCGACGCCGCGCGCCGCGAGCGGCCCCCAGGCCGCCAGCTCCTCGATCTCGAGGACCGGCGTCGCAGCGAGCCCGCATGCGCGCAGGCGCTCGACGAGGGCGTCACGATCCTGCGACCGCGTCCAGTCGGCGAGCAGGCCGTCGATCTCCTGCGAGCGGCGGCGGCGCTGCGCCGCGAGCGCGAGTACGGGGTCCACCGCCCATTGCGGGCTGCCGAGGAGCGCGACCAGCCGTTGCCAGCAGGCGTCGTCGAGCACCGCCAGCGCCACCCAGCGATCGTCGCCGGCCGCGGGATAGATACCGTGCGGCGCCATCCGCGGGTGGTCGTTGGCCCGCGCGTGCGGCGTGACGTCGCCGAGCTGCGCCTCGGCGAGCAGCTCCGCCGCGAGTGCGGTCGCGGCCTCGATCTGGGACAGGTCGATGCGCTGTCCCTCACCACCGCGGTCGCGGTGCCAGAGTGCGGCGAGCGCCGCCAGCACGCCCTGGATCGCCGCGTTCGCGTCGCCGAGGCCGATCGACGGAAACCCCGTGCTGCCGATGTCCCGGTAGCCGACCGACGCCTCGAGCCCGGCGAAGCCGGTCGCGATGGTGGCGAAGCCGCGCAGATGGCGCAGCGGTCCCTCCTGGCCGGCCATCGCCATGCTGAGCACCACGAGATCGCGGTTGACGCGGCGCAGATCGTCGTAGCCCAGTCCGAGCCGTGACATCACCCCGGCGGCGAAGTTGTCGAACACGAGATCGGAGTGCCCGGCGAGCTGGCGCAGCAGGTCGCGACCCGTGCTCGTCTTGAGATCGAGCGACACGCTCAGCTTGCCGCGGTTCGCGTTGTGGAAGAACGCCCGGGCGTGCGGCCAGTGGCGCATGAAGTCGAGCCGGCCGGCGCTCTCGACCTTGATCACCTCCATGCCCATGTCGGCGAGGATCTGCCCGACCAGCGGGCCCGCCCAGTTGAAGCCGAGCTCGATCGCACGGAGCCCGGCAAGCGGTCCGCGCGAGAGCGGTCGACCAGCCGGCCCCGTTGCGGTGCGCTCGCGCGCCACCGAAGCCGGGGCGACGCCACGCGACGCGAAGCTCGCCCCGTCGTGCTCTCCGAGCCGCGGCGCGGGACCGCGCCGCCACGGCGTGCGCGACAGCCGATAGCCGATGCCCGGCAGCCGCACGCGCCGCCCGCCGAGCTGCTCCTCGACCCAGAACTCGCGCGCCTCGAGGTGCGGCTCGGAAAGAATGTCCGCGGCCTCGTTGATCGGCCCGAGCACCAGGTCAGCGCTCGCCGCCATCTCCATGAGCTCGCGCCGCGTGTGCTGCGCGAGCCACGGAATGAAGTGCACGTCGACCTCGTCGGCGCGCTGCCAGCCGATGGCCACCCCATCCTGCAGGGCCGGGTCTTCCTGCGCCCACTCCGGGTCGCCCATCAGCCGCAGGAAGCCCTTCCACTGCGCGCGCGTCTGCGTCGCGAGGAAGATGAAGCCGTCCTTGCACGGATAGAAGCCGGACGGGTAGATGCCGCCGTGGCGCTCGAAGCCGCGGCGCTTCCACTTGCCGCCGCCGCCGAGGATGAACAGCGACATGCCGCCGGCGTAGAACGCGAGCACGTCGGTCTCCGAGATGTCGACGCGCTGGCCGCGCCCGGTGCGCCGACGTGCGAACAGTGCCGCCAGCGCGGCGGCGGCGCCGTGCATCGCGGCCTGTTGCGCGGGAACGCCGAACGGCAGCGACAGCGGCGTGCGGCCGGGCTCGCCGAGGATCACGCTGATGCCGCCCGCCGCGCAGACGTTGAGCTGCGCCGCGCGCTCGCCCGCGAGCGGCCCGGTCTCGCCGTAGGCGCTCAGCAGCACCGTGACCAGCCCCGGATTGGCGCGCTCGAGCGCGTCGATGTCGAGCCCCCACTGCGCACGCTCGCCGGGGAGCAGGTTGGTGACGAGAACGTCGGCGTCGGCGCCGAGCGCGTCGATGCGCGGCGCATCGACGGCGCGGTCACCGGACAGCTCGATGCTGTGCTTGCCGCCGTTCCAGGCGAGGAACGTCGCGCTGTCCTCGGCGGACGGTGCGGCACCGGAGAACGGCCCCCAGGCGCGCGCCGCATCGCCGCCGCGCGGCTCGATCTTCAGCACCTCCGCGCCGAGGTCCGCCAGCAGGCGCGTGCAGAACGGCGCCGAGAGCCCCTGCCCGCACTCGAGCACGCGCAGGCCGGCCAGTGCCGTCGGCGCGCCGGCGCGTCCCGGCTCGACGGTCACGGCCTGGGCGTCCATTCGACCCACAGGTGCTCGAAGCCGCGCAGGAAGAAGTGCGGCGCACGCTCGCGCGGCTCGTCCGGCACGAGTCGGAGATCCGGCAGCCGCTCGCACAGCATCGACAGCGCGATGCGGCCCTCGAGCCGCGCCAGCGCGGCGCCCAGGCAGAAGTGCGGCCCGCCGCCGAACGAGAGGTGCGTCGCCGCGTTGTCGCGCCGCATGTCGAAGGACTCCGCGGCGGCGAACTCGGCCTCGTCGCGATTCGCAGCACCGTAGTGCAGCTGGAGCTGCGCGCCCTTCGGGATGCGCGCACCGCCGAGCTCCAGATCCTCGGTCGCCATCCGGAACAGGCCCTGGACCGGCGCCTCCATGCGTAGCGCCTCCTCCACCACTGCAGGGATGAGAGCCGGATCCGCGCACACGGCCTCCCAGCGCGTCCGGTCCTCGAGCAGCAGTGCCACCATGCTGCCGATCAGGTTGGTCGTGGTCTCGTTGCCGGCGACCAGGATCTGCTGGAGGATGCTCAGCATCTCGCCGCGCGTCAGCGGCGCCTCCCCTTCGATGCGCGCGTTGATCATCGCCGTCAGCATGTCGTCGCGCGGGTCCTCGGCGCGCTCGTCGAGCCGCGCCGAGAAGTACTTCTGGAACTCGACCAGGCTCCGCGCGCAGGCCTTCTGGCGCTCGAGCGGCAGGTCGAAGGAGAGCCGCGCGACGAGATCGTCCGACCAGCGCTTGAAGACGTCGAGGTCCTCGCGCGGCACGCCGAGGATCTCGGAGATCACGGTCATCGGCAGCGGGTAGTTGAACTCCCAGACGAGGTCCGCGCGGCCGCGGCCGGCCATCCGGGAGAGCAGCTCCCCGGCGATCTCGCGGATGCGCGGCTCGCGCTCGTTGATGCGGCGCGGCGTGAAGGCCTTGTTGATCAGCCCACGGAAGCGCGTGTGTGCGGGCGGATCGCAGCTGACCAGCGTGGCGACCTCGCCCCAGCCCTCGCGCAGGATAGCCGCGACCTCGTCGGGAATCTCGCTGCGCACGTTGGTCGAGATCGCCGACGAGAAGCGCACCGGGTCTCGCAGGACGGTCCAGACGTCCTCGTAGCGCGTCACGACCCAGATGTTGAAGGCCTCGCTGAAGAAGACCGGCGCCTCACGTCGCGCCCGCGCGAGGAGCGGATAGGGATCGCGGCGCTGCTCGGCGTCGAGCGGGTTGTACGGGATCGTCTCTGCCATGGGTGCTTTCTCTGCGAGGCGCCGACAGCAAGGGAGCGGCCAACCGCGAGGCTGCGAATTCACTCGCGCGCGCTGGGCTCTGCTCTCGCGAAAAATGCGCTCGGGCATCGCCGTGATGCGCGCAAGCATCGACAGCGCCCCGCGACGCAGGCGAAACGGGCGTGGCGCACGCGGCCCGGCGACTCCTTCCCTGGCGGCGCATGTGGCCCGGCGGCTGCTTGCCTCGCAGGTGTTCCCCCCGTCATCACGCGGCGCGTCGCGCGCCGAGCACGCCGGCCAGCCCGCCTGGTTCGATCGCGTGCGCTGGCTCGGCACGCCGCCCAAGCTCAGCCAGCGACAGTGGACGGTTCTCGGGCTGGTGTCGGTCGCGTCGTTCTTCGACCAGTACGACACGGGGCTGTTCTCGCTCGCGCTCAAGCAGATCCAGGCCGAGTTCCGGATCGCCGAGCAGAGCCTGGGCCTGCTCTCCTCGATCGTCACGCTCGGGGCGCTGCCCGCGCTGCTGCTCGCGGCGGCCGCCGATCGCTGGGGGCGCCGTCGTCTCCTCGTCGTGACGATCGTCGCCTACACGATCCTCACCGGCGCATCGGCGTTCGCGCCGAGCGCGGCGGCGTTCGTTGTCCTGCAGTTCCTCGCCCGGATCTTCATCACGGCGGAGTACGCGCTCGCGGTCGTGGTGCTCGGCGAGGAGCTCGACGACGACGCGCGCGGCTGGGGCATCGGCGCGCTCGGCGCACTGGCGGCCTGCGGCCACGGCCTCGCCTACGCGCTCTTCAGCCTGGTCGACGTGCTGCCGCTCGGCTGGCGGACGCTCTACCTGGTCGGGCTGGCACCGCTTCTCCTGGTCGCGTGGCTCCGGCGCGACATGGCCGAGACGCCGCACTTCGAGCGGCTCGGCGCGCGTCCGCGCGAGTCCCGGGCCGACCGCCGCGCGCGACCGCGGGCTCCGGTCGCGCGCCAGGCGTCACCGTACCGACGACGCTTCGTCGCCATGGGCGCGCTCTACCTTCTCCTGGGCCTCACGCAGCACGCGGGGTTCTTCTTCGCGCCGAAGTTCCTCCAGGAGGCGCACGGCTTCTCTCCTGCACAGGTCAGCCTGCTCGGCTTCACCGGCGGTGCCGTCGCGGTGTTCGCCAACAGCCTGACCGGCCGCTGGAGCGACCGCTTCGGGCGGCGGCCCACCGCGATCGCCTTCCTCGCCGCCCTGCCCCTGACGATCGTGTCCTTCTACAACGCGCCGGCCATGGTGCTGCCCGTCCTCTGGGTCGCCATGCTGTTCTTCGGGCTCGGCAGCGGCGTGCTGCTCTCCCTGTTCAGCATCGAGCTCTTCCCGACCGCGTACCGATCGACCGCGGCCGGGATGCGCGCGGCACTGGGAACCGTGGGCGCGGTGATCGGGCTCTCCGTCGAGTCGGCCCTGTACGTGCTCCTCGGCTCGCACTGGGCCGCGATCTCCGCTCTGGCGATGCTCGCGCTGGGCGCGCCGTTCGTCGTCCTGTGCATGTTCCCGGAGACCAGCGGACGCGCGCTCGACGAGATCTCGCCCGACCAATGACGCGTCGCTCGCGACGCGCTCGCACCGCACCGCCGTCGCTCGCGACGCGCTCGCACCGCACCGCCGTCGCTCGCGAC